>MTML01000147.1 GCA_002011215.1 Archaeoglobus sp. JdFR-24
TCCCTGTGTAGATCCCTGGGTTTTTGAGGGTTGATGTTAGGCTGAGTATTGGATTGAAGATTTGGATTGAAGATTGAATAAGAAATTTTTAGGGTGCTTACAAAATCCCTAAGCCAATCTCCATTATAACCACTCCGAACATTCAACAGCCAAGCCATCAACCTCCTAGTGCAAAGAGACACAGCCAAATTCTTTTCTGCTTGAAATAAACCCATTAAAAACAGCAAAACTTATTTAGGGGGGAGATATAAGCCCCCTCTGGTGTCTTAGGTGAAAATTTCTTTAGTGGTGGACCAAAGGGACTTCAGATGGGACTATTGAAGAAAATACCTAACATTTTCGATTCCAGGGATTTAGAGTGTGAGAAGAAGAGATTTAAGGCTTTTGAAGATGAGATCGATGAATCTACTTCTGAGATGGAAGGAGTTTAAACCTGTGAGGCCAGCTATCGAGGACGTTTTTAAGTTGGCAAAGTCGTTTGGTTTGAGGGATTTGCATCAGTATACAATGAATTCTGTTTATAAGTTCGCAGCTTTGAATGTGCTTTTAGTTGTGATCCTGGTAGCTCTGGGATTCATGGAAAAGGAGGTTTTGCAAACTGGCTGAGGTGTGGTTGGGTAAGAACATTAAAGAAATTTTAATAATTGTTTGAGGATATGTTTGTTAGTTTTGACCTCATTGCAGACCCCATTGCGAAAGTCTTATTAATACGGATGGGGCAGTTTAGGTGTCCATCTAGTGTGAGTCTGAACCCGCAATGTATGTCCAAGCTTAAGCCAGCAAGGAAATGTTAATAAAAGTCAGGCGCCGGTGGTGTAGTCTGGTAACACCAGGGCTTGCCGAGCCCTTGCCCCGGGTTCGAATCCCGGCCGGCGCATGTTTTTTCGTTTTTGTTGTGAGAGTTATCGGTGATTTTTGTTAAGTAGTTGTATAGCTCTTTATTATTTGTGTTCGAGTTCTTCCAAGCGTTTTTCCAACTCAGGGTTATCGTCGGGTTTTATAACTTCCTCGCCTACCACCACCAGAAAAGCTCTATTCCCCTCGTATTCGGTCTCGAAGATCTGGGCTTTCTTCCCGATTACTTCGGCGAACTCTGGAGGAAGTTGGATTAAAGGGTAGGTTAGGTGGGGTTTAGGCGTTAACTTCCTGATTTTAGTTTCTCCAATCCTTTTCATAGCAAACTCCTCCATTATATAACAGTTAGATAATAGTCCCACATTTGAGTTTCGAATTAAAAAGTTGGGAATTAAAGAAGGAGATAAAATGGTATTTGTTGAAAAGGATGGAGAGATTATCTCGTAAATGTTAGTTTTTGCTAATCCATGGGTGAATTATATCCTTATATCTCCCATGTTTTTGATGGTACCTCTCCAGACACTATTTTTTTATTTAATTTTAATAGAAGAAAATACTGATAAAAAGAAAAGTCAGCTCTTGGCCGTCAACTTGAAAAACTGTTTCACGAGTTCATCCATCTCAGGGAAAGCCTTGATCTCACCCTTCTTGATTTTGCCATATATCTCGTTGAGGATCATCCTGTGCTGATTGATATAAATGTCGTACATGAAATCGATTATCGGTAAATAATCCTCTTTATTTCCTTCTGCTACCACGTCTAAATAGCTTTCTCTGTTCTCCAAACCGAGGTAAAGGGTTGGATAACCATTCCTCTCCAGCACGAAATTAATCAAAGCCCTTGCAACTCTGCCATTCCCATCTATGAATGGGTGAATCGTTACGAATTTTGTGTGAAGCAATACTGCAAGCTCAAATGGGTGCATGTTCCGATTCTGCCTATACCAATTCACAAGATCCTTCATCAAATCTGGCACTTCGAAAGCTGGTGGTGGCTCGTGATCCGCTTTCTCGATTAGAACTTGGATGCGGCGGTATTCTCCTGCGGATTCAAGCAAATCCTGCATGATTATTGCGTGTATCTTTTTGATTAGCCTCTCCGACACATCACCCTCGTAGCCATCCATAAACTCTCTGAGTTTCCTGAAGTTCACAATCTCATAGACTTCTCTCAACGATTTGCCAGCCGGAGTTACGTTGTGTTCAAGCAACTCTTCAGCCTGCCTCAATGTGATGGTGTTACCTTCAATGGCTGTCGTTCCCTGCACATAGCGGGCAAAAACAGATTCTTGATATCTTCTCATTTCATCTGGATAGTACTCTCTGAAGAGGTGATAACTGTAGTGCAAGACTTCTATATTGTATGCTTTTTCGTTATTGAGATACACCCGGTGTTTTTTCAGCCAGAAGTCCGTGAATTTAGTTAACCTGGTTATCTGGTATTTCTCAAGTTTCTTGGTAAACTTGTCTATGGCTATTTTCTCCAATCTACCAACATAGATGGAGATAGGTAAGCTTTTATCGTTAACCTTAACTTTATCCTTGATGTACAGGTATCTATGACCCTTAATCTTTTTAATCTCAAGTTTTACCATGTTATAAAGTTTGACAAAAATTGTTAAAAAATGTTTGCATTTTAGGTTAACTTTGGTCCGGTTCAAACTTCATGGCTTGCAAGATCACTCTCAGATACTTCTCTCACGACCCTCTTAATCGTTATTTATCTTCTTCCTTAACGTGAATCTCAATCTTCAGGCTTCATGTATTTCGGTAATTTTCTCCACTGTTAGCTTTACATGTAAGTTTCGCACGTTTTTACATGTTATATATAATGAAAAATTAACTCGTCTGGAAGTCTGTTCCAATGAACTCCAGAAGCTTTCAGTCTCTGGAGAAGCCTCCGGATAGAATAACACGCAGTTATCCGCTGAAATCTTGGAGATTTTCGCCTCCTCAATCTCAGCGACCATGACTACCTGTACAGGTTTCTTCGATGCTGCAAGCTGCATTAGGAATTGTACGCTATCGCTGTTAGCGTTAACTTTTATCGAACCTTTTGCAATCTGTGTTCTGCTTCTTTGAGTGTGCTGTGGTTTTCCCTGTCCAGTCCTTGATAGGCTTGCCGAGCCCTTGCCCCGGGTTCGAATCCCGGCCGGCGCATGTTTTTTGTTTGGTTAAACTCTTCAAAGTTGCTATTTCTGTATATCCGCTTTTCAATCTTTAAAAGCAACTGCTCTTATGTTAATTTACAGTTCAAAAAATTATAATTTGTATCATTTTGGTGATTTTGACTTTACATTATTAATATAGTTATGTTTACTGACCTTGGGGGTGAAAATGAAGATAATTGGGGGTTTGCAACACTTATTTATCCTTATTAATCATCAGGTTCTGAGATATTACACCAAAAGTTTACAGCAAAAATTCAAATACCGTCAAAGGTTTTATTTAGATTCATGCCCCATCTAAGAATATGGGCAAGAGGGCGTTTGGTATATTTCTTGGGTTTCTACCCTATATCATACTATTGCTATCCGTTTTCATAGCCCTTAATGAAAGCGATTTTGATACAGAAAGGGCGTTATTGGGGAATGCAGGTCAGATTATTGACAGAATTAGTAATTTTTACACAATTGATTTCTCTGGAGACAGTTTCAAAATCACTGGGATTGACATCACACAAGAATCGGTAAAAATCATTCTTGAAATAAATTCTCCATTCGACTTTCCAGTTATTATAAAGGATATGTCTGCGGAATTATCTGATGGTTCCACTTCTGTAAAAGTGGAGTTGCTGGAAGAGGTAAAACTCCGTCCTGGAGAGTCAAAGACTGTTGAACTTGTTGGCAGTGGACTGGAGGAAGGTTTTTCATTTAGATCTGATGTATCTGTCCAGAATTTTAGAATAGTTCTGGAGATGCTGGGTATAACTCTGGATGTGAAATCATGAAAAAAATTATGAAAACTCAAAAGATAGACATCATGGCATCACTGGAGGTGGAACCATGAGGATCAACTCTCTTGGCATAATCGCCGGGATTTTAACTGCTTTGTTACCTTTTACTGGCTACTGGTGGCATTTTGGAATTGCTGATTTTCTTGTGATGAACATCTCTCCATTCAAAATTGATATTGTGATTGCTGGAGAAAGATTGGTTTCACCACTTCTGGAATGGTTCTGCAGAGGTTTAACAGCCATAGCTCTGCTCTCAGGTTTTTTCCTCTTTGTTGGCTCTTTGAATGTTGAAAAATGGTGGGGAGTAAAACTGATTCGATTTGGCTCTCTGAAGATCCTATTTCTTGTTATAAGTTTTTTAGTCAGCGTTCTGATTTTACCGGTATTTACTACAACTGTTTCCGAGAGGCTGGACGTTCCTGCAGGTCTTCAAATTCCATTTCACGGTGTTGAAGATGTCGTATTTGAGATGGAGGGTGTAAAGATCTCATTCAAAGTTTTCTCGATTCTCACACAGTCTTTTTGGCTTGCCTGTATTACGGCGATATTTGGTTTGGCTTCCAGGATCCATCTTAGATGGTCAGCCAGGAAAGTCCTGGATGCGTCTTAGTATTCAGACCCTGATCTGCATTCGGGCATTGATCTGAGAAAGCTGGAGTTAAGACAGGATATGTAAATTTACGGCTGAACGCGTTTTATCTGGTTCAATATGGTCCGTTATCTTTTATTTTTCCCTCTAAATGGTTTTTCAGTAGATCTACCATCTCTTTCTCGCTAATATCATACCACTCCACATATGCTTCCGCTACAGCAAATGGATAAAAATCTTTCAAATTCAGACAGAAAACTCCATCGCACTCGTTCTCTATAAGATCTATGGCACTTCTGGAAGCGGTTGGAACGGCAACATAGATCTCCTCGAAAAACCTTTTTGCACTTTCAATGGCTACGAGCATCGTATATCCGGATGCAAGTCCATCATCAACCAGAACTCCCTTTTTATACCCTTCAAAATCCAGAAATCTGTCAGGGATGAGTCTGGCTCTTTTTTTGATTTTTTCCTCTGTAAGCTTCATCTGAATATTTATGGACTCTTCATCCAGTCCAAAGTATCTTACTGCATTCTCGTTCAACTGAACGTCACCAAAAACGCTCATCGCTCCAAATCCCGCCTCTGTAGTCCATGGAAAGAGCATTTTAGATACTATCATCACCTTTAGCTCGGTTTTAAGACTTTCTGAAATCGTCACTCCAACCGGTACACCCCCAGCTGGTATGGCAACCACGGCAAAATCAATCCTGCTGAACTCCGCAGCTAACATTTCTGAGAGCATTCTTCCGGCATGCCATCTGTCCTGAAAAACTCCAGTTCTGTTATACAGTTCGGGATCGTAAACCAGCATTTGCAAATATTAAAACATCAAAAAATTTATTTCTATCTATGTGCTGTTGAACGTATGGCTGGTGTGGATGAGTTCGGGGAATTGAAAAAAGCTGAAATCTTTATAGTTGCTGACAATTTTGTCTCAAAGCCAGGAAAGTTTCTGGGCGAATATGGTTTCTCAGCGTTCATAAAGGCTTATGGGGATGAAGAACTCGGCATATTGCTCGATACTGGAGCTGGACTGGCAATTGAACATAACTTTGAACAGTTTGGCCTTTCATGGGATGAGATAGATTATATTGTGCTGAGCCACAGACATTTTGATCATACTGGAGGATTGCTTAAAGTTCTGGAAAAGACAAATGCCCCGATAATCACACATCCAAACCTTTTTGAACCAAGTTTTCTCTGGGTGAGGGGGAGACTGATTGATGGCACACTACCATTTTCAAGAGCGAAGATTGAGTCCGATTCGAGACTTTATATGATCAGAGACCCCTTCAAACTTGCTCAGGGTGTTGCTGTCAGTGGAGAAATTCCGAGGGTTACACCATACGAAAAATCTCCTGAAACTTTCAGGCTTGAAAACGGAAGATTTGTTCACGACGATATGAATGACGACATGGCAATCTTCATCAGAACGAAAAATGGTTTGTCCGTTATTACAGGCTGTGCACATTCGGGTGTTGTTAATACCGTGAAAAGAGGTATTGAATTAGCGGGTGAAGATGTTTTCATAGTAGCTGGTGGATTTCACCTCATTTTTGCGCCCTATGAGAGGATACAGAAGACTGCAGAGGATCTTTTGGGAATGGCTAAAATTCTAGCTCCGACTCATTGCTCAGGGCAGTTGATAGCAGGAGAGGTGGCAAGAAAGGATCCGGATAAATTGATGCAGATAGGTTCAGGGATAAAATTTGAGGTTTAATCATTCAGGATTTAGGCTACTTGAGATTACTGGCGATGCAATAATTGATGAATTAAAATCGGAACGGCATGGAAAATAACCCGGAAAAATCATAATTTTTAAGTGTTAGAATATCGTATTCTGGTCTGGAGGTGCTGGAGTGAATTCGGTAGAAAATGTTATTGAGATCCTGGAGAAGGGGATGGCAGACATTCATTTTGTTCATCCAGATGATTTCAGAAAATTCGTCAGGGACAGAAAAAATAGAGGGCTGGAAGACAAACTGATGGATGAAAAGGAGGCTGTGAAAAAATTTGTCAAAGATGGAGACTATCTGGCATATGATTTTTCATCACTTACAAGAGGTCCTCAAAGCCTGATAAGAGAAATAATAAGGCAGAGAAAGAAAAATCTGTGGATTCTTGCCAAATTTACTCTGCTTGAATCTGTTTTGCTTGCCGGAGCTAACTGTGTTGATAAAATCGATGTTGGATTTCTCGGTTTTGGACCATATATAGCGAGAAAAGTTCAGGAAGGTACAGTCAGGGTTTATGACTGGAGCAATGGTAGCGTAACCTACAGACTCGTCGCCGGGGCAATGGGAATTCCATTCATCCCTGCAAGAGATCTTCTCGGTACAGATACGCTGAAACATTCAGGAGCGATAGTCATAAAGGATCCGTTCAGCGAGATTCCGGTTGCTTTGATGCCTGCCCTCAATCCGGATGTTTCAGTAATCCATGTACAGGAGGCCGACGTTTATGGAAATGCAAGGGTCTATGGCCCCACCGTTGCAACCCTCGAAACTGCAATGGCATCTAGGAGAGTAATTATTTCGGCTGAAAGGATTGTTGAAACAATAGAGTTCAGAGAACATCCTAACTGGACGACGATCCCCTATTACTGTGTCGATGCGGTAGTCCATGCCCCCTTTGGTGCATACCCTGGCGGAACGCAGGGATACTATGAGATGGATTCAGAACACTATCTGATGCTGACTTCGATAAAAACCGACGAGGAGATGCAGAAATATCTGGAAGAGTACGTCTACAGCGTGGAAAGTCATGATGAATTTCTGGAAAAAATTGGATTTTCAAGGCTGAGAGGTCTGATACAGAAATCTCAGATTCTTGAGGGGTACAGATAAGAGAGGTGATTTCATGCCTGAAATTGAGTTTACGGATACTGAATTTATGATTTGTAATGCTGCAAGATTGCTTGAAGATAACAAGACAATATTCGTTGGATGGGGCATTCCGCAGGTTGTTGCCATTCTGGCTGAAAAACTTTATGCTCCTAACATAGTTCAGGTTTTCGAGTTTGGAGCTATAGGGCCTTTGAGCAGAACACCTTTCCTCAGAGGTACGATGGGTGGGCCTTCTAACACCTACAGGAGTTTGCAGTGGTGCAGTATGAATCTTGCCTTCAGCTATGCTCAGGCAGGTTATGTCGATTACGGCATGCTGGGAGCCGCTCAGATTGACCGCTACGGCAACATAAACTCGACCATGATCGGAGATGATTACAACAGACCCAAGGTGAGATTTCCAGGCAGTGGAGGAGGAAATGAGGTCGCAAGCTATTGCTGGAAAACCATCATCGTAATGGCTCATGAGAAGAGGAGGTTTGTGGAAAGATGTGACTTTATAACCTCACCGGGATACAAGTTTGACGGAAAAACAAGGGAAGAAGCCGGATTACCGGCGGAAAGTGGACCTTACAGAGTTATCACGTCCAAAGGAATGTTTGGGTTTGATGAGGAAACAAAAGAACTGAAACTTCTGGGAGTTCTGAAAGGTCTGACGGTAGATGATGTTCTTGAAGATATGGGGATCAAACCTCTGGTTGCGGATGAGATAATAACTCTCGATCCTCCAACAGAAATTGAACTCAAAACTTTGAGAGAAGAAATCGACCCCTTCGGACTAATCATAAGCAAAGGTCAGAAGTTTAAGGTGGAGGTCTGAACTCGAAATTATAGTACCTGTACCCGAACACTCAAAAGTTGGATTTGTGTAACCATATTATATCTTTAATATTTTTATTACGTATTATATACACTTAATTGTTTCTCACTATTTTTCACTCGCTTTTAAGCGCATTTTTAAAATAACGATTAAAAAAAGAAAATCTTAAATAATCATTTTAAAAAACTGGAATTCGCTGGTGATTGTATGAGAGTGGCAGTTGTAGGAGTAGGTTATTCTGGATTCAACGCAAATACACCTGATTTAAGCTGGAAAGAACTGATGTTTGAAGCTGCAGTGAGGGCTTATGAGGATGCTGGCATCAACCCGAGAAGGGACGTGGATAGCTTTATCACGTGTGCAGAAGATATATGGGAGGGCTTTGCCATTTTTGACGAATTCGTCCCAGATCAGCTTGGAGCCGTTTTAAAACCGACATGCACGATATGCGGAGATTTCATCTATGGTTTGGCGACTGCATATATGCATATAAAAAGTGGCTTGGCTGATATAGCAGTAGTTGAAGCACACAGTAAAGCGAGCGACATTCTGACGTTTGGGGGGGCTATAAAGTTTGCAATGGATCCGGTATGGCTCAGACAGATAGGAAATGCACATCCCTACTACTTTGCAGCCTTAGAAATGTCTCAGTATGTTAATGAATGCTGCATTGATGAGGAGCAGGTTGCAAGCGTGGTGGTTAAGAACAAGAACAACGCAAGGCTAAACCCCTCAGCCCCATACAGTGGCAGGATTGGAGTTGAGGATGTTTTGAACAGTCCAATGGTTTTCGATCCATTGAGGAAGATTGAAATCGCTCCAAGAGCTGATGGGGCCATCGTATTCGTTCTTGCGAGTGATGAAATTGCTAAGGAGCTTACAGACCTGCCAGTATGGCTTAAAGGCGTTGGATGGTGGAGTGAGACAAGCAATTATGACACAATGAGCTTTAACGCGTTGTATGCAGCCAAGGCGGCTAAGATGGCCTATAAGATGGCAGGAATAACAAATGCTGCAAAGGAGATTGATTTTGCTGAAGTTGATGACAGATTCGCATTCAAGGAAATTCAACACATCGAGGCTTTGGAACTGTCGAAGAGGTTTGAGACAGCAACCTTGATGGCGGAAGGCTATTTCGACAGGAGTGGTGAGATCCCGGTTAACGTTTCTGGAGGTAACCTTGGCATAGGTAATTTACTGGAAGC
Organism: Archaeoglobus sp. JdFR-24; assembly: GCA_002011215.1. Next base: position 9,275 of record MTML01000147.1, read on the forward strand.
AACCGGTGGTCAGAAATCTCTGGAGGTTGTTTTGCAGTTGAGAGGGCAAGCAGGCAAAAGACAGCTCAGCAAAGCAGAAACCGGTGTTGCACAGGCATGGCGTTACATACCCACAGCAAGTGGAGCAGTTGCAGTTTTCGGGGTGTGATGATTATGGAGGTTGAAAAGATTAAGGGTTTGAAGTTTGCAAAGAAGCAGGATGTGGCGATTGTAGGAGCAGGAATGACTACATGGAAGAGAAGATTGAACGAAACAGGGAAAGAACTATCCTATATTGCCGTAAAACAAGCACTTGAGGAGGCTGGCTTAACAATAGATGATGTCGAGATGGTTGTCATGGGGTCCGCTCCTGACACCTTCGATGGATTGCACATGAAAGGGGAATATCTGCTGGACGGTTCTGGTGGAAGCGACAGGCCCTACATGAGGGTTTTCGTTGGAGGAGGGACAGGAGTATTCGCTCCGATTGCTGGTTACTGGCATGTCGCAAGTGGTCTGGCAGATGTTTGTCTTGTTGTGTGTGAGGAAAAGATGTCCTCATGTTATCCACATCCCCAATCAGGATTCAAATACATCTGGGATCCCATTCTGGACAGACCACTAAACCCTAACCTGATCTGGATTTTCGCTTTAGAGATGAGAAGATACATGCATGTCAACAACATAAAGCATGAAGACATAGCTCTTGTTTCTGTTAAAAACAAGGCTAATGCTCTGGATCACCCATGTGCTCAGGTTGCAGAAAAGATTACGGTTGAAGACGTTCTGAATTCAGAGCCAATGGCTTTGCCAGTGAGAAGACTGGACGTTTCGCCACCATCTGATGGTGCTGCCGCTTTGATCATGGTCGCACCACACATTGCAAGACAGCTCACAGATGAACCTGTATGGGTTGATGGTGTTGGCTGGGCTCTTGACACTACAATGTGGTACAACAGAGATCTGTACTTCCCGAGGTATGTTGCTGAGGCGGCAAAGATGGCATACAAAATGGCACACATCACAGACCCGAGAAAGGAGATTGATGTTGCAGAACCATACGATCCATTCGATTACAAGGAACTGCACCACATGGAAGGTCTGGGACTGGCAAGAAAAGGTGAGGCTCCGATTCTGACGAGAGAGGGAGTTACGGCAAGAGATGGTGATCTGCCAACCTGCCCATCGGGTGGATTGCTTGGTGTTGGAAATCCCATTGCGGCTACAATGGGTGTCAAGGCCTGTGAGCTCTATTGGCAATTAGCCTACAGAGCTGGAAAGAGACAGGTTGCCAAGGAAGTAACCACCGGTGTCTGTCAGGCCTGGGGAGACCTGATGCAGGTTGGAACAGTTATGGTTATGTCTAACAAGAGGTGATTGCGATGTCTGTAGGTAAAAAGGATATAACCTGCCCACCAGAGGCAATAGGAACCCCAGTTAAGGATTCAGACCTGAAGGAGGGCAAGGTTACTTACGTTGAAGATCATCCCGATATAAGATATGCCTGGACCGCCGGTCAGGCGATAAGCAGGTTTCTGAAGGAACTGAAAAATGGAAAACTAATTGCAACGAAATGCAACAGCTGCAGGAGAGTGATGTTCCCGCCGAGAATGTTTTGTGAGCTGTGCTTCAAACCAATCGATGACTGGGTTTATGTGCAGGACACCGGTACTGTGCAAACATTCTCAATCTCATACATCGACCCCGATGCAAAACCTTTGCCTGAGCCGATAATCGTTGCAGTGATTGCCGTGGATGGTGCATCACCAAAAATGGGCATAATGCACATACTCGACGAGGTAAAGCCAGAGGACGTTTACATAGGGATGAAAGTCAAAGCCGTCTGGAAGGATGAAGAAGAAAGAGAAGGAGCGATTACGGACATCAAATACTGGAAGCCAGTGGGGTGATTGAAATGGTATTTAACGAAAAAATTGTAAATCCGACAGAGTTAAAGCACTGGGAAGGCAAGATAGAGCTTTACTGGGTTTACACGAGTGGAAATGCTGGGGACGAGTTTTTCAAGGCCTTGAAGGAGGACAAGTTCATCGCTGCGAAGTGCAAGAAATGTGGCATGGTTTACTTCCCACCAAGAATATACTGTGAATATGACTTCAGCGAAACTGAATACGTTGAGGTAAGTGGAGAAGGAAGCATCAGGGCTTTTACAGTTGCAAGACTGGATAAAAATGAAGAGCCGTTGGAAAAACCTGAAATTTACGCCATTATAGATCTGGATGGGACTGATGGATGTATCCTCCATTTACTTGATGAGGTAAAGCCAGAGGACGTTTACATAGGGATGAGGGTAAAACCCGTATTGAAGGCAAAGGATGCGAGAGAGGGTAAAATAACAGACATACTTTACTTTAAACCAACTTAAATTTTTTTATTATTGTAGTGTCATAGTTAATAATTAACGAGGTGTTAAGTAATGGATTTCGAATTTACGGAAGAACAGAAAATGATTGCAAATTCTGCAAGAGATATTGCGAAGGACTTTCCGCCAGAATACTGGCGTGAGAAAGATGAAAAAGGAGAGTTTGGGGAAGAATTCTGGAAGGCCTTGAGTAAAGCAGGGTTTACGGGCATTGTCATTCCTGAAGAGTATGGTGGAGCAGGAATGGGTATGACAGAGCTTCTCATCGCAATAGAGGAGCTCTGTGCCAGTGGATGTGGAATGGCTGGAAACTGGTATCTCGTTCTTACCGAAGTCTTTGGAGGAATGAGCATTGTAAGGCACGGCACAGAAGAGCAGAAGGAGAAATACCTTCCCGGAATTGCGAAAGGCGAGCTGGAGTTCTGCATGGCTCTTACAGAGCCAGATGCCGGGACAAACACTCTGAACATAAGAACATCCGCCGTGAAGGATGGAGATGAGTGGGTTATAAATGGAAACAAGATATTCATCAGTGGAGCGGATAGGGCAAAAGGGATGCTCATTATAGCCAGGACAACTCCTCGAGAGAAAGCAGAGAGAAAAACCCGTGGTATAAGTCTGTTCCTTGCAGACTTACCAAATCCAGCGGTCAAAGTTAATCCAATTCCAAAGCATGGAATTAACTATTCTAAAACATGTGAGGTGAGCTTTAGCAATTTGCGATTGCCTGAAAACGCACTGATGCCACCACTTGATGGTGGATGGTATTCTCTCCTCGACACCCTCAATCCTGAGAGAATGTGTTTCACAACAGCCGCTATTGGAATAGCAAAGGCTGCCATTAGGAAAGCAGTGGAATATACAAAACAGAGAAAAGTTTTTGCAGAACCGGTGGGGAGCTACCAGGGACTGCAATTTCCACTGGCGGAAGCTTATGCAACTCTTGAAACTGCAAAACTGATGAACTTCAAGGCGGCAACCCTCTTTGATAAGAATGCAAGCTACAGGGATGTAGGAAAATACGCGAATATGGCCAAACTTGTGGCGGTGGAAGCGGGCATCAAGGCAGTTTACTGGGCGATGCAGTGCTTCGGTGGCTATGGTTATGCGAAGGAATACGATGTGGAAAGATGGTGGAGAGAGATAAATCTGATCAGATTGGCTCCGGTAACTCAACAGATGGCCTTAGCCTATGTTGGAGAGTACATTCTTGGAATGCCCAAGAGCTATCATAGCTAATTTTTCCCAAATTTTTTATACAGTTTGTCCAATTCTAGTTATGCACCCGTTACTCGAGAAAAAAGGTTTCATTCTTGATGTTGATGGTGTTATCGGGAGAGGTGAAAAGCCAATCCCAAAGGCGGTTGATGCGGTTAAAAGGTTATGGTCTGAGGGTAAAAAGGTTGTTTTCGTCTCAAACAACTCGACTCGGAGCAGAAAAATCTATGTTGAAAGATTCAAGGGTTTCGGTCTTGAAGTGGATGAAGGTGATATGATCCTCACAACCTATGCAACATCCCAATATATCAGAATGGAGGCAGGAAAGGCCAGGATTTTCACAACAGGTGAAGAGGGGCTGATTGAAGAACTTAGACTTGCAGGACATGATATAGTTGATTATGATGAGGCGAAATTTCTGGTGGTTGGCTCGAATCGGAATATAAATTTTGAGATCCTTACAAAAGCACTTAGGCTGTGTTTGAGGGAGGAAATCAGATACATCGCAACAAATCCAGACAGAATTTTCCCCTCTGAAGATGGTCCTGTCCCGGGAACCGGAATGATCATCGGAGCCCTTTACTGGATGACTGAAAGAATGCCGGATGTTGTTGTTGGAAAACCATCGAAGGTTATTATGGAGCAGGCGCTTGATCATTTAAAGTTAAAGTCTGAGGATGTCGTGGTTGTTGGTGACCAGATTGATGTGGATGTTATGGCTGGAAGGGCTATTGGAGCGGAAACGCTTCTCGTTCTCTCAGGTGTAACAACCAGAGAAAATCTTGATTTTATGATAAAAAGGTTTGGTGAGGAGCCAGATTATATATTGGATGATCTGAGCGGGCTTTTTGGTTAAGATTGGTTGAAAATTAAGCTAAATCTCGGAAAATCACCTATCCTTTTTAATTATTTTTTACAGGATCATCATAATGATAATCGTTTTTACTCATTATTGTGATTGTCAATATCATCATAAAATTCAATCTAATCGGAAAAGCTTATTAAGTAAAAAATTTATTTCAGATTATGAACATCCTCGTCGTTACCAGTTATATGACTCGAAAAAACCTGATTGTTGTCCTCGTATCTTTAACACTTCTCAATCTGGCAGATCTTGTTACGACTGTTATTTCTTTAAATTCGGGATTGTATGAGGAGTTGAACCATATTATTAAATTTCTGTATTCCCAATCCTTAGTTTTAATGGTTTCTTACAAGCTTCTTATTCCATTGATTCCCTTTATTTTTCTATTCAGATTCAGGAACAGGATCAAAAGTAACATCAGGGATAATTATTCAGATATGAGTTTAAAAGAAATTATCCAGAATGTCATTCTATCTTCGACTTTTTTGGCTATGGTATGGGCAACATTTGTTTATCTGCTGATCGTCATACATAACATTGTACTGCTCTGGTTTGGTAATTCAATTATTTAAAAATCCTGAAATTGGATTCAGATTGTGAAACTTGCGAGATTAATGTATTGGTTGGATCAATCTGTCTATCTGAAGCAAATCATCAACGATATGGTCTGCATACTTCTTCATTTCCTCTATCAAATGTGAATTTTTCTCAGTTTTAACAAGAATAGTTCTAACTCCGGCAAGCTTACCGGCAATCAGGTCGAATTTAAAATCACCGACCATTATACTGTTCTCCGGCCTTGAGTTCGCCAGCAAGATGGCTTTTAATACTGGAAGGGGTGAGGGTTTTGGTGGCACACTTTCTCTGCTCACGAAATAATCAAACCTGAGATCAAATTTTTTTGAGAATATTTGAGCGCTCTCAATACAGTTTCTTGTGACTATACCCTTTTTAATAGACCTCTCGCTTAGATGTTCGAAAAGCTCCTTAGTGTTGGGTGCCAGTTTAGCTTTCTTTGCAGCATCAATCTCAAAAACCTTCAAAATATTCATTTTTTCTTCCCTCTCCTCAGGGTCCAACCTCATAAGATTCTCGAGAATAAAACCCTCCTTTATCCCCAAAGCCATCCTTATTTCATCAAAAGGCAGGTTCAGTTCTGTAAGGGTTCCATCCATGTCAAAAATAACGTTGTCTATTCTGTTCGGTTTATGGATTTGATATGTCTTTAGTTCATTCTCTATTGATTCGTTGAGTTGATCTCTCACTCCACCACCCTCCTCTCTCAGATTTTTCTTTTTCTGCATGATAATCCAGACTTTGCGTGATTGTTATAACCTATTTTTATTTTTTTCTTATTAGATCAACTTCTTTTCCTTTTCAGATGGCTTCAAGTTAAAGGCATTTAACGGTTCTGAGGTATTTAGCAGTTCTATACCGAAAGAATTATTTTTCTTCCGGCAGATTTCCAAGTATGACTGCATCTCAGAAAGGTTGCATCATTACAGGGATCAGTTTGCACTTTATCTGCTCAATCGCAGTCCTGTTGTTAACGTTTGCTCTTTTACCTGTTCTTCTGGCACAAGCCTCTGCAGAATTTGTGAATGCAAATGAAGTGAATATAAAAGCAGTTGCGGTAAAAAGCACCGAGCCACCTGAGGGGGCGGTGATAAATATCTCAGTCACAGTCACTCCTGGAAAGGGGCGTGTTTTCGTCTCGACCACACCCTACACACAGATTGACATGCAGGGGAGTGCCCAGCTTGCCGCTCTGACCGCATGCGACGTTCTTGGCATTGATTTTATGAACTATGATTTCTTCTTCACAATTGAAGCAGAATCACCAATTGTCGGTGGCCCGTCAGCAGGTGGTGTCATGACCGTAGCAACGATTTCTGCTCTGAAAAATCTCAGCCTGAGAAACGATGTTTTCATGACGGGGATGATATATCCGGATGGCTTCATAGGGCCGGTTGGTGGGATTCCATATAAGCTCAAAGCTGCCTCAGAGAATGGAGCAAAGGTCTTTCTGGTTCCAAAGGGTCAGAAGATAGTTTATGTTGAAGAGAGGGTTGAGGAGAAAAAAGGGCCGTTTATTTTCATAAGCAGAAAAACAAAGCCTGTGGATCTTGTAGCATACGGAAATAGCCTCGGTGTTAAGGTGTACGAGGTTGAAACGATTGAAGATGCGCTGATGTATTATACTAACTACACCATAACAAAATCTCAGAGCAACCTTAATCTGTCTAAATACTCGGATCTTCTCAAGAGATTGGCTGAAAAGATGAAAAAGGATACAATGGATCTTTACACCACTGTTAAAAATACTGGTGTTGAAGGAATAGAGAAAGCTGAGGAGTTCATTAGAGAGGGAGATGAGAGCTACCAGAGGGGATATTATTATACTTCTACCAGCCAGTATTTTACAGCCAAAATCGAACTCAGATATCTCTATTACACTTACAGGATAAAGAGTGATGAAGATCTTATTCACGAGTTTGCCTCCGTTGAAGAGGAGATCAATTCAACCAAAAACTATCTTTTAGCTCAGAAACAGATAGGGGTTGAGTCTTTCCAGCTTTTTGGTGCTGCACAGGAAAGAGTAACTCTTGCGGAGAATTATCTCTACTCTGCACGAACTTCAAATAATTTGGAAAACTCACTGAGATACCTTGCTCTCTCAAAGGAAAGAGTGGAAAGTGCTAAGGTCTGGTTATCTCTGCTTGAGACAGTAAATGAAGATATTCCTTTAAAAACAGATGAGCTTAAAAAGAGGGCACAATTCTATCTGGGTCAGGCAGAATCCTTAGTTGTTTATGCATCTCAGATAGGTGGTTATACAAATCTGATCGAAGAAGCGGATAAGAGTATTGAACTTTCAAGAAAGCAACTGGGTGAGGGATTCTATGCCGGTTCAGCAATCTCGGCCATAGATTCGATCACAAAAGCGAGTCTTTCAATTGAACTTATTAACGCTGATGAAAATATCATCAAATCAAAAAATGAGGTCTCAAGGCAATCAGCAAAATCAGCGCTTGGTGAGGTCGAAAAAATCGTAACACCAGTTCTGCCTGTGGCATATTTTGAGTATGCAGAAACCTCAGAGAACTTAGTAGTGAAACTTTCCTATTACAAACTCTCTGAAAGACTTGCCAAGCTGATACTTGCAGTCTCAAAAGTGTATCCTGAACGGAATCTGGTAAAGGTTGAGTTTGAGACTCCCTATGGAGAGTCTGTCTCTGAACCTAAGCAAGACAAGACACCTGTTAAATTACCTGATATAAATAAAATTAAGCCTGAAATTCCAAAATTACCAGACATTCCAAAGGAACTGATTTCGGGATTTGAGGGGTTGGTTGCAGTTACTGCCCTATCAGCGACTTTGTATTTGATCCGGAGAAGAAGATGACTGACTCAGAGAAGAAGAAAATAGCAGAAAACAATTGTACTCAGTGTAGCGATAAAATTCACTCCTGAATTTGTTAAATAACCCATTTTTTCGAGTGTTGCCCCAAGAACGCTATCCACATGTACTGCGACGAATCCTGAAATAAAGGCGATTATTGCCAGATTTGGTGGGATTACTGAAAGCAGATATGCTGTAATTACAACAAGAGCAGAACCGGTTGCTGCAGCAATCTCTCCTTGAAGTGAAACCCCTCCACTCTCTCCTGCCTTTACGGGTTTAAAGTTTGTAATCAGATAGACTCTTCTTGCAGCCTTTCCTATTTCACTTGCCATTGTATCTCCGAGTGCAGTTGCAATCGAGGCAACAAATGAAACGAGGAAGATATCTGCTCTGTAAACTCCATAGTTCATCGCAAAGAAAAGAGCAGGCAGGCTGTTTGCAAAAACATTGGCATAACCTCTTGCCCCTCCAACAGGCTCCTCAATACCCATCTCCTTTTTTATGGAGTATTTATATTTGGTCGCCGCTGAACCAAGAATGTAGAAGGATACCAACACAATGAAAAAGCGAATATCTGTGAAAAGGATGATTAACGTTCCTATCAATGTGGCACTCATCAAACCACTCTCATCTGCGACTCCTGCTTTCATAGCACCAAGACTGAGGAAGAAAGATACTGTAAAGGCGAATAAAAGATGGTTTACAGGAGCTTTAAATCCATAGATACTGAAAATAAGGAACACCGTTGCGGTTGAAAGCAGCAAAGTAACTCTTTTATCGCTTTCAACTTCGATACTCTCCACAAGTGACGCAGTTATACCGCCTATGAGCGACAGAAATAGAAGGAATTCAGACTGTATTACCTCGTTGCTGAGTGAGAAGTAGTATATGAAATAAATGAATCCTAAAAAGGTGAAAATCAGAATATTGATTGGTGCATTTTTTCTGAATTCATGCCCTAGGAGGAGAAACATGGAAGCTCCTATGACGTATTTTGGGATTCCTGCCGGAACTGTGAGGATGAAGATTAACGACAGAAGTGAAGAATTAAAGATTGATGTATGAATGTTGACATTTGATATTTTAATTTTTATTTTATCTCCTGCATAAATAGAATAAAGTAAAATTATTGGTGCAAACAGACCAAGAATCAACCTATCATCCAGAAGGGGCATCAACAGTGATGGAATCAGTATTATGAATGAGTAAAAGGTGATTTTCCCGGCCATTCTCCCGGCCTCAGTCTCATTCAAATCATCTTCCAACCCAGGATCTGGTCTATCTGGTTTTGAATTTACGTTTTCCTGATTGTATTTTACTGATCTGTTCATAAAATCCATTGGCAAAGATTAAGTATTGTCATTTTTAAAAAGTTACCGATGCTGAACTTTGCGAGAAAGTTCTATGAAAAACGCTTAGAAAAAAACATAATCAGGTGGAAGATACCCTCGCACCTTATGGTCGTGACCGAACTGAAAGAATTCTTTGAAAATTTTTCAAGTTTTAGAAATCTGATAAGATGGTGTAAAAAATTTGGTATTGATGAAATCACTTTTTGTATACACATTGTGGGAAAAAGGTATTCGTTTTCTGGAATGGAAGATTTAATACCGAAGATTGAAAAATTTGTTTTTGAGGAAGGTATCAGAATCAGACTTGTTTCCAAAAACCAATTCAGAGAGTGGGGAGAGGGTAAGCCTACTCTGAATTTTATATTGGGGTATGGTGGGAGAGCTGAGATAACAGATGCTGTTAAAGAGATTGCAAAGATCGTAAAAAGTGGAGACTTACACCCGGAAGAAATCGAAGAAAAGGATATAGAGAAGCATCTGAAAATAAAGAATCCACCCGATCTTATTATAAGGGCTGGAGAGGAAATCCCAGACTTTCTCATATGGCAAAGCATTTACAGTGAACTGTATTTTATGGATATTGAATGGAAAAGCTTTAGATATGTTGATTTTCTGCGATGCATAAGAGAGTATCAGAAAAGAGAAAGGAGATTTGGACAGTAGCCTTAGACAGTCGATCCATATAATCTCAATAGGTTATATTGGGGAAAATTATATACTTTCGTAAGAGGGATGTTGAAGCTGAAATTAGCTTTAAGAAATCAGAAAAATTGGTTTCATTAAATAAAGTAGAGGGATCAGAATGCAAATAAAGACTCAGAGAATAAAGTTCATGTCGAAAGAAGAAAAAATAAGGATCGTAAGGGCGGTTGCAGATTATCAGTTTGGAGTTGGGGCAGGAAGAGCACTGTTTCCAGATAGTTGCAGGTTCATAATCTCACCAAAAACAGGCAGGATAAGACAGGTTACTGATGGAGGTATAAGGATAGCAACTCTAAAACCCAGTTCAGGATGGCTGACGGTAAGTATTGAGGGAGCAAGAAGACTTCATAAAGCATTTGCGTATCCAAAACTAAGGGTTGTTGTGATGAATGAGGTTGGAGAGTTCATTGCAGCCGGCAAGAATGTGTTTGCAAAGCATGTTGTAACTGCTGATGAAAAAATCAGGGCTGAAGATGAGGTAATTGTTGTCAACCAGAATGATGAGCTTCTTGCTACCGGGAGAGCCGTACTAGGATATGTTGAGATGCTGGACTTTCAGAGGGGTGTTGCTGTGGATGTGAGGGTAGGAATCAAAAAAGAAAAAAATTAATGAAGAAACCATGGTGCGGACAAAAAAAATTGAAAAGGAAAGGAGAAAACCTATTTTTGTTGACAGTGCTAAGAAACTCCTGATAGTTAGAAAAAACTCAGTAATCGATAGAACAATCAATTTTGAAGGGAAAATTATAGGTGGAATTAATGTAAGCTTCTGGGGAGATATTTCCTGTGATGAGTTATATGTAGGCAAAGCCTCTTTTATAAAAGGAGTCATCAAATGCAGGAAGGCAGTAATTGGTGCAGCAACTCAGTTTAACCAGATTATAGCTAAGGAGGAGGTTTTGATTCTGAACAGGTGCATTGGGAATTTTATAAGATGCGATAAAAATGTATTGATTCGTAAGGGTGTTGTGGTGGGAAATCTGGAAGCTGAATCTGTTCTCATAGATGGGATTTCCCGCATAGGTAGAATTAACGCGAAAAAAATTATTGCATCAAAGAGTGAGGAATGATTGATGTATTGTGTAATTAACGATTTCTTAATAAGATTGTTACAGACCTAAATCTTCTAACTGCAAACTTTGAGATTTAGATATCTGTACAGGTCAGGTTCTAAGTTTCAACTCTTTTTCAAGCTTTTTCAGATTGCTTAAAAGACCTGCAACCACAATTTTTGTTCCAGGTTCGATAATAAACTCAGTATCAGGTTTAATAGCGGAATTTCCTTTAATCAGACAAACTAAGATACATCCGAATTTATCTTCGATATCTTCTAATTTTAATTTTCTATGTGCAAGTTTGGAATCTTCTTCAACTGTGTAGGTATTGAATATCACTCCTTTGTAAACCATCCACTTTGACACGATTTCTCCAAACAGGTGAGACATGACCATCATCGATGAAACTGCCTGCAGATCAGCGACATAATGTGAACCCGCATTGTAGAATTTCTGTACGTTTTTAGAGTCATTGCATCTCGCGAAAATTGCAATTTTTGGAGATAATTTTTTGAGCATAATACTGCAAAGAATCGAGTCACTATCCTTTGGGAGAGAAATGATCGCTGTAGAATACTCTTCAAGGTTTAACGATCTCCAGAATGATTCATCCAGCACATCAGCGACGATCATCGACTCCACGTTATCCATCAGCTCTTTTTCTTCTTCCAAATCTACAACGGTAAGCCTGTAATTATGCGAGGAGAGGACTTTTGCGATTACCTTTCCAGCTTCTCCATAACCGATAAGGAGTATCTTTTCTTCGCCCATCTTGATTTTTTCCACCTCTTCAACCCCATCAATCGCAATCAGACAGGCACTTCGAATATCTGCTCCAACGGTTGCGGTAAGAAGTATGGCATTTCTGTTCAGTGTCTTATCTGGAGGTGGCCTGAAATAGAATTTTCCACCCTCTCTTAAGCTTATAACACGAAGATCAAACATCTTTTCATATTCACCGACTTTTTTCCCTTCAATACTACTTTTTGGCCTTATAGTTGTCTCTGCAATATGAACTCCGGGGGCGATCTCTTTGATATCGGGCAGGCAGGCGAGGAATTCATGTACTTTCCTGGCAATATGGGCTGCAACCAAATTTTTTGGAGTGAGGACTCTTGAAGCACCAGCATATAGAATATAACGTGTGTATGCGGCATCATCGATAACAACAATCTTTGGAAGGTTGAAGTTTTTAAGGGTTATAAGGATCTCAACGGTTTTCTCAATGTTCTCATCTACTATAATCAGAGCGTTTGCTCCCTCTATACCATTCTTTATGAAAGATTCCAGGCCACCATCACTGAGTACACAACTTACACCATTCTCAATAGCTTGTTTGACCTTTTCATGAGCCGAATCCATTATTACGCAGGTGATTCCCATGTTTTTCAGTTCACCGTATAATTTCAGGCTTTTCTCGTTGTACCCATAGATCAGGATATGCTCTTTCAATCCTTCGACACTTTCAGGAAGGATTATTGCAAGCTTTGATTCTGCCCAGGGTACGATTATATAGGGCAGAAATACTCCAAATATGTAGAAAATTCCAGTGAACATTACAACTAATGTGAAAATTTTTCCTTCAAGACTGTAAAAAACAAGATCACCGTATCCAACAGTTGTTATCGTTGTTAATACCCAGTAAAATCCATCGAAAACACTGTAGGATTCATTTTCAACGTAAAATTTTAACAGAACAAAAATGTAAGAGTAGATTAAAAGAATAAACAAAAAAATTAAGGAAAATTTTATTGTTCTTTTCCCTATCGTCATTTTACTGTGGTTTTTCCATCAAACCTGCTTTTTTAAGAACAACACCGTCTTTGGAGTGTGGAGTTCTGTAGACCGAATCACCACCTTTTTCGATCTCTCTTGCCTTATCAGCTTCAATTGCTGCCACCCTCATCATTTCATGAGCTGAAGCGACGAGCGGGATGTATTTTTCAGGATCTCTCTCTATAAAGCAACCTTTAACATCTATATCTGCAACCTTCTCTGCAATATAATATGCGGCCATAGCCTTTGCTTTGGCATAGGGGTTCTTGAAGTTTCCAGCAGCAACAGCTCTCTCGGCAGTAACTACAACCTGTGGGAGCTCAGGCTCTTTACCCTCTTTAAGAGCATCAATCACCTTATCGATTGCTTCCTGCACGAGTCTGAAAGCTCCGGTGGCGGCCAGGACCTTTATAACATCTGCATTGAACAGAGCCATTTCGGTTGGATCCAGAAACTCCCTTCTTGCACCAATCATCGAATCTGCATTAATGAGAATGTATCCAAATCCCTTCTCAGCGAATTCATCCTTTGCCTTTTTGGCCGGTGCATCACTGATTACAATAACTGGCTTACCTTCAAATGCTTCTCTTGCTGCTTTAGGCCCTGGAAGAGCTGCATTTGGAGAAACAACAATTACGAGATCTGGATCGAATTCTTTCAGCTTTTCTGCTACTTCAGCTTCCTCAGGCTGCATTTTTGCACCGCTTGTCACAACTCTTACAGAAATATCCCCTCTGTCTGCCCTCTCATCAAGGAGGTATTCGACTAAAAGAGCTGTTCCAATTGCACCCATTTTTAAGACGCCTACTTTCACCATAGTACCACCCAATACTTGATGAGTCTGGCCAAATATAATCGTTTCCTTTTTATTCTATCCGCATGCATTTTGTCGTGGAGTTGTCATAAAAGTTGGAATGATATGAGTATTTGCAGAAACTTTGCAGAAACAGGGGGTATTTAATGAGATTATTGCTTGGGTTATCTGAGTGGAAGTGGTGGAAGCAAATCCTTATGCTGCTGGGGCTGATAATTCTCCTTTTAATCTCTGGAATTTTTGCATATGTGCTGTTCGAAGAGCAGTTTCTTGTAATTGAAGGGGAAAATGGTAGCTGTGCCCTTCCAGTTAAGGAGAACGATGTGGTTTCGGTTTCTTTCATACATTCTGTCGAGTTATCGAGAACTATTGATTTCTATAAGATAAAAAGAGGATATTTTTTGCTTTTCAAGACTCTTACAAAAACAGCAGGATGGGGTTTGCCGAGTACGGAGAAAAACTTTTCAACCACGATTTATGACGGTGAAGAGTGGTTCGAGTTTGGGATTGAGAGAAAAATCGAATCATTTATAATCTCCACGCATCCGATCAATCAGTATATAATCAAAGTCGAAAGCAAAGAAATCAAATATGGTAAGCTTGGAAAAACTATAACTTTAAAAATTGAAAAGGGAAACATCTTCTATTTAATAAACCGGAGGTGCGAAGTTGGCGAACCTGAATGAAGAGGATTTATCAAAAATCGACGTGACAGAGCTTGAAAAAAAGTTTCTTCATGAAAGAGAGCTCTCTGGGAAATATGCATTTGGGGTTTATATAATCTCTGTTGTATTTGCGACTTTTCATCTGGTCAACGGTTCCTATACTGGCCTTTTGCAGCACGACATTGTTAAATCAATTCACCTTGCATTTGCTATTGGCCTTTCCTTTCTCATATTCCCCTCAAATAAGAAAAAACCCTCCTCAACAATTCCAATATATGATCTGATTCTCGCTGCAATAGGTTTTTACGTCTCTCTGTATCTTGCCCTCAACTACAGGGAATTGCTTTTCAAGGCTGCCCTTGGCTACGAAACTTTCGATTTTGTAATTGCTGCAATCACACTGATTCTGATACTTGAAGCCACCAGGAGGGTTGTAAATCCCGCTCTGGTTGTGGTAGCGTTAATCTTTGTCCTGTATGCGAAGTATGGTGCATCCCTCCCGGGTGTGTTATCTCATCCTGAATATACTTGGAACGAGATTCTGGAGCACCTGTATTTCACAAAGGAAGGAATATTTGGCACCCCAATTACTGTTTCTGCTAGTTTTGTGGTACTTTTCATAATTTTTGGTGCATTCCTTGAAAAATCTGGAGCTGGAAAGTTCTTTATCGATCTTGCATATTCTTTTACCGGGTGGATGGTTGGAGGGCCAGCAAAAGCTGCGGTTGTTTCATCTGCTCTGATGGGCACGATCTCTGGAAGTTCGGTCGCTAATACGGTTACAACAGGTGCCTTCACGATTCCTTTGATGAAAAGAGTTGGTTATAAACCGGAATTTGCCGGGGCTGTTGAGCCAGCAGCCTCAACAGGCGGTCAGATCATGCCACCCATTATGGGGGCGGCAGCATTCATAATGGCCGAATTTGTTGGAATGCCCTATATAAACATCGTATATGCTGCTATGATCCCGGCATTCCTGTACTTTTTTGGTGTTTTCTCAGCAGTGGATTTTGAAGCAAGAAAGGAGAACCTCAGGGGTTTACCGAGAGAAGAGCTTCCGAAACCCCTTGACGTTCTGAAAGATGGGTGGTTCTATCTCGTTCCCTTGTTTATAATAATCTTCATGCTGGTAAACGGATATACACCAATTCTTGCAGCGGTGTATTCAATTTATTCAGTAATAGCTATAATTATTTTAGAGCCTTTTTACAGAAATTTAAGAAAACCAGCAGAGGAAAGGTTGAGTTTTTCTCAAATCCTGAAACACATAGTTTCGACGATTATTGGAGCACTTCAGCACGGAGGCAGAAGTGCAGTAGCGGTTGCTATGGCATGTGCATCAGCAGGCATAATTGTTGGCATGGTTACCCTTACCGGCCTCGGTTTTAAGATAGCTGCATCAGCCATAGCATTTTCTCAGGGATATCTGTTTATAATTCTGATAATTACGATGCTGGTCTCTCTTGTTCTCGGAATGGGCGTTCCAACCACCGCAAACTACATTATAACAAGCACAATTGCTGCCCCGGCAATCATCACTTTCATGGCCAATGGCTATGGTATGAATGTTAGGGATTTCCTTGACGCGTATCCAGAGCTCGTTCTGCCAGCACACATGTTCGTATTTTATTTTGGTGTCGCTGCTGACCTGACACCGCCGGTAGCTCTTGCAGCCTATGCAGGTTCTGCAATAGCTGGCAGTGATCCATGGAAAACGGGTATTAATGCAGTTAAGATCGGTATCGGCAAGTATCTTGTGCCATATCTGTTTGTATTCTCTCCAGCATTGCTTCTGCTGGAAGTTAATTTCAGTCTGGAGGGCTTAGTCAATCTTGTTATTCTCATTGGATCAGTAATGCTCGGGATTATGGCTATAAATGGTGCGACTATTGGATGCGTCATCAAGCAAACAGGGAAGTTCAGCAGAATCTTAATGCTCATCTCTGGTTTTCTGCTTCTCTCTCCGGATCAGTTATTCAAAATAGTTGGATTTGGAATTTTCACAGTAATTCTTTTAAACCAGTTTGGTATTGTAAAGAAAAGGTGAAGGTATATGAAAGGTATGAAAGTTGTATTGGTGCTCCTGCTGGCTACTGTTTTGCTTGCAGGTTGTGCACAGCAGGAAAAGCCAGCCCCAACACCAACACCAACTCCAGCTCCGTCTGAGATGGAGGTAACGATCGTAACTGGTGGCTCAGCTGGAACATACTACCCGATCGGTGGGGCAATGGCTAACGCGATAAACGAGTTTGCAAAGGGTGTTAAAGCAACTGCGGTAACATCAGGTGCTTCGGTGGTAAACGCAAGAAAGCTTGGCGATCAGGAAGCAGAATTTGGTCTGTTGCAGAATGACGTTGCCTACTATGCATACAACGGCGTTGAGATGTTTAAAGATGCTCCTGTTAAGAACCTGAGAGGTGTTGCAACACTTTATCCTGAGGTCATACAGATTGTCACACTCAAGGAGAATAACATTAAGACCATTTATGATCTTAAGGGTAAGAAGGTTGCTGTAGGTGCCCCAGGTTCAGGAACAGCAGTCGACGCACTTCAGATTTTGAAGGCCGCTGGAATCGACGAATCGAATACTGACATAAGATATCTTAACTTCAAAGAAGTCTCAGATTCATTGAAGGACAAAACGATAGATGCTGGATTTATTGTTGCTGGCATTCCAACTGCAGCAGTGAGTGATGTTTCATCGGTTAGAGATGTTCAGATTGTAGAGGTGACTGATGAGATCTATGAAAAACTCAAAGAACAGTATCCATTCTATGTGCAGGTTACAATTCCAGCAGGAACCTACAAGGGTCTCGATGAAGATGTTAAAACTGTAGCTGTCCTGGCAATGCTTGCAACGAATGCAGAGCTCTCGGAAGATGTAGTTTATGAAGTCACTAAAGCAATCTTTGAACACAGGGACGTCCTCATTTCGGCTCACAAGAGGGCTGAGGACATAACACTCGAGACAGCACTCGATGGGATGTCAATACCACTCCATCCGGGAGCTGAAAAATACTACAAAGAAAAGGGAGTCCTTGAGTAGTTTTGAGTAGCTTTGAATGAGCTACAGGTAGGCTTGAGGCTTAATCTCGAACATTTAATTTTTTATTTTTAAGTTCTCGGTTTTGATCTCTATTTTTTGAGTATTTTTTGTTTGGGGTCTTTCTATGCTCAAATCCAATTTATTTCTGACTTATTAACTTCTCTGATGACATTTGAATTTGATTTTTACCGGTCTGTCAGAAATTTTATAATCTCTCTGAGAACATCTCAGTTATGAAAGCTGTAATTTATGGTTTCGGTCAGATTGGCAGACTGATTGCTGAAAGCTGTTTAAAAAAAGGATTTGAAATCGTTGGTGCTGTTGACACAAACCCTGAATTAAGAGGGAAGACGCTCAGTGAATTTGGACTTGATTGTGATGCGCCCATTAAGGATTCTCTGGACTTTGAGGGAGACATTGTGTTTCTATCAACGGGTTCTTTTGTCGATCATGTATATCCTCAAATTGAGGATTGTTTGAATGCTGGTTTTAATGTTGTAAGCACATGTGAAACTCTAAGCTATCCAGAGTATCGATATCCTGAACTTGCCAAGAAAATCGATGAAATTGCAAAGGAGAAAAATCTGACTGTTCTGGGTTCGGGCATCAATCCGGGATTTCTTCTTGACTCTCTCATTGTGGCTCTTGCCGCTCCAAATGTCACTGTTGAGAGCATCAGGGCAGTAAGGAGCATAGATGCTCTAAAAAGAAGACCAGCCTTCAGGAAAAAGGTTGGAATAGGACTTGAGGTGGATGAGGTAAAGAGGCTGATTGAGGAGAATAAGATTACAGGCCATGTGGGATTTGCTGAATCCGTATTGCTCATCTGTGAATCCATGAATCTAAAACCTGATGCGGTGGTTGAGGGACAGGAAATTGCGATCTCTGACGGATCTGTGGTTCCGGAAGGAAAAGCTGCAGGTATGATTGGCTGGGCAATAGCTGAAAAAGATGGGGTTGAAAGGGTGAGAATTGAATTTCATGCTGTTGCAGGGGTGGAGGAGTATGAGGAAATCGAGATTAAAGGGGACAACGAAATCAGATGGAGAAGTACCGGAACGAAGGGAGACCTCGGAACAGCGGCACTGATGACAAACCTTGCTGAAACTGTTGTGAATTGGATGCCTGGACTTATCAAAATGTCTGATATAATTCCGTTTAAACCCACATTCTCTAAAGTTTAGGAAATTTTTTATTTTTCCCATAAAAAACAGAATTCTGGTGAGATAGATGTTCAGAGGACTCAAAAAAATAATACTCGGGGGAGAAAAGGAGGGTGAAATCATAGACCTTTTCAAAGAACACATTGAAAAATTGAGTGAAGCTGCTGAGATTTTAAAACTGGAGATTGAGAATGATGATAAATCGCTTAATTATGAGATATGTGAGCTGGAACGCACCGGAGATATCATAAGAAGAGAGATAGCACTCAGGCTTTATGAAGGAGCTTTTCTGCCAGGCATAAGAGGAAACTTTTACAGGCTTGCGGAGATCATGGATGAAGCTCTGGACCTTGTAGAAGACACATCAGTTTATTTCACTCTGCTTCAGGTATTGAATGTGGAAATCAGGGATTTATGCATTAGAATTGCTGAAATTAACTGTAAGATGACAGACTACCTGTATGCGGCTTTCGACTCTCTTGAAAAAGATGAAGATCTTTCGGATAAGACTATAAAAATCAGGGCTAAGGAGCAGGAAGCAGATGGTTTGAAACGACAGATACAGAAAAAATTGCTTGAACAGAAAATAGACAGTTTCTGGGAGGGGAAAGTACTTTCAGATTTCATTGATAGCCTTGTCAGCATAAGTGATAAGATAGAGGATGCAGCCGACATAATTCAGGTATTGAACGTAAGCCTGAAATAGTGGTTATGGTTGAAACCATAACGGGGAAACAACCAGTTACTCAGCTGAAAAAAATCGGAGGACTGAATATTTTAAAAATGGGGGACTGAAAATTTTAGAAATAATACCATTTATTGCAGTAGCATTTATTGCTTTTAGTATAGGTTCGAACGACACATCCAATTCCTTTGGGATATGCATAGGCTGTGGTATCCTAAATTTTAAAAGGGCAATATATATCCTGGTTTTTCTTGTTTTTGCCGGTATAATCTTACAGGGTCAGAATGTGATGAAAACGGTAGGAGAAGATCTCGTATCTCTAAATATCGAGATCATAGGGGTCTCACTGATAATGTCATCTCTTGCAATAATCATGTCCAACTGGAAGAAACTACCTGTTTCAAGTCATCAGGCCATTGTAAGCAGTCTGGTTGGGTCTGGACTGGCTTTTGGAAAAAATGTTGATTTAAACACTCTTATGAAAATTGTTGAATCTTGGATAATCTCCCCGGTGAGTGCGCTCTTTCTCTCCATACTTGTGTATAAGGTTATGGAAAGAACTCTCTCTAAAATGCCTCCACTGAAAACTGAAAGATATCTTAGAACTCTTCTTCTGATCAGTGGGGGGATTATCGCCTATAACACTGGAGCGAATGAACTTGCAACTGCTCTCGGGCCAGTAGTGTATTTTGGCCTCATGTCCCCCCTTCAGGCAGGTATTATGGGCACGGTTTTACTATGGTTCGGTGCAATTTTACTAAGTATCAGGGTGGTGGAGACAGTAGGAAAGGGTATAACCTCCCTTGATCCGTTCTCAGGCTTTGCAGCCCAGCTTGGGGCTGGTTTAAGTGTTTTTATTTTCACCTTTTTGGGCATGCCTGTGTCAACAACTTACTGTATTATAGGCAGTATAACCGGTGTAGGAATCCTCAAAGGTATTAGAACCACAAAGTCTCCCTTTTTGAAGAAAATTTTCCTGAGCTGGATTCTCACTCCACTCACGGCTTTTACACTTAGTTATTCAATCTCAACTCTATTTTTTGTCTGATTTTAGCCGTATTAAGTATTTATCTATCATTTACATAATAGCCAGTGTTTGAGCCTATACAGTTATTATGGTTCTCTCTTGTAATTGATTTAAATCCTCTTTGAAAACACCAAAACCAATTCGAAAATAAGTTGGCGTATAGTATACACCTTAAATTTCTGATATTTTTTAGTAGTTTTTCAAACATTTTAGTTAAACAACAAAAATTGGTTTAATTTTTTTAAAAAAACCAAAATCTTATTATATCTCTTTGAATGATATCTGAATAGATGAAAGTCTCTACGGGTATTGAGGGATTGGACAGGATGCTGAAAGGAGGTTTAATTCCAAATAAGACATATTTGATTAGTGGAGGTCCAGGAAGCGGTAAAACCACACTGGCAACACACTTTCTCATTGAAGGTGCAAGAAATGGAGAGAATGTGATGTATGTAACACTTGAAGAATCTGCGGAAGAAATTAAAGAGGAGATGAAATTATTGGGTTTTGATTTTGATAACTATAGTGTTAAATTTATAGATTCATCTCCTACCGGGGAAAATACACTTTTTGGAGATATGTTTTTCATTGATCTGGTTCCGGATATCCGGGGATTTAAAGACGCTCTTGAAGAGAAAATTAAAGAAAGCAAACCATCGAGAATTGTTATTGACCCCCTGACAATGCTGGAATTAGCCTCAAAAAGTGAAATAATATACAGGAGAGATTTGTTATATTTAATACGAGCTCTGAGAGAACTTAAAATCACTACATTAATCACAACAGAAAAGAGAAATGGGTGTCCTGAAGAGTATGTGGTGAGTGGAATTGTAGAACTGTTAGAATTTGAAATTGAAGGTAAGATCATCAGAGGGATAAGGGTTAAAAAAATGAGGGGTAGTGATTTCGATGATACCATCCGACCCTACAGATTAACTTCGAGAGGTATTGAAGTCTACCCGGAAGCAAAAATATTTGAGTGATATGTTTTATTCGGGAATAAAACAGCTTGATGAGCTCTTGGGCGAAATAGAAGAAGGAAGAATAGTCTTGATTGAGACTGTAGGTGGGCTTGGAATCGAGGTAGCAATGAGTTTCGTTAAGGATGCCTTAAAAAGGGATTGTGACGTCTTCGTTGTCGTTTCAGGGGGGAAGGAACGAGACATCAAGAGATTGCTGGAAAAATGGATGAACAGGGTAAAAATATTGAAATCTGGCGAATCCTTTACATTTCAGGAACTTTACACGATCAGTCTAATAACCAGCAAAAGGAAGGAAAAATTTGGTCTGATTGAAATTCTTCAACCCCTGTTGATAGTTCATGATCTGCAAAAAGTATACAGTCTTTTTATGGAAATGACAGAAAACCTGAGAAAGAATGGAATCACTGTCGTTTTTACAATAGATAAAAAGCTGGTTGAAGATAGAGTTCTGGCAATGTTTGAAGATGAATCAGATATTGTTGTTGAGATCGAGGAGGTAATTGAAGGGTTGAAAATAAGGAGAGGTATAAGGATTAAAAAATCTCCAAATATGTCACCTTCTGAATTCTATGATTTCAAGATTGATAAGGATGGAATTCATATAGGTGATAAAGTTGTATGAGGATATTGTATCAATGGTCTTTACAAATCTGTTTGCAATCCTGACAACTTACTCCATATCTAATTATGCAATTGCGGTCAATCAACTTTATGATGATAAATTCAGAATACTTGCAATTAAACTGGGAGTTGCTGTTTTTGCTGTCGGTATTTTTATCTTCAATTTTTGGTTGTTTGAATTGTTATCAGTCAATCCGATAATCGCTATTATGTCAATTATTCTGGGTTTAATTCTGATCTCGTATTCTTTCAAGAATGCCACCATTAAAGAATTTTTGTTGCAGATATTTATAATAATTGCTACATTTATTATAGCCACTATGATATTTGGCTATATGGACCCCGTCTATTTCTGGAGAGCAATTTTCTGGTTAATCTCACTTCTTATTTTCATTTATATTGTAAACTGCTTTGTCTTCCTGATCTCTCCCCGGGAAAAGAGTTTGAGAATTTATATTAGGGCTGGGGCTTGGTTACTGGTATTCACTTACTGGTTCCACGTTTTGTCTTCACTCCGGCATAGTGAACTGGTTTTCATAGCATCTTTCATTGAATTGACTGCCCTGATTCTGATAACATACCCTGCTATTGTTGCAAATGCCTACGCAAAGAGGTTAATTGCATGATAAACATTTTTTTCATATCATACTTGGCACTGGCATTAGCTTTCTTGGTTAATAGCTATGATATCAGGAAAGCAAAGCTGACTTATGCTCGCATAACAATTAGTAGTATTTTATTTCTTGTTTCCGGACTCGCTCTGTTACTGGGCTATGATTTGAGGGCTTACTTGGATTTGCCAGCGACTTTCATAATCTATTATACTTTTAAGGGTGTTTTAAATGAGGGATTTATGACATATCCTGAATTTGAAGCACCCTTGTTTGAACGATGGACAGCATCAGTCTGGCTATTGGGTTTGATCGCAGGGCTTTTCCTCGAGAACATTTATGGGTTATATCATCCAATGATTTTTATACGCTATCTGTCAATATTCTTTCTAACTCAAACTGTTGCTTTAATTGCATTATCCAGAAAGGAATCTGGATTGAGGAGAGGAGATTTTGAGGCTTTAGCTCTGGCAACCCTGTTTATTTTGATAGCAGGTTATGGATTTTTTGTTTTTGAACATATATATGAACATATATATAAAGGATATGTGGTTGTATCTGAAGCATACTCTCTTTATTCTGCATCAATTTTAATTTTACTGACAGCTTTGAGAAGGTAACATTATGTCGTTTGAAAGTTACAGCTACAATATTATGAACATTAATATATCATTATCATAACATGGTAAATATCACAAAACTTTTTTAACTGATCAAGCAAAACATATACAATGGTCAAACTAATAGAACCCTTTACAAAGTTGTTACCGGAAGGAATACTAACCGGGGAAGTTATGTTGATTGAAGGAGACCCCTCCACCGGAATGGATTTAATAGTATTAGGCTTGATTATGAACTTCTCAAACTTCAAGGTTGTTCACGTGGAGTTTGGGGACAGGGTAAGTTTAAAATTGAACATGTTGTTAAAGCTTGCCGGAAAAAATGAGATTTTTTCCGAACTGGTCGAAAGGATTAAGGGAAATACTGTGATTTTAAGATTTTCAAACTTTGCATTGGAATTTGAAGATTTCAAAATTGAAAACCTGCCATTTGAAAGTCTGGCATCAAGCATATCTAAATTTTATAGATTCGTCAAAGAAAATAGCCTTGATGAAGCAATATTCATATTTTCTGGATTTGAAGAAGGGATTTTGATGTGGGATGTGTTTGAGCTTTTAAAGAAAATTGCCAGTCTAAAAACAGCATTAGCTGAGGCGACTTTCATAATTTTGATTGACCAGAGGTCTTTCGACTCCTTTACCCTCTCTCTCATAGAGGGCATATCAACATCCATCATAAAGCTTGAGTCGAGGATAGAGAGTAATAAGATAATAAGGAATGCATACCTGATAAAATCTCTCCACTCGACTGTGAGTGAGGGTGTGGAATATTCTCTGGAGGATTTATTGAAGGTGGATTAAATAGAACTTGAATAAACTGATCATATAGTGGACAGAATCTAAATAAATTAACCAGTATAATAAATAGAGCTTAAATAAATTAGATCGATAGTTTCAAAATCACCACTTACCAAAAATTTCATATAATACATTTCTGAATATTAAAACTATGAAAGTTAATAATGCCAGTATCCTGGCATCTTTGCTATCTTGGGCATATCATGCAGAGGGAGATGAGGAGGACGCAATCTATTATGCTTTGATAGATATTCCGCCGGGAGACGACTGGGATAGTTTGATGAAGATTATGAGGGATAATGAGGTTCACAAAACGATGCTTGAAGAGGCAATAGCAATTCTCGGTCATAAGATTTACAAGCGCGAGCCAAGAAAATTTGACTTTTCAGGTTTTGATAGAAACAGGATTCTTGAGAGTATAGCAAAGTGGGAGAAATTTGCTTATTACTACTATCTTTATCTATACAGGAATACTGAGTTCGATAACCTTGAACTGGAAGCTGAAAGTATTGAAAAATTGAAAGACATTATTGACAGCCTGATAAAATGGGAGAAAAAGCATATTGAAATTGTAAATAAGCTCTTGGAAAATTTTGGGGTTAGATACAGGATCATTTGATTATGGTGAGGAGATAGGGTTTTGATGTTGGAAACTGAAGTTATTAGCGTTTCTTATAAGATATTGAACTTGTTGGAGCTCCTTGAAGATCTGGCGCTATGTTGTATCTGAAAAAGAAAAATTAGAAAGAATATGTTGGAAGATAGATATGGTTGAGGAGGACAATTTAATAGAATTATAATTCAATAGGCTTAAAACTGCGGTGCTGATAATTCTCTTATAGTGACGTCTAATCTAAGGCCCAGTTCTGATGACAGAAAATAAAACAATACTTGGGAGTACATAGTATGATATTAAGGTGGTATACGGTGAAGAGTTCGAAAAAGTTCGAAAGACTATGCTACTTTTGAAAACAAATATTTTTTAAACAACCACACTCAACCCCCCTCCAATGGTAAGTGTTCTTGTTGTTGATGCTGGTGGAAGGGGTAATGCAATAGCTCATGCCTTCTCAAGAAGTCCCAGAGTTAATGAGGTTTTTGTAGCTCCAGGTAATGGTGGAAGCGCGTTCTTTCAAAAATGTAAAATAGCTGAGCTCGATGGTAAACAGATTTCATCAATAAGGGCTGTGGAATCCATAGTAAAATTTGCGAAAGCAAAGGAAATAGATCTTGCATACATTGGCCCGGAAGAACCTCTCAGTCTCGGACTCGTCAACCGGCTGGAGGAAGAAGGAATTCCATCTATGGGGCCAGGAAAGGAGGAGACCATACTCGAGGCAAGCAAATGCTGGACCAAGGATTTTTTGAAGAAAATTGGGGTTCCGATTCCAGAATACTGGAATTTTGACAATCCCGAAGATGCAAAGGAGTTCGTAAGAGAATTTTACTATCAGAATCCCGATAAAAATCTGGTGGTTAAAGCCGACGGACTTGCAGCAGGAAAGGGAGTTTTTGTTTGTGATTCGATGGAAGAAGCCATTGTTGCGATTGATGAAATCATGGTCAGAAAGAAATTTGGGGATGCAGGAAACAGGGTTTGCATTGAGGAAAGACTTACAGGGGTTGAAGTTGCCTTTACAGCCCTGAGTGACGGGAAGAATGCTGTCCCATTTGGTCACGCGAAGGATTACAAGAGAGCGTTCGATCCTGATGACCTCGAAGGTTTGAGGAATTTTCACATCGGTCTTACAAAGAAGTTCATCACAAAAAGAGATGCTGAAAATCTATTCAAAGAAGGTAAACTCCTTAACCCAAACACAGGTGGTATGGGTGCGATCTCCCCTCATCCATTTCTGAATCAGGAAATTGAGGAAAGTATTATGGATGAGGTTGTCATTCCGGTCGTCAGGAAATTCAGTGAGCTGGAAGGTAAAAGGTTCAGGGGTGTCATTTACCCTGTAATAATGCTTGTAAAAGAGAATGAAGAACTCATTCCAAAGGTTCTGGAGATTAATGTTAGAGACTGCGATCCTGGAGCAGAGGCAAAACTCCCGAGACTCCAATCCGACATCTATTCCCTTTCAATGGCAGTCTTAGACGGATCACTGAAAGATGCTGAAATAAAATTCTCAAATGAATGGTGTGTGGCTGTTTGTGCAGTTAGCGGCTTTTTAAAGGGTAGAGAGGGCCTGAAACCAGGATATCCGGGAGATCACTACACCAGCCAGCCAATTAAAGGAATTGAAAGGGCAGCTTCTCAAGCTCATATATATGCCAACGGAATATCAAAGGGTGAAAATGGATATCAGACCACAGGTGGCAGGGTTTTAACCCTATCTTCAATGGGTAAAACAATTGATGAGGCAAGAGACAGAGCATACAGGGCAATTTCTGAAATAAGCTTCCCAGGAATGAGATATCGCAGAACCATCGGGCTTGATGTTGCTGATTGAATTTCCGATTGGAGTTTCGAATAAAGATTTATTTAACTGCTTTTTAAACTTAATTCGATTTTTCTAATTTTGATTTTGAAAAGTAAGACTGTCGAAAAGGATATATTTTCTATGCGTTATCAAACTTCATGGAAGAATTGGAAGAATTCAAAGTAAAGGCTTTCATGAGTACTGATGTGGTAACTGTCGATGAGGATACAACTGTGGAGGATGTTATAAAAATGGTAATAAACAAAAAATACAACGCCTTTCCAGTGGTTCGAGGAGAAAAGCTCGTTGGAATACTAAGCAAAATAGATCTGATAAAACTCTATTCTCTGGGATTGAGTCCGGTATATGTAAACTTCTGGGAACATACAGCAAAAAAGGTAAAACACATTATGAGAAAGGCAGTGGTTACAGTCTCTCCTGAGGACCCGGTAAAATATGCTGCAGATCTTATTGTTGAATACAGGGTCAGAAGCCTTCCTGTGGTTGAAAAGGATTCGAAACTGGTGGGTATTTTGTCTATCGGAGATGTTTTAAGAGCTTTTATGAAAATTAAAGAAGAATTTGAAAAGAAGGGGATGGGTGGCGAGATTCAGAGATGAGATTGAAGTATTAAAAACTCTGGGGATCTCAATTGCTAAATGATCCTTGCAATCTACTATTTAAAGTAGTGTTGCACAACCTATACCTTTTTTACTAACCTTTACACCGGATGAGGTTCTTCCGTGAACTGGTATGCTGCTAACCTTTATTTTGATTGCATAACCATCTTCGCTTATGGTAATCAGTTCCTCATCACCCGTAACGAACTCAGAGAATATTACATTACCGTTCTTTTCTGAAAGCCTGATGTTTATCACACCCTTTGTACCCCTGCTGGTAAGGCGATACTCCTCAACAGGTGTTCTTTTTCCAAAACCCTTATTTGCGAGGGTCAGGATGTATCCATCTCCCTTTATTGTTGTGATCCATGCGATTCTGTCTCCCTTCTGGATTTTGACAGCCTTAACACCTCTGGCAGTCCTTCCGTATAGTGATATGTTCTTTATCTTGAATCTGGCTGCAAGGCCTTTGACGGTAGCTATTAGCACTTCATCCCCCTCACTCAACCTTGCAAAGGCTATTCTACCCCCAGCTATAACACCAGCACGCTTTGCATTTTCAAACTCCTCGAGTTTCGTCCTCTTGATATATCCATCTTCGGTTAGGATTATCACCTCTCCGGTGAATTCGGGTACGGAAATGACAGATACAACGCTCTCATCATCATCTATTCCAATGAAGTTTCTCACATGCACACCTTTACCAAGCCTTTCCTGTTTTGGAAGTTCATATGCGTTGATCCAGTAAGCTCTGCCCTTATCTGTAAAGAATAGAAGTCTGTGGTGTGTATTGCATCTGGTAATAAACTTTGGAGAATCGTTCTGCCTGAGTGGTATTCCGATAACACCTACACCCCCCCTTCTCTGGGTTTTGAAAGTTTTCATGTCCATTCTCTTTATGTATCCACTGGAGGTTATGACAAGCAGGTTTTCCTCCTCTGAAATAAGCTCTTCAGCAGTTATCTCAGCATCTCCTAAGATGATCTGTGTCCTTCTGTCGTCTCCATAGGATTTGGATATCTGTCTGATCTCCTGAATCATTATCTCATCTATTTTTTTGGATGAGGAAAGGATCTCTTTTAATTCCTTTATCTTTATTTCCAGCTCTCTGTACTCGGATAAAATGGCCTCCATCTCCAGTCCAGTAAGTTTCTGAAGTCTCATCTGTAAGATTGCATCAGCTTGAACCTCACTAAGATTGAACCTCTCTAAGAGTCCAGATTTTGCCTCCTTTGGAGATTCGGATGATTTAATCAGGCTGATTACTTCATCGATGTTTTCTAAAGCGATTTTAAGCCCCTCAAGAATATGATACCTTTCTTCGGTTTTTTTAAGGAGATATTTTGTCCTTCTTGTGATAACTTCTCTCCTGTGATTCACAAATTCTTCAATCAAATCCTTAAGCGTCAGTATTTTTGGCACTCCATTGACAATCGCCAGGTTTATTATTCCAAAGGTTGTCTGGAGGGATGTGTATCTGTAAAGCTTTTTAACTACAGTCTCATAATCTCCACGCCTGAGTTCAACAACTATTCTTATACCCTCTCTGTCGGATTCGTCTCTGACTGCTTTGACCTCCTCCAGCTTACCTTCCTTTACAAGTTCAGCAATTTTCTCGACGAGTCTTGATTTGTTTACCTGGTAGGGTATTTCTTTGATTATTATTGCGCTATCTTCAAACTCTACTTTACCTCTAACCGTGATCTTCCCCTTTCCGGTGGAGTAGGCTTCTCTGATCCCCTCTTTACCAATTATAAGGCCACCGGTTGGAAAGTCCGGGCCCTTAACGTACTTCGTTAGCTCATTTATGCTGATGAGAGGGTTGTTTATGAAGGCGATTATCGCATCGCAGATCTCTCTAAGATTGTGGGGTGGTATGTTTGTCGCCATTCCTACTGCGATCCCGCTCGAACCGTTGATCAAAAGATTCGGTATTTTTGCTGGAAGAACGGATGGTTCCTTGAGAGTTGAATCGAAGTTGGGAACGAAATCAACTGTTTCCTTATCGATATCCTCGAGCATCTCTTCAGCGATTTTTGTAAGCTTTGCTTCTGTGTATCGCATCGCCGCTGGCATATCGCCATCGATTGAACCAAAGTTACCCTGCCCATCCACGAGGGTGTATCGCATGCTGAAATCCTGTGCCATCCTCACGAGAGCGTCGTAGACGGCAGAATCGCCATGAGGATGATATTTACCGAGGACGTCTCCCACAATTCTGGCAGACTTTCTGTATGGTCTGTTACTCATCAGCCCCATTTCATACATGGCATAGAGTATTCTCCTCTGAACCGGTTTTAGGCCGTCGCGAACATCGGGAAGAGCTCTGCCAATTATAACACTCATCGCATAGTCCATGTATGAGCTTTTCAATTCCTGACTGATCTCTCGAACGAGTTCCACTTTTTCACCCCACGTCAGATATCGAGATTTTTAACCTCTCTTGAGTTCTCAATAATAAACTGCTTTCTCGCTTCAACATCTTCACCCATTAGGGTTGAAAATAGCTCCTCTGCCTGTAACGCCTCTTCAACTGTAACCTGCAGGAGTATTCTGGTCTGGGGGTTCATTGTTGTCTCCCAGAGTTGCTCGGGATTCATCTCACCCAGACCCTTGTACCTCTGCACCTCAGCCTTTCCAATTCGGACGATCAGATCTTCAAGTTCCCTGTCTGAATAGGCATAGTAATTTTTGTTTCCTTTCTTTATGCGATATAGTGGTGGTTGAGCGATGTACAGGTATCCACTCTCTATGAGGGGCTTCATATGACGGTAGAAGAATGTTAAAAGTAGTGTTCTTATATGTGCCCCATCAACATCAGCATCTGTCATGATGATGACCTTTCTGTACCTTGCCTTTGTGACGTCAAAATCCTTCCCGATTCCAGCTCCGATAGCAGCAGCGATCGCTTTTATCTCCTCATTCTTTAAGGCTCTTGAGATACCTGACTTCTCGACGTTGATTATTTTTCCTCTGAGCGGGAGTATAGCCTGAAAATTTCTATCTCTCGCCTGTTTAGCAGAACCTCCCGCAGATTCTCCCTCGACAATAAACAGCTCCCTCTCTTCCGGTTTTCTCGACGAGCAATCGGCAAGTTTTCCTGGGAGTGTGATAGAAATATCATTTTTTCTCTTTACGAGCTCTCTTGCCCTTTTTGCAGCTTCTCGGGCCATTAATGAGAGCAAACATCTGTCAATTATCATATGTGCCACTGATGGATGCTCTTCGAGCCATTTTAGCAACCCTAAGTAAACAGTGGATTCAACAACAGTTCTCACATCCGAGTTCGTGAGCTTGGTTTTTGTCTGTCCCTCAAACTGGGGCTCAGGAAGCTTGACGGATATAATCGCGGTCAGACCCTCTCTGATATCTATACCTGTTAGATTTTTGAACTTCTTTACATGCTTTTTACCGTATTCGTTTATCGCTCTTGTAAGACCAGCTCTGAATCCGCTTACGTGAGTTCCACCCTCGATGGTGTGAATGTTATTTGCGAAGGCAAAAACATTCTCGTATTCTGAATCTGTAAACTGAATAGCAACCTCAACCTGAATACCATTTTTTTCATTGCTGAAGTGGATAATATCATGAAGAACGTTCTTGTTCTTGTTAATTAATCTGATATATCCGGCTATTCCATCTTCTGAGTGGAAAATTCCTTCCTTACCACTCCTCTCATCCTTCAATTCTATTATGATTCCTCTAGTCAAAAAGGAAAGCTCTTTTAATCTCTGGGAAATTATATCACATCTGAATTCCGTCACTTCGAATATCGACTCATCAGGTTTGAATCTGATCCGTGTTCCGGTTTTGTCTGTCTCACCCAGTACTTTTACCGGCGTCTCGGCAATACCCCTTCTGTATCTCTGGTAAAAAATCTTACCGTTTCTCTTTACCCACACCTCAAGCCACTCTGTAAGGGCGTTGACAACACTCAAACC
>MTML01000142.1 GCA_002011215.1 Archaeoglobus sp. JdFR-24
TCGCTTTCGTCACAGTCGCTGCAGTATTCAGCTATGTCATGCTCGGAGCAGGTTTCTTTGCAACTCAGAAGGGTCAGGAAGTCGTGCATACTGGTGTGAGCCAGGCAAGCTCAAGTCTTGAACTTGTCGGGAAGATGGTAGCAAAGGGAGCCAGTGGAGAAATGAAAAATGTGACCTTCACTCTTCAGCTTGCTGCAGGTGGATCAGCTATTGACATGAATAAAACCACGATCTTCTTTGTCGTACCATCAACAGGGAGTACAATGACTCTTAAATACAGTACTACAACTGCAGATACCAGCAATTACAAAGCTACCTGGTTCTTCAAAGTTACAGATGATAGTTATCTTGAAGAGGGAGAAAGGGTTCAAATTGAAATAAACACTGATACACTGAACATCGGACCTGACACGGAATTCCTAATAGAAATAAAACCACCAATTGGTGCAAGCTACCCGATCAACGAAGAAACACCACCGTCAATCGACAGCATAATGGTTTTGAATTAAATTTTTTAAAAATTTTTTTATATTCTAACCAGGTGATAACATGTCTGAAAACCTTAATCAATCGGTGATAGATGATATCCTGGCCTCTGCAACCCATGACACTCCTGAATCAAGGCTTGATAGGCTTGAAGAGGAAGTTAACGTTATAAAAGGTTCAATTAAGAAATTACTCCTGGACATTAGAGAAACCATGAACATTCTGGAGAATCCATTTCAGAGTTTGCAGAATCTTGCCGAAAATCAGTTTATAGGTTCTTCTCAACCAACTCAAAAAATTCAGATTATTCCTCCTGAAGACAAAGTAGAAGTCGAACAAGAAAGTAAAGAAGATTTAGAGAATAATGATAATGATGTTAATATAATAGATAATAATATTCCTCAACAAAGTATACCTGATAAATTGGTAAGTAGATTTGATAATTTAGATGACAAACTATTGGACATCGGGAAAATGGCGGTTCCCAAGTCCGGCAAGATGATGGATCCACATATTCTGTTTGAGGTTATGGAATGGTCTAAATCGATGCTCACAAAATATGGTGCTGAGACTCTCAGAGATCTTTTAGAGATATTCGAGATGCTCGGTTATATCGATAATGAGGTACGTGAAGTTGTTGATAAAATCGTATCTTTACGCTCCAGAGAAGGCTTTCTCGATCTGCTTGATGATGCTCCTATAGATCTTTACAAACTTTACAACATCCTAAACCCTGTAGACAATACTCTTGACTCTAAAGTGTTGAAAATAATTCTTAATAAGGAGGATTAGCTTTTCGGGTGTCGGAAAAGCAAAACCCGAGAAGGTGATAGACTGTGGCAAGGGAGGTGATAACAACATCACTGCTTGTGATTGCAAGTGTGGTAGCTGTAACAGCTGTTTTGCTGTCAATATTTCCTACGATCAGAGAGGTGTCCAGCTCTTTTACATCCCTTTCTAAAAACCTTAATGATAAGGTTGAGACTGATTTCGAGATCATATTCATAAAGGCACAGTCCCAGACCGGAACTATAACTCTAAATTTCTGGATGAAAAATACAGGGGAGACAAAAATCTCGCAATCACTGATTGAAAATACGGACGTATTTATTGTATCAAGCAATACATATCTTCACTACACCCTATCCGATACTAATGTTAGCTATACAATTGAAAATGGTGACTCTGATAGTTACTGGGAAAAAACAGAGACAATGAGTGTATCAATTCAGAACATTTCAGATACTGAAATGCCTTCGGGCGAGTATGAGCTAACTGTGGTTCTGTATAATGGTGTTAAGGCATCTGATTTGTTCTCTGTGTAGGTGATTAGTATGGGTTTTGAGACAATAATCGCAGCGACCATTTCAATTGCGGTGATAATCACTGTAGCGTACATATTCATTTCAGGGAGCACCACAATCACGGAAACTTCAGCTTTCGCGATTAGAGATTCCGTATCTTCCTATATTGATCGTGTAGAGACCTCCATAGAGATCACTTCAGTTACCTATGATAATACAACAAATACAGTTGAGGCCAGTATATACAACTCAGGAAATACCAGGTTTGCCGACTTTGAGAGGTTTGATGTGTTTCTTTACTGGAGTGGAGGAGCAAGCTACTTGGAGGGTTCATTCACCATTAATAGCGAGATAATCAACCCCGGAATTTTTGATCCTCATGAAACGTTAAAGCTCACACTCAACAATCAAAGTCTAGATAATATAACGTATATTCTGCTCGTATGCACTCCAAATGCGATTTGCGATAGTGAGAGTTTTACAGGTGGTTAGAATGGGTAGGGAAGAGCCTGAAAAAGATGAAAAGAAAGACATACTTTCAAGTGGAAACAGTGAGATAGATAAAAGACTTGGAGAGGGATTGCCCTTAAACACTTTGACACTAATTGAGGGTGAAAATGACACAGGAAAGAGTGTTTTGACCCAGCAGTTTGTGTATGGGGGACTGAGACAGGGCAACAGTATTGCGTACTACACAACGGAGAACACTATTAAAAGTTTACTCAACCAGATGGAATCGCTAAGCCTTGATGTCTCTGATTTCTATGCATGGGGTTACCTTAGAATATTTCCAGTACATCTGGAACAGGTGGAATGGAGCTCTGAACAGATGAAAAGAATTCTGAACCTGCTGGCAAACCATTGCAGAGATGTCAGGGAAAATGTAATCATGATTGATTCTCTGACAATGTTTACAACTTACTCTTCGGAAGACGACATCCTCGAATTTCTTACCAAGCTCAAGAATCTCTGTGATAATAACAAGACTATCTTGATCACTCTCCACCAGCATGCATTCAAGGAAGATACACTCGTTAGAATCAGATCAGCCTGTGATTGCCACCTGGTTCTGGAGAAAGAGCAAATTGGAGATAGGTATATCAGCGTTCTTCAGGTGGCAAAAATCAGAGGGGCAAAGAAAACCACTGGAAACCTTGTTAGCTTTGAAGTCGCTCCGGGCTTTGGGCTGAAGATAATCCCAGTCTCACAAGCTCAGACGTAAGAACCGCAAAAATTAAAAAGATAATTGTAATGATCATTATAACATGTCGTCAGAAGTTCAAAGACTAAGAGTTGAGAATCAGAACTGTTCAGGAATAGGTGCAAGCTTTCCATTTAAACTTAGAAGTTATGATGACCACAACCATTCCGATTTGAATTCATGCGGGATATACAAACTACTTCCAAAGGCAATGAAAAAGGAGGTAGCTAAAAATCTGCACCTGCTTGAGTATTTACATGTACTCCCCATAGATAAAATTGGAATCCCGAAACTCGTCAAAGAACTTGACAGAAAAAAGCATGTAGGAATTGAGAACCCGAATCTGATTTATCCTGCGAATGACCAGATCTATGTACATATTCTTTCGGACAAGAACGATGTCAGAAACTTCTACATCCCAATTGAGCCAATATTGCTTACTGGAGTGGACGATCTGGTAAGGGAAGTTGAGATCAGACTTGTTGATCACCTTACTGACATTGAATTCGATCCTGGAGATATCGAGGAGAAGGAGAGGATACTGAGGGAGGCTATCAGAGATATCTGCACGATATCTGGAAAGATTGTAAAAGATAATGATAATGAAACGAACTCAAATTCTAAGTTTAATAAATTTCTGAAAGATAAAAAAGGATTGTTAAAAATATTATCTAAAAATCCTGCCGAAGATAAAATTCCTGTTACTGAGGAGGAATTCAAAGCTCTGGAATATGCGATAATAAGGGACAAGATTGGTTTGGGAGTCCTTGAACCATATGTTAAGGATAAAAACATAGAAGATATAACCTGTAATGGATTAGGCCCTATTTTCATAGAGCACAAGATCTTCAAAGGCCTTAAAAGTGTAATCGAATTCAGGGATGAGGACACACTCAACAAGTTCGTTATAAGGCTTGCTGAGAGAATAGGAAAACCAATTACCTATAAGGATCCCATTGTTGATGCCACACTCCCTGATGGTTCGAGAATTAATATTGTTTATGGGGGAGATATCAGCAAGAATGGCAGCAACTTCACAATAAGAAAATTTAATGAAATCCCTTTCAGCGCACTCCAGATTATCGAAAGTGGAACGATGGACTATATGATCGCAGCCTACCTCTGGTTGCTCATCTCCATGGGGATGAGTGGTTTTATATGTGGTGAGACTGCAAGTGGTAAAACAACAACTCTCAACGCCATTACAGCCTTTATTTCCCCCAATGCCAAAGTTGTCTCGATAGAAGATACTCCCGAACTTCAGGTTCCCCATAGAAACTGGACCAGAGAAGTGACGAGAGGGAGTACGAGAGGTGGAAGTATTGGAGAGGGCAGTGGTTCTGATGTAACGATGTTTGATTTACTCAAAGCTGCTTTGAGGCAGAGACCAAATTACATACTTGTTGGTGAGATTAGAGGTGTTGAAGGTAACATTGCCTTCCAGGCTATGCAGACAGGGCATCCAGTTATGTCAACCTTTCATGCCGCAACTGTTGAAAAACTAATTCAGAGGCTTACTGCTGAACCAATAAGCGTACCCAAGACCTATATTGACAATCTGAACTTTGTCATAATCCAGAGTGCTGTTAGAAGACCTGACGGGAAGCTTGTTAGGAGGATTTTGAGCGTTAACGAAATAGTAGGATACAACCCACAGAAAGGTGGAGTATCATTCCTTGAAGCTTTTTCATGGGATCCTGTGACGGACTCTCATGTTTTCTCTGGATACGGAAGCTCGTATTTGCTTGAACAGAAGATTGCCACCCTGCTGGGAATACCACAAACAAAAAGAAGAGTGATATATGATGAAATTGAAAAAAGAGCCAAGATTTTGGAAAAATTACACAAAGAAGGTGTAATTAATTTCTGGGACTTCTTTAACACACTTGCAAAGATAGAAAAGAGCGGATTACTTCGAATTGAATTCTGATATAGATAACTTGAGGTGAAAAATGGAGTTTAAGGGAGTCACATTCGGAATAAAAAAAGGAAATGAAGGAGGAGGTTTTTTAGTTAATCTTAGAAATAAACTGGGATCAGTCAGGGAGAGTTTGTATCTGGATAATGACTTACTTTTTATACTTACATATATGGCATCAATTTCCACCGCTCAAATCAATAGAGATAAGATATTTGAAAAAGCTTCTCAAAAAAAGGAATACGCTCCAAGTAAGTTTTTTAGCAAAATAAGAAAATTAACACAGGAATGGTATTATGATTATGCTTCTGCTTGTGAGCTTATAGCAGAAAAGGTAAGTCATGAAAGGTTTAGAAATCTTTTAAACAGGTTTTCCAACGCAATTAAAGCTGGAGAGCCCGATGCGGAATTTCTTGAAAATGAGTGGAAAACCTTCAAAACCATACGAAAGGATGAATACGAAAGGAATCTTGAATCGTTAAAGAAATGGGCGGATGCATTCACGGCATTAATGGTTTCAAGTTCTCTAATATCCATAATAATACTTTTATCTGTCATAATCTACAAAATAGGGACTCCAGAACAGACTCTTTTTTCATCAGCAATGCTCGTTTTTATAATATCTATCTTCGGAGTAGGTATGCTTTATAAATCTGTTCCAAAGGATTTGAAAAATCATAATCTTGTCTTCAAATCCAGAGAACAGTATCTTATCAGTAAATGGGGACCTGTAAGCTTTATACTAGCTTGCATGATTTTAATCACCATCACTTTAATACCTACATTTTTCAAGCCTGATCTATTCATTTTCAATGGTGTAGACTTCAAGGGCTTAGGTTTTCTGATAGCTGGAATTGTTCTTTTTCCCATCGGATTGATCGCAAGAAAGGATGATATAAATATCAGTAAGAGAGATGAGAGCTTTACACCCTTTGTAAGAAATCTTGGTGCAATAATCAGTGGTGCAGGCGTTTCTGTTGTAGAGGCTCTTACTAAAATTGACCAGAAAAATTTAGGGGAGCTAAAAGATTCCGTTTACAAGCTTTACAAAAGACTTGCCATGGGTCTTGATCCAATACTCTGCTGGGAAAGGTTTGTAGGAGAAACTGGAAGTTATCTGATATACAAACTGACGAACATTTTTGTTGATGCTGTGGACCTTGGTGGCGATGCTGGAGCAGTGGGAGAACTGGTAAGCTCATCAAATCTCGAAATGGTTCTTTTAAGGATGAAAAGGGATCTAATTTCTTCAGGATTTGTAGGTTTAATAGTACCGCTACATCTGGCAATGTCTGGTTTATTTATGTTTATTACGCAGATACTCACAATTTTCACTCAACTCATCAGTTCACTTTTTGTTGAGTATGGTATCTCTGGAAGAGAACTCAAAGACACTCCAGGTCTTGTCGGAGGGATGAATATGGGTATTTTCAGTGGGGTACCCCTTGAGCTTCTGGGAAAATACAGCATCACGGTAATCTTAATCATGACCATCACAAACACTTTTGCTGCGAAGATTGTGAAAGGTGGAGGGAATTACCTCCTTTATTATTATGGGGCAATGATGTGTATTCTTTCAGGTATCGTGGTGCTTGTCGTTCCCCCGCTGGTTGATATAATGTTTTCTTTTCCACAATTTGGAGGAGGTGGAACATAATGGAGTTAACTATAATTCTGGGCATACTGTTTTCTATTAGTACATTGTCTATCGCTTCGTACATTGAGAGGCGAAAGGGTTTGAAAGCAAAAGAGAACAAAGCGGAAAACAAAGAGAAGAATTCCGAAATTAAAAGTGGAAAAATTAAGTTTATCAAAAGTATCAAAAACGGAGTTAGAAATAAGATAAATTCAGGGAGCCTCTTTAGAAAAATATCCGTTAGTAGATTAATGTCAAGGTTTAAATCAAACTCAGGACTCAGATCAGCCTCATCCAGATCAATACTACCAAAATTACACCTCTCAAAAATACCGAAAATCAGGTTAAAGTCTCCTTCCATAAAACTACCCAAATTTATGGCAAAGACAAAAGATGAGGATAAAATCAAGGAAATAAATGGGATGCTTGATGCTGTCGTTTCTGAAGGTTATGAAAAAGGAAGAAATTACGAAAGAAGATTGAAAACAATTCAGTTGGACGACATATTCAATGAGGCTTCTAATACCATCTCAAGCGATTTATCCAGCGATGTTTCAGCTGAAGATATGAATATTGACGTTGACGCAGATTTTAAGGACATTGAAGTATCAGAAAAGGATTTTGAGATACAACTTCCCGAAATGGAAGACTTAGAGCAAATTGATATGGATTTAGAGACTAACGTGAATATGGATCTTGGAGTAGTCGTTGAAGATATGGATTCAGAAGAGAATTGGGATACCTTAGAGCTTGAAGAAGAGCCTGATGAGGAATTCGAACCAGATATAGAAAAAATTGAATTCGATGATAAGGATGATTTGCTTACCTCACTAAAGCAAGAAATTATAGTCAAAGATGAAGATAAGATCGACTTATTAAGAGATCTTAAAGGCCAGAATTTTGATGTTTACGAATTAGAAAGAAATCTAATATCGACACTGGAAAAAATAAAGGTTTTACAGAGATAGAATCTCCTATTTTGTTATTAATTTTTATTGAATTATTGCCAACTTTGTTGGGTTCACTTAAGGTTCAGCTTTTTCAGCTTTTGGAAGTGCCTTGTTTATTTCTTCCAGAAGAGTTTCATCATCTTTTCCTTCAATTTCAATTCCAAGATCCTTTGCTATCTTTTCAAGCTTTTCCCTCTTTTCAGACTGCGAATATTTTCCTTCTGCAAGGTCCTTCTCAAATCTTCTTAATTCTATTTCAGCTTCTCTCTGGGCTTTTTTGAACTCTCCCATGCTTTTTCCAAGGCTTCTTGCAAGTTCAGGAAGTTTGCTCGCTCCAAACAGTAAAAAGGCTATTATCAGGATAGCCATCAGCTCATTCGGGCCTACTGAGAACATTCATACACCTCCAGGTTGGGGATTTTTCATTTCTGCTAAACTCTTAAATATTTTAAATCTTCTGTTGGTTTACTTATATATTTTTCTTCAACCAGCTTTTTCTGTCTGCTGAGTTTTTTCTGTGTTCGAGGTGGTTTGAGACTGCAATTTTCTCTCTGCATCTTCAGATTTAGTTTTCTCAGGAGTTTTCTCAGGAGTTTTCTCAGGAGTTTTCTTAACATCATCAGCGATCAATCTTTTTATATTCTCATCTACATCTGTCATGTCAGATCCAAGTTCAGACTTGATAATTTCATCAATCCTTTTCTTTGATAGCTTATCCAGTAGATCCTTCTCTGGAAGTTTGTACCCATAAAGAACTTCGAGTTCAAATCTCTTTTTTGCTTTCTTATATTCTGCATAAACCTTTCCAAGAGTTCTGAAAACCTCTGGTAATCTGTCAGGACCTAATAGTACAATAGCAAGAATTGCCACAATCCCAAGCTCTCCCCAGCCAAACATTTCAATCAACTATTTCTTTGAGAACAGTATTTAATTCTTTTCTACGAATTCAAATTGCTCAGAGTAGGAGATGTATGAAGTTGATGGAAATTGTAAAAAGATACTAAAAATTAAAAAACTCGAAAAGCTATTTTTCACTTCTTTTTAAGCTTTACAGCAGTACCAAATGCAAGAAGTTCAGCTGCTCCCGCCATGGTCTGGGATGTTGTAAATCTAACACATATCACTCCATCCGCCCCAAGCATATCTGCTTCTTTAAGCATTCTGTTGAGTGCTTCTTTTCTGGCATCAGATAGCATGTCAGTGTATTCCTGGAGTTCTCCACCCACAATGTTCTTCAAACCAGCAAGTATGTCTTTTCCAATGTGTTTTGCTCTGACTGTGTTGCCGGTAACAATTCCAAGAACTTCCTCGACCTCATATCCAGGCACATATTCTGTTGTGGTTACTATCATAATTCCACCTCCTCAAACTTTTTTCTCAAAACTTCTCAGATCTTAAACCTCATCTAAGGCGCCTTCAATTATTTCCTCCCTTTTTCTGAAAATTATCAGCACAAGGCCTATAATGAGGAAACCTGCACCATAAATCAACCCTGCAATGTGGAATCTCGATAGCAAGATTATCATAATTCCAACAGTGATGAAAAGGATACTCCACTTAGTTTGGCTTCGCATAATAAACATAACACTTCACATAATAAACCTTTTGCGATATGTTTTTATATGACACGCTAATTGTTGAAATCGGTGTAATCCATGGGTTTGATCTATATTGACGGAGAATTTGTGCCTGAAGAGAAAGCAATGGTTAGTGTTTTCGACCATGGATTTCTTTATGGAGATGGGGTTTTCGAAGGTATAAGGGCCTACAATGGGAGAGTTTTCAGGCTCAAAGAGCACATAGACAGACTTTATGACTCTGCAAAAGTTATTGATTTGGAAATACCGCTCACAAAAGAGGAATTTCAGGAGATTATACTCGAGACGCTGAGGAAAAACAATCTCAGAGATGCCTACATTCGACCGATTGTGACAAGAGGTATTGGTGATCTGGGACTGGATCCGAGAAAATGTCCAAAACCCACTGTTATCGTTATTACACAAGAGTGGGGCAAGCTATATGGAGATCTCTATGAAAGAGGATTGCGGGCTGTGACGGTTTGTATCAGAAGAAACGCAATTGATGCACTTCCTCCGAGTGTAAAATCAATGAACTACCTCAACAACATCCTTGCAAAAATCGAGGCAAATGCAAAGGGCGGAGATGAGGCAATTTTCCTGGATAATAACGGTTATCTTTCAGAAGGGAGCGGTGATAATATATTCATTGTAAAATCTGGAGAGGTTCTTACTCCCCCAACCCTCAACAACCTCAGGGGCATAACAAGAACTGCTGCGATTGAAATAATCAACAGGCTTGAAATACCCTTCAAAGAGATGAATCTCGGGTTGTATGATCTTTATTCGGCAGATGAGATTTTTGTAACCGGCACTGCTGCAGAGATAGCTCCAATTACCATTGTTGACGGTAGAACCGTGGGGGATGGAAAGCCTGGAAAAATTACGAGGATTTTGATTGAGGAGTTTAAAAAATTGACAATGTCGGAAGGAACACCAATCTATGAGTAGAGGACTATGGCAATAATATCGGTTGTTGTAGAGTTAAAAGACCAGCCAGGACAGCTCTTGAAGGCTCTTGAACCCATTTCACGGGGAGGGGGAAACATCCTCAGCGTCATACATCAGAGAGACAAAATGACTCCTTTGAAGAGGGTTCCTGTAGAGATCTCTTTCTTGGTTGAAAATGAAAAAATTGCAAAGAAGATAGTGGAAGATATCAAGAGTAATGGAGTGCTGATTAAAAGTTATAATGAGGTCAGGCTTATTTCAACAACTTCAGTGATGCTGATCGGTCACATCGTAAACACTGATTTGAGTGACACGATCAGTAGAATCGATTCAACCGGTTTTGCTGAGGTGGTAGATATGGAAATAAACATGCCAGAACTGAACAAACCATCCACAGCGATGATTACAATCTCTGCCACTGGGCAAAAGAAGCTTCATGATGCTCTGGATATCCTGAGGGAGGTTTGTGATAAAAAGAAAATCCTTGTTATAGAGCCAATTAACGAGGAATTACAATGATAGATATCGCAATTATTGGTTTTGGTTCGGTTGGTCAGGGTGTGGCGTATCAGCTCATGGAAAAGGCTGAAAAGCTCAAGGAACTCATCGGAAACTACAGGATAGTAGCAGTTGCAGATTCTAAGGGTTCTGTTGTCGATGAACATGGTCTCGATATCACAGACGTTATCAAAAAGAAACAGAAAGGTAACCTCAAAGGGAAAACGGCTATAGAGGTCATAGAAAGCGTTGATTTTGACATTGCGATTGAAGTTACAACCACTAATGTCAGTGATGGTGAACCTGGACTCACTTACATCAGAAGATGCTTTGAGAAAGGTGCAAATGTGATAACCTCGAACAAGGGTCCACTCGTGGTGGCTTTTAAAGAACTAAATCAACTTGCAACGAAGAAAGATCTTAAATTCATGTACGAGGCTACTGTTGGTGGCGCAATGCCACTTATCAAGCTCGTGAAAAACGAACTGGCAGGTAACGAGATATTTTTCATAAAGGGTATACTAAATGGCACATGCAATTACATACTTTCTCGAATGGAGAAAGAAAAGATGACATACTCCCAGGTTCTTGCCGAGGCACAGGAGCTAAAAATCGCTGAAGCAGATCCGACCTACGATGTTGAAGGGGTTGATGCTGCAGCAAAACTTGTGATTCTGGCAAACGCAACTATGGATATGGACGCAAGATTTACAGATGTTGAGATCACAGGTATTACCCAGATCACTCCAGAAGCTTTTGAAGTTGCAAACTATCGAAATTACACCATCCGGCTTATTGCTGAGGTAAACAGAGAAAGGGAAACGCTCAAGGTCTCACCGAGACTCGTTCCACTGTATCATCCCCTGGCGATAAGAGGCACAATGAATGCAGCCCTCATAAAGACGGATCTTGCTGGAGAGGTTGTGATTATGGGTAAAGGAGCTGGAAAGAATGAGACCGCGAGCGCCATAATCTCAGATCTTGTTGAGATTTACCGGAGATGCTAAAATGCTCGAAAGAGACTTGATCTACATAATTAAAATCATAATGGCTCTTTCTTTTCTCGTTTATGCTTGTAAACTGGACTTGATGGAGAGGATAATTCCTGATAAACTCTGGAAATATATGATTGTTGTACTTATACCTGTTGAAGTTGCTGAGTTTCTGATTCTGAATTATGGAGTTCAGGAGGTTATATTCTCAATCCTGCAGTTTGCTGGGATTTTTGTTCTGAGCTACGCCCTCTATTACCTGGGTGCTTACGGAGGTGCAGATGCAAAAGCATTTTTAGTAATTTCACT
Source organism: Archaeoglobus sp. JdFR-24 (assembly GCA_002011215.1). The sequence continues at coordinate 11,823 of MTML01000142.1, forward strand.
TACATTTCCAATATATCCTCAATTTTTCTCACTGCCCCTTATCAACAGAGGCTTCGGAATCTTTGCTTTCTCCACTCTATCGAACTCCGTAATTGCAGCACCCTTTATGGTAATATCTATTTTCATACGAAATTTAATTAAAGAGGGCTTAAAAAATCTAAAGAGCAATATATTTTATTATTTTATCGCATACAGGGTTGATGCATCCTCAATCCCGAAATTTCACAATGTTCTGGAGTATCTTAATTCTAATGGAAAACTTGTAAGAGTCAGAAGAGGAATAGAACCGGACGATGAGTTATTATACAGATTGAAAAAGGCTTATGCGGAAGGAAAAATTGATAAAGTATGGGTAACGCCAGGATTACCTTTTCTGATCTTTATTACTGCAGGGTTTATTATATCGGTTATTTTTGGCGACATTCTTTATGAGCTTGTCAGAACAATTTTCCTTTAATTAATGATAGAATAATTTTAACGAAAAATTGTTATAGAATGTTCACAGATGTCATCCTGTGAAATTTCTGGATATTGATGAGCTTTCTGAGGAGAGGTTTCTCCGGGAAGAAGTTCACAGATTTGTGAAGGAGGTCGTCAGACCTGTATCATTAGAACTAGACAGAATGCCAGCTGAAGACAGAATAAAAAGTGATTCTCCATACTTCAAGGTGATCAAACTCATGAAGAAACTAGGGTATCACAAAATCCATCTTCCCGCAGATCTGGGCGGTTCAGAGCTCACACCCCTCCAAAGAAATATCATAATGGAGGAACTCGGATGGGGGAGTCTGGGGCTTGCAACGGCCATTGGGGTTGATCAGATCCCTTTCGTAAATGTCGCCCTGATAGGCGATGAAAAGCAGTTTGAAGACATCGTTAGACCATGGATTGAAGATACGAAATGCAGATATCATGGCTGCTGGGGAGTTACTGAGCCAGAACACGGTTCCGATTATTTAATGTTCGTGAGAGAGGAGGAGCCTGGAAAATACGGGAAAGGAAATGTCAGAGCTGTTAAAGAAGATGGTGAATGGGTGATAAATGGCCAGAAATCTGCATGGGTTTCTTCCGCACCTGTTGCAACACATTGTGGACTTCACGTCCAGGTTGGAGACAGCATTGCTGATGGAATCTTCTGTGTTGTTCCTCTCGACCTTCCCGGAATAAAAAGGGGAAAGCCTGTTGAGATGCTTGGAATGCGAGATGGTCCGCAAGGAGAGATTTTTTTCAATAATCTGAGGATTCCAGAAGAATATGTGATTGTAGCACCAACACCATTCTATAAAATTTTCTGTGATCAGCTTTTGTGTCTTACAAGCGTTGGATTTGCATCATTTCTAACGGGGCTTGCAAGAGCCACTTTTGAGGAGGCTCTTGAATATTCACAAAACAGAATCCAAGGGGGAAAACCGATATGCCAGCATCAGGAAATTAAAATAAAGCTTTACAGAATGTTCGAGAAAGTGGAGACTTCCAGATACTACACAAGAAAGGCAATGGAGCATGTACATCACAGAATACTGGAAGAGAGAACATTTAATGCATCACCCAGACATTCCAGAGCTGCCCAGATTTATGCCAAAAAGGTGGCCTTTGAGGTTGCAAACGACGCGCTTCAGATATTCGGAGCTTACGGATTAAGTAAAGACCTCATAATTGAAAAACTATTCAGAGATGCAAGAGCTGGTTTGATAGAGGATGGTACTGTTGAAGTTCTGAGCCTTGAGAGTGCCGATGACATCATTGAAAATTACTGGAGTGATTGAGTTTGAATCTGAAATAATTCTTATACTGGAAAATAAAAAACAGGAGGTGAGTTTGTGATAAATGGAATACCCTTTGATTCTCCCCTTTATACAATAGATGAGGAGAGGGGAGTAGAATACAGAAACTGTGAAGCAATAACTGCATTCTTCACAATTGATGGAGATGTCAGTGAACTGCTACCGGAAGGTGTTAAACCATATAGTGAGCCAGCAAATGGTGGCATATGGATAAGTAACTATTCATTCAGCACTCTTGGGCCCTATTACGAGTACATCAGTGTCGTTCAGGTCGAAGTTGATGGTGAGATGGCGTATTACATTCCATATATTTATGTGACCAATGACGCTGCGATGGCAGCCGGAAGAGAGGTCGCTGGGGCTCCAAAGAAGCTTGCAAGCATAGAGCTTAAAAAAGAGCTCGATGTTATACAGGGAGTCCTTGAGAGACCTTCAGGAAAGAGACTTGTCACCTTCACCATGAAACCCGAGACGAGGGTTTCAGGAGAGCTTATCGATACCATACTGCCAAAACCAACCTATTTGCTTTCTACCAGACACCTCCCACCGATAAGAGGTAAAGGAGGAATCACACAGCTGATTAAATGGTACTCTGACATCGATTACCATGTTGATACTCGTGGTGAGAGAGCACTCTGGGCAGGAAAAGCATCATTAACCTATGATTCGCCATCAGTAATTGATCCAGTTCACAAAATCAAAATTGGAGAGATCTTGCTTGCAATTTATTTCCAGTTTGACATGAAACTGGGATTCAGTGACATAGTTAAAGAATACTGATCTAAAGCTGAGATCAAGAATTTAGAATTTCGGCCGGATTATTTCCCGGGAAATAGTACTGGATCGAGATATTGTGCAAATGTTGGGATACTGCGTATACTCTTTCAAGCTTTTACAGGATTAGTGGTTTGCTTTCATTTTTAAGGAAAAAATTAAGGAGAAAATATGAAACGAATGGAGGACGAGACATAGAATAAATATGATTTTTGAACAACGACTGGCAACAACGACTGGCAAGCATATTTTAAATAATATGCACAATACAACCAGAACGAAGTTGACGATTAAAATTTAAACTCGTGAAATAAACAGTAAAAACAGGAGGTAAAGAAATGACAAATTCAGCGTGTAGTATTGAAGGAGATAAAAGTAAAGCTTCTGTGAGGTGGATAGAGGGAAAACATTTTCTTGGCGTTTCAGGTAAACACTCTGTGATTATAGATCAGAAGATTAATGAGGGAGGAAATGACATAGGATTTAAGCCAACAGAACTTCTTTTACTTTCTTTGGGAGGATGCCTTGGTACAACTATCCTTTCGATGGCAGAGATCAAAGAGATTAAAATCGATGACCTGAGGATAGACGTCGAGATCGAGAGGTTAACCGAAAGTACAGAGGATAAGGACTGGAAATTTACCATTAAAGTTCATCTTGAAGGAGATATAAACGCTGAAGAAAAACAGGAATTTATCAGAAATGTAGAAGAGATCTGCAAAATCTCAGGTATAGTGCGTAACAGGTGTGAGGTTCAGGCAGTATTGGTAGACCGGGAGGAGTAGTTTAATTACAATTTTTTGTTCTTGTTGCATATGTGCATCAGAAGATAACACCTACAGCAAACCAAAATAACTATGTGGGCCCGGAGGGATTTGAACCCTCGACCGCCCGGTATCCCCCTGACGTTATGAGCCGGGCGCTCTAACCATGCTAAGCTACGGGCCCATTGAAACTAGCTTTGCTTGACAGCACCAAGTCAGTTCAATCAGCCGGAATATCTGTAATACCTGTAACACGTCAGAATGTGTGTTTATATATCTTTTGGTAAATATAAACTGACGATTCCTGAAAATTATTTAAAAATTTGATAACTCAAGAATAGCTGGATCGCCACTATGATACAATAAAACTAATATAATGTTTATAATTTCAGGATGCTATGGAAGTTTTCGGAAGATTAATGATCGGAGGGGAGATCTTCGAAGGCTGGTTCGAAATAGAAGATAAGGCTTCGGAGCCTGCTGAGAATGCTAAAAACACTGTTGGAAATGATAAAAAGAGCGGTGCACTCGTATTCGATGGAGTTTCCTTCCCGTTGAACACAATAAAATTCCTACCACCTGTTAAACCATCCAAAATTGTTTGTGTTGGGCTCAATTACAGAGATCATGCAGAAGAGTTCGGAAAAGATATTCCGGAAGAGCCAATCCTGTTTATAAAACCTGATACAGCCGTAATAGGGCATGAAGATATGATAATTTTACCTGAACAATCTTCGAGAGTGGATTATGAGGGGGAACTGGCAGTGATTATTTCTAAAAGATGTAAAAATGTATCCTATGAGGATGCCGGAGACTTCATCTTGGGCTACACTTGTTTTAACGATGTGACTGCAAGAGACCTTCAGGCAAAGGATGGGCAGTGGACCCGGGCAAAATCTTTCGATACGTTTGCACCATTAGGCCCTTTTATTGTTGCCCCTGAACGTGTGAGTCCACTGAATCTGAAAATCCAGACGACGGTCAATGGAAAGGTTGTCCAGTCATCGAATACGTCTAACTTGATTTTTGATGTTTTCAGACTTATTGAGTTCGTATCATCAATAATGACTCTAAGAAGAGGGGATGTTATAGCAACAGGCACACCATCTGGAGTTGGACCACTCAAAAGGGGAGATTGTGTTGAGATCACCATTGAAAACATCGGCACGCTCAGAAACCACGTTATATAATCTTGGAATCGAGCATTTGGAGCTAAAAAAGGCCGAAAGAGAGTACAACCCTGAAAATGAATTTGCAGACAGAGCTTGAAATAGTGACAGAAAATCTCTTCAAGTTTTGGTAATATTTAAAAACGGAGATATACTTTAAAAATCTTCAGGAAAGCTTGATTGTAACGGCTTCAAAATCTGGATATGTGTTTGACATGATCAGTCGATGATTAAAATCATACAAATAAATTAGAAAATTAAAGGAAAAGGTGAAAAACCATGAAAATAGAACTGGATAAAGAATACAAAGCCACTGAAGTCGAGAGGAAATGGGTGGAAAAATGGGATGAATCCATATATTATTTCGACTGGAATTCAAAAAAACCTCATTTCATTATCGATACGCCTCCACCCTATCCTACAGGATCCTTCCATATAGGAAACACTCTGAACTGGTGTTATATCGATTTTATTGCCAGATATAAAAGAATGAGAGGATATGAGGTGATGTTTCCTCAGGGTTGGGATTGTCACGGTCTCCCAACAGAGGTTAAAGTGGAGGAGAAACACAGTATAAGCAAAAACGATATTCCGAGGGATGAGTTCAGAAAACTGTGCGTGGAATTTACAGAAAAGAACATCGAAAAAATGAGAGACACTATGAAGAGAATGGGTTTCTCGATAGACTGGAGCAAGGAGTACATCACAATGTATCCAGAGTACTTCACAAGGACCCAAATTTCATTCGTGAGAATGTATAACAAGGGTTTGATTTACAGATCCTACCATCCGGTTATTCACTGTCCAAGGTGTGAAACAACAATAGCACTTGCTGAGATCGAATATAAATCTGGAAGAACTAGGTTGAATTACATTAAATTTGATGATGAAGTTATAATTGCAACCACCCGTCCCGAGCTAATTCCAGCCTGCGTTGCGATTGCTGTTCATCCCGATGATGAGAGATATAGAAATATCATTGGCAAGGAGATCACTGTTCCAACAACAGAATACAGAGTCAGAGTTATAGCAGATGAGGAGGTTGATCCTGAGTTTGGAACCGGAATTGTTATGATATGTACCTTCGGAGACAGACAGGATGTTAAATGGTGGAAAAAGCATAATCTTGAACTGAGAATGACCTTAGACAAAAATGGAAGGTTAAATGAAAAGGCTGGTAGATATGCTGGTTTGAGGATACATGAGGCAAGAGAAAAGATTTTAGAGGATTTGAAAGCAGAAGGCAGATTGTTAGAGTATGAAGAGGTTGACCATAATGTCGGTTCTTGCTGGAGGTGCAAAACCCCGGTTGAAATTATCGCAGAAGAACAGTGGTTTGTTAAAATCGATTCTGAGAGGATTTTAAAGGATGCTGAAAGAATTAAATGGATTCCAGAACACATGCTGAGCAGATTAAAGAGCTGGGTAGAGAGCATGGAATGGGACTGGGTTATAAGCAGACAGAGAATATTCGCCACCCCCATTCCCGTCTGGTACTGCAAAAAGTGTGGCGAGACGATTGTCGCGAGGGAAGAATGGCTTCCTGTTGATCCGACAAAGGATTACCCCAGAGCACCATGCCCATCCTGTGGTTCAACCGATTTTGTGGGTGAAGATGATGTTCTTGACACCTGGATGGATTCGAGCATAACTCCCCTCGCCATCACTGGCTGGCCACACGATCAAAAGGAATATCCCGTTCATCTCAGACCTCAGGGACATGATATTATAAGAACATGGGCATTCTACACAATCCTGAGATCACTGGCCCTTGTTGATGAGATACCATGGTTCGAGATTGTCATTAACGGAATGGTTCTTGGAGAGGATGGGAGAAAGATGAGCAAGAGTCTTGGAAACATCATATCTCCGGAACAGGTAATTCAGGAATATGGTGCTGATGCGCTGAGACAGTGGGCAGCCAGCGGATCGACGGGGAGTGACGTGATATTTACATGGAAAGATGTTGTTGCGGCGAGCAGATTTCAGCAAAAGTTCTGGAGTATCCTTCGTTTTTCATTAAATCATCTGAAAGACTACGAATTTGATGAAAAAGATGCTGAAAAAATGAGGGATGCCGACAGGTGGATACTTTCCAGACTGAACAGAGTTATAATGGATGTGATAGAGGCTATGGACAACTACAGGTTTGATGAAGCTCTCAAAACAATAAGAAGTTTTGCATGGTACGATCTGGCAGATGATTACTTGGAAATCGTAAAGAACAGGCTTTACTCCGGTTCAGAAGAGGAGAAAATAGGTGCCAAGTATGCCCTTTACAGGTCGATTGATGCTCTGATAAAAATGATGGCGCCATTCACACCCTTCCTTGCAGAAGAGTGCTGGAGTCATTTTAGTCAGGGGACTGTTCATACACAACCTTTCCCTGAACCGGATCCGAGATTTATCGATGAAGAAGCGGAAGAGAAGGGAGAGATCATCAGGAACATAGTCTCCGAGATCAGAAAGATGAAACACGATAAAGGAATGGCTTTAAACGCCCCCCTGAAAAAAGTGATGGTCTACTCTCCGGTAGAGATCGATGTTAGAGATATAGGTGGGGCTGTTAACGCGCCTGTGGAATTTCTAACAAGCTTACCGACTATTGAAACAAGAATAAAAGAGCTTAAGCCTAAATATAATATAATTGGTCCTTTACTGAGGGACAAGGCAAAAATAGTGGTTGAGACTGTTAAAAAGATGGATGAGAAGGAGGTTGAAGAATTTCTGGAAAGAGGTAAAACCAAGATAACATATAATGACACAGAAATTGAAATAAACATGGAGTGGTTTGACATAGAAATGGAAAAAGTTATAGGTGGGAGAGACGTTCAGGTATTAGAGGTGATGAATTCGGTCGTGATGGTTGAGTTGTGATGCTGATCATGAACCGATCATCTTGTGTGAATGGGGGATAAAATAGAATTGGAGGTTAATTGATATGCCACCAGAGGGGCCAAGCGGATTATTTGAGCTCAGTGAACCGGATTTTGAGCACATTATTAAGTGCGTCCTTAAACTGACAATTTCAGAACTTGAAGTTTATCTTTCGTTAATTGAGAACCCGGGTTTGGGAGTTGATGAATTATCTGAAATAATGGGTAAGGACAGAAGTGGAGTTTACAGAAGCTTGCAGGCCCTGCTTGAAAAAGGACTTGTTAAACGAGAATACAGAATTCTTAAACACGGCGGATATAAATATATTTACAACCCAATAGACATCGATACACTCAAGTCCATACTTAAAAATGAACTGAACAGATGGTTTGATAAACTAAATGAGGTTGTTGACAGGTTCAGCGTTGATGAGATAAAAGGAATAAGCAAAATTTAGTAAAATCTAAGCAAAGTTCAGGCAATTTAATTTAAAAATTCTTGTTTCATGGTATTTCAGCTCTTCACTCTAATTCTATTTCAGCTCTTCATAAAAGCTCTTCACTCTAATTCTATTTCAGCTCTTCATAAAGTTTCTTGAGCATAATAGCATCCTCTTCAAGATTAGGACTTTCACAGATGATCGTTCCTTTAGCATTGAAATCTCTCAATGCTTTAAGAAGATCCCTGAATTTCATGTCCGACTCTTTAAGATTGAGATGACTCCTTTCACCTTTCATACCATATTTTATTCCGCTTAAATGAATATGCATGTCTTTAATAGCTTTTCCACCCAGAATATTCTCGATTTTTTGTAATATCTCTAAAAACTGCTCATATCTGTTGAAAGAGCGGGTTCTTGCATGTATGTGGCTAAAATCAATACATGGTAAAACAAAATCAATTTCAGAAGAGAGTCTCAACACCTCTTCAAGCTCACCAAACTGAGATGGTTTTCCTGTTGTTTCAGGTCTGAGATAAATATCCAGCCCATTTTCCACCATATAACCCACACAGATTTCAATTCCCTCTTTTATCCTCCTATATGTATTCTCCTTAGATGATTTAAGATAGTATCCAGCATGAAAAACAATATTTCTTGCACACATCAGTGAACCAATTCTGACGGAGTCAATAATTCTTTGAATGCTTTCTTCTCTTTTCTTCTTATCGCTTGAATTGAGGTTTATGTAATATGGTGCATGAACACTCAAAGCTACTCCAGTTAGTTCTGAAACTTTTTTCACATTTTTCGCCCTCTCTTCACCCATTTTTACTCCTCTCACGAACTGTACTTCCATCGCATCCAGACCAAGTTTTTTTACAGTTTTAATTCCCTCCTCTGTAGATCTTTTTTTGGTGGAGTTGGGCACACCTGCAGGACCGAACCTGAACATATCAATTTGAAAACATGTGAAATTTAAAACTGTTTGGATAGCATAAATAAACCTTAATATGCACTGGAACAATTACAGAACGCCTGTGAAGGGTTTTTGAGTTTCAATAATTAGTGATAAATTAATACCTGCAATCGAAATAAAATTATGAAATGTGGAAGAGGTCGATATCTTTCGAGCTCGTCAACATACCTGTTAAATTATACAGCTCAACACTTCCAAAGGATATCAGCTTCAATTTGCTCCATTTAAGTGATGAAAGGATAATAAGTACAAAAAAGTGTGTTAGGAGTGCGGTAAAGAAGTTTCATGTGATGGAGTCGTTAAAAGTTACGAAACATCAAAAAATGAAGAATCGAGAATTTATGGAGTGGTTTTCGAATAAAATCCGCGAATTGAGATTGACGTCTCCCCTTTAAAGGTGATTCCCAGATTCCCGAAAAAGGTTTTCTGGATAAAACCACATCTTGAAGTTACCTCTGACCACTCAGGGCTCCTGTTTTTAAAAAATTGAGTCTGGATAAAATTCTTGAAGACTGCACGCTTCGACTTATAATTGAATTCTCCTGTAAAGTTCCTGTAGAAATAAAACTTGACAGGAATGTTCAATGTAACACACAAGGTTAAATGCATCTCTGAAAGTGTCGCCCGCCGCATAAATTCCATGTCCCCTCACAATAGCAAATCCCTTATCGGAGATCTCATCACTGATTTTTTTTGCAATATCAGCACTCATAAACTCTCCATCTATAACTGAAATCTCTCTTAGGAAAAGGTTTCCTTCGAGGTCAGAGGGGATGATTTTATCCCTGTTAAGGGAGAGAACAACATTGTAAACACCATGACAGTGAATTACCGCATTAAAGCCCGTCTTCTGATAGACCATCAAATGGATGAGGGAGTCGCTCGAAGCCTTCATTTGTTTGAGTTTACCCATCAATATTTCAATGTCTCTCGTGCTTTGAATTTCCGGGGTAATGTCAACAAAAGAGTTCTCATCCAGTTCCTCGAGATTCAAACCGCTCCTCGTGATATATATGTGATTGCCAGCTCTGAAACTCATATTTCCACCAGCTCCATCAATAATGTTTTTTTCATAGAGCTTTTTACCATATCTAATCGCTTCTTTAAGGCGGTCTGAGAATTTCTCCATTGAATTGCACCTCCACAACATCATCGACAATTTAATCCAGTCGGTTAAAGTATATCTGCTAAAGGGTAAACCTCTGCCTCATATCCGGAATGGACACTTCCATTCCTCCCTCTTTGAGACTTCTTGAGAGCGAAGCAGCCTTTTCAGCTTCCCCATGAACAATGAATACCTTTTCGGGAGATGACGAACTCCCCCATTTTAAAAGAAAGTCTTTTCCAGCATGTGCCGAAAATCCGTTTATGGTGTAGATGGATGCCTTCACTGTAATTTGTTCACCGTAAATTCTGACAGTCTTAGCTCCATCAATTATTCTTCTTCCCAGAGTTCCTTTGGGTTGAAAACCAACAAAAACAACACTGCATTCACTCCTCCAGAGATTATGCTTCAGATGATGTTTGATTCTTCCACCTGTGCACATACCACTTCCCGCTATAATTATTGCACCGCCTTTAATTTCATTTATCTCACGGGATTCAGAGACGTCCTTTGTGTAATGCAATCCGGGAAAATAAAATGGATTTCCGTTTCTGGCCTCTTTCATTGTCAATTCATCGTAAAGTTCTTTGTGAGACAGAAAAACCTGAGTTATATCGATTGCAAGCGGGCTGTCGAGGAAAACCATTGATTGGGGGAGCTCACCTCTCCTGTAAAGAAGGTGCAAAACAAAGAGGATTTCCTGGGTTCTCTCAAGAGCGAAACTTGGAATCAATACATTCCCTCCCCGGGCAAAGGTTTCCTGAATAGCCGTTTTGAGCTCATCAATTGATTCTTCAACAGTTTTGTGGTTTCTGTCACCATAGGTCGATTCGATAATGAGATAATCTGCCTTTTCAGGAAATTCCGGGTCCCTGATGATCAGTCTACCAGGGTCTCCAATATCTCCTGAAAAGACAAATTTTCCGGCTTCACATTCAAGTTCAATAAAGGCAGATCCAAGAACGTGTCCGGAGTTTCTGAATCTGAATGAGAAACCATCAAGATCAACGAACCTGTCATAATCGGGCGTTTTCCACTTTAGATTAAGGCTATCTTTCACGTCTTCCGTTGTGTAAAGGGGTTTTACTTCTGGATATCCTCTCCGGAGATTTTTCTTCGTTTGATGAAAAGCTTCCTCCTCCTGAATCTTGGCAGAATCCATAAGCATGTATTTTGCAAGCTCTTTTGTTGCCTCGGTTGTGTACACAGTTCCAGAAAAACCGGACTTTACAAGTTTTGGTAGCAGACCAATATGATCGAGGTGTGAGTGCGTTACGAGAAGATAATCTATATCCTCCGGGCTAAAGGGAAAATTCTTCCTATTCCTTTTCTCAAGGGAACCCTGAAACATACCAATATCAACAAGAAGCTTTGCTCCATATTCTATAAGAAAACAGGAACCGGTAACCGTTTTAGCTGCTCCATGAAACGAAAGTTGCATGGTTTTCAATCGCAGAAAAATATATATAAGATTATCCTTTCCGGATGCTTAAAATTTAAACTTTTAACTTTCCGGATTAATTTTTTAATCCCCTCTGTCAGATATGAATTAATGTTGATAGCTATTGAGGGCATAGACGGATCTGGAAAAACAACAGTTGCAAAATATTTAAGGGATAAGCTCGGAGAGATGGGGTACCCGGTTGTTCTTTTGAGAGAGCCCACCGATAGTGAATGGGGTAAAAAACTAAAAAACACCTACAACTCCAGGCTTACTCCAGAGGAGGAACTTGACCTTTTTTTAAAGGATAGAAAGTTTGATGCTGAAAATAACATAATTCCAGCACTCAAGGATAACAAGATCGTAATAATGGACAGGTACTATTTCTCAACAATAGCCTATCAGGGCGCTACTGGCTTCGATCTGGATTATCTGAGAAAGATTAACGAGGAAATTGCACCAAAACCAGATCTGTTATTCATCCTCGATTTACCTCCAGAAAAAGGCATATCAAGAATAATTAAGAGAGGAGATCAACCAAATGAGTTTGAAAACATAAATTACCTGAAAAGAGTTAGAGAAATTTTTCTGAGCATTGAAGATGCGATAATAATTGATGCTTCAAAAGATATTGAGACGATAAAAAGAGAAGTGCTGGAAATTGTACTTCAAAATCTCAAAAATCTTAAAAAGTGCTGAAAACGGATATTAAAAATTAAAAATAATTCGATTGGAGGCGGTTAATCAAGAAGCACCTTTATAATTTCCTTATCGTGTATCATACCTATGAGTCTGTTTTCTGCATCAAGAACTGGAATGTGATCTATATCGTTTTTAACCATTTCCCTTGCACACTTAGAAATTTTTGTTTGAGGATATACGAAAACCGCTGGTTTCATAAAATTTTTAACTGGTTCTTTTGGAAGCTTTACAACACTAACCTCAAAGTATTTCACTGTTAAATCTCTTATGGAATCCCATGTCCAGGCATCTTCACTGTCACTGGAAGATGCGTAGTGAGTTTGTTCAATAAATTCATCTATGAGTGTCTCAGTTAACATTATCTTTTCATCGATAAGACCAACAACAGATGCAGATACGTCAAGCACGGGACAGAGTTCTGCATTACTTAGCCTCATAATCTCTCCGACAATGTTAAGCGGTGTTTCAGCCCAAACACAAATAGTTGAATTGGTTAAATAGTCCTTCACTGGAACATCAATATCCATTTCTGCAATATGTTTTATTATATCTCTCAATGTAATTATGCCCGCAAGTTTTTTACCATCAAGAACCGGGAGTCTTCTGAAAGGAGTTTTTGATAAAATCTCTACAACTTCTTTAAGAGAATCATTGACCTGAACTGTTACTGGATTGGGAGTCATTAATAATGCAAGCTGATCCTCCTCAACTTTCCTGAGGATATCCTTCCTCGTAGCGATACCAACAACTTCACCGTTCTTTATAACCGGGACTGCCGATATTCCGTGTTTTTTGAATAATTCAAGTACCTTTTCTCTCGTGTTTGGAAGAGTTGCATAAATGACATTTTTGTTCATCACGTCTTCTGCATTCATGTCAGCAAATGCAAAACCCCTAAAAATAAATATTTTTCCCATTGCTGGAAAACCCTCCATGTGAAAAAGGTCATTTTCAGCACTACCTAAACATCAATTGTTTAATTATTTATTCAATCAAATTAATTCTTAACCAAGTCAATTTGAATAATATTAGAATCAATTATCGCTACGATATCTTTTAAACTGGTTCTTCTTGCTAACCCAGCAATTAAATTTTTTGAGTTTCTCATATGACTTATGTCGATCAGAATCCAGCCATTCTCTTGTTTAAAAATTTTGAAACCATTATATACTGCCCTTAGAACATTCTCTGGTTTGACAATATAACTCGCAAAGTTTATTTCGGACAGAATTGAAGGATTTGCAATCATCACGTTGTCAGTTCCAATCAGCCAATTATGGTATTCTGAGAGTAATTCATAGTTATCCCTGTTTTCAAGCCCAAAAAAGAAATTAGATCGAAAGCAGGATACTACCGGGATATCCTCATCCATAGCTTTTTTCAAATTGCTCACCGATGCCCTGTTCATGTGGACTATAAAGTCCGGATCAAGTGAAAGAGCATCAGTAACGTCCTCATCATCTCTTTCTCCTGCATGTATGCTGAAATAGATTTTCTTTTTCCTTGCAATCTCCCTTAACTCTTCCAGAAAAACTTGATCATGATCTCTGGTACTGCTCAACCCGAAGCCTGCCACGTATTCGTCATCAGCCATTTTTTGAGCCTCCTCGATGTTAAGTGGTCTCACCATCGGAATGCATGCTTTAAACTCATCTGCTCTTTTCAAGAGCTTCAGCCCCTCAATACCACCTTCTCTGAAATCCACCATTGAGGTTGTACCAGAAGCCACAGAATAACGAATTGACACATTCATCGATCTTATAATCTCCTCTGATTCCACTCTGCTCAAAATTTTAAATTTATATCCTCCAGGCCCAACAAGGTTTTCAAGCGAAATTTTGGGTGGATCAAGGGCAACCGAGTCGCCAAGATGTACATGTGAATTGAAAAAAGATGGTAGTAATACATAATCAATCATCTCTCCTGATAGTTCTTTCTCCTCGAAATAAGAGGCATCATCTCTCAATTCAAGTTTTCCTTTCTTAATTTCCGCATTAATATTGATGAAATAACAATTCAGGCTCAGATCCACAATTCACCTATTGCTGAACCATATATAAAATTCTATTGTTCCGTTTTGTGTTATTTTCTGGATTCATAATTTGCGCCTGGCTGAAAGTAAGAAACGCATAGTATACAACCATTAAAGTTAAATACAACTCAATGAGAATCAGTACTATGGCAAAGACTAAAAAAGCAAAGACTCCACCTCTGATGTCCTCGGCAGGAATAATGAGATACTTTGAGGAAGAAAATACTCAGATTAAGCTAAACCCGAAAAGCGTGGTTGTTTTCGGTATAGTGATCGGAGTGTTGATTTTTGCTCTGAATCTCTATTACAAAATCCCAACTCAGTGAATATTTGAAAAGACTAAACTAATCGAATTCAAAAGAGAACATAACTTTTTTATTAACTTAATATAATTCTGGAGTGTGAGTGAGTACAGTAATAAGAGTGAATACAGTAATAATTTTCTAAATGTGCATAATGCTCCCAGAATCAAAAACGTTGAAATTATATTTGCTGGAAGGTCAAATGTGGGGAAGTCAACACTTTTTTCTGAGCTTTTTGGAGTGAAGGTGAGGAAAGGAAAGAGACCCGGAACGACAATAAAGCCCAATTCAATCCGATACAGAGATCTCATAATCACTGATCTTCCGGGTTATGGTTTCATTCATGGCGTGAGTTATGAATTCAGTGAAAGAGTCAAGGATTTCATTGTCCATTACATAGAGAACAATAGCGACAGGATTATAGCTGCGGTGCATGTTGTGGATGGTAAATCGTTTCTTGATATAGTTGAAAGATGGGAGAAAAGGGGAGAGATTCCGATAGATATAGAGATGTATGAATTTTTGAACGACTTCAATTTTCCAGTTTTTGTTGCGGTAAACAAAATGGATAAGGTGAAAGATAGCGATTCTGTGCTCAACGGAATTGCAGAAAAACTTGGGATACTGCCACCTTGGACGAACTGGAACAATATAATTTACCCTGTTTCTGCAAAGGAGGGGCAAACTGCTAACTTGAAAAATGCACTTAAAAATGTCCTGAGGAGATTGAAGAGAGATGACCTACTCCCGGTTTTTAAATAATATGATACAAGCTTTTAAATATTTGTTGAAATGAATATTATTTTTTATTTTTAGATATTTATGTTCTAAGTTATATGAACCTCATGATGATTTGCGAAAGTATTATTACCTAACAGAACAACAATATATTGGATAACCATGAGGCGTTTTAAGTGGAGACTTTTCAGGAAAAAGGGCAAGTCCAAGGAGGCGAGACGGGAAGAGAAGCTCTTGCATCAGAATGTGAAAGACATTAAGCATGAAGTTCTTTCGAGAGGGGAAAGAGAAGGCATACGAAGTATTGCAAAGGAACTTCTTACAGAGGAGGAGTGAAACCATAACCACAGAAACCATAAAAACGAAAGAAAAAGTGAAAATAAAAATTTCTTTTATTGGCGGAGGTTTCTCCGAGAAAGAGACCAAACTGGAGTTTGATAAGGGCAAAACATATCTTGATCTTTTAAATATTTTTAATATTAATCCTGAAACGGTTCTTTTACTTAAAAACGGCACACCAGTACCCCTTGATGATGAGATCTCGGATGGGGAGGTAAAAGTGATGCGGGTGATTTCCGGGGGTTAGCGAGATAGTTTAAATGTGGGAATTTTAAATGTTGGATATGGCTTAAGCTATTCTGGAGTTAGAACATCCGAGATTGTCAAGATAACAACAAAAGATCTAAAGAGTACCATAGGCGAATTTCCTTTCTCTTTGAGAAAAACAAGTTTATTTCTACCTCTATCTAAAAAATAATTCAATCAGTAAGAATTTTACTGCCAGATTGGTTGACGTGCCCAAATTCAAAATTCCTTAATAAAAATTTGATTAAAATAAAAAATACAAAAAATAATAAAACCTCAAACAAAGTCTCAAACATCTACTGTCTGTGTCTGAAAACTTCACCGAGATCTAATTCAATTCTCTGGCCAATCAAATCAGTAACTTCACCAAGCATATCAAGTAATTTGTTATAGGAATCAAGGAAATTTGCAACACTCTCTCGAGCATTTAATTTTGATTGTAAATCAGTTAATTGGCCTAGTAATTCCTGATCAATTTCACCAGAGAGCTGTTTTCCTATAAAATCCTGTTGTTTCTGCTGAAATTCAACTAAAAGTTCCTGTGTTTCTGAGTCTGCTTTCAATAACTCTTCTTTTCGGACAAAATCCTTATATTCCTCAGTTTCTGCAATAGCTTCAGACAGTGCAATGGCTTTCTCTCTTACCGAATCATCCAACATTTTCAAATTCACCTACCTTTTTATTTCAATGGCTTTTTAGGGGTTATTTTAACTTTTCTATTAAATATTTTAGAAAGAGTATTTTTAGAGTTCAGTTTTCCCTCCTTTTATAGGGCATTCTCTTTGTAAATCCACAGTTGAGGCATCTGATTATCTTTACACCCCTGTTAAGTCTGATGCTGACACAATCCGAACTGAATGGAGAAAAACACTTCCTGCAAAAGGTGTTTCTGTACTTTTCAGGGATTTTCACTCTATATCTTATTGAAATCTTCATCGCAAGCTCCACATATCGTTTTGCCAGATTAAAATCTCTCAACTTTACAATATGGGCTCTTTCGAGAAGATATTCTATCCTCTCAGAAGCTATTTTCTTCTCCAGTTTTTTGTCTCTTTTAATCATACAAATCAAAAAAATAGAAAAGATTTAGCTGGATTGCGGGATCTCTCCCTTCACATTGTCGACGAAGAAGTTCATGGAGAGAAGTTCCTCATCACTCATTACTTCCCCTTCAGCTTTTACAAGCTCTCCTTTCTGGTTTTTAATTGGACCTACGAAGGGATACTGCTCTGGAACTTCACCCTTAAGATATTTCTCCTTCTCTTCCATCACTATTTGCTTTACGTTCTCTGGTACAACTTCATTGAAGGGTGCAAGTTCAACCAGTCCCTTATCGATTCCCCACCAGATTTCCTCACTCTTCCATGTGCCCTTCATCACATTCTCTACAACGTAACTGTAGACCACACTCCAGTTCCAGATTGGGGCAGTAAGATGTGCTTTTGGAGCAAAGTGGGACATGTCACTGTTGTAGCCTATTGAATACACACCTCTTTCCTCTGCTGCCTGCTGTGGCCCGGGAGAGTCCTGATGCTGAGCTATGACATCACATCCCTGATCGAGTAAACTTATTGCAGCTTCCTTCTCTTTTGCCGGGTCGTACCAGGTTCCTGTCCAGACGACAATTACCTCAGCATCCGGGTTCACTTTCTTTACACCGAGAGCGAAGGCATTGATTCCTCTGATCACCTCAGGTATTGGATGAGCTGCAACATATCCAATCTTGTTTGTTTTTGTCATGCTACCAGCCACGATTCCACTCAAATACCTGGCCTGATACATTCTACCGAAATACGTGCCAACGTTATCTGCGGTCTTGTAACCGCTGCAGTGCATAAAGACAGTATCAGGGAAATCCTTTGCAACTGTTATGGTGGGATCCATGTAACCGAAGGAGGTTGTGAATATTATATCGAATCCCTGCTCCGCATACTCTCTGATTACCCTCTCTGCATCCGGCCCCTCAGGAACGGCCTCAGAATACTTCGTTTCAACACCGTACTTCTTTTCGATGAATATCCTGCCCTGATCATGAGCATAGCTCCAGCCTGCATCACCAATAGGACTTACATAAACAAATGCAACCTTCAGTTTCTTTTCCATGGTTTGTGAGGGGGGCTGAGTTGGTGTAGGAGTTGGAGCTGGCTTCTCTTGCTGGGCACAACCAGTTAACAGCAATGCCAATATCAAAACCGACAGCAACACTATTCCACGTTTCATGTTCAGGAGTGTGGTTGTTTAAACATAAACTTTACCATTTTACCCATTCGGTTTGTTCATCCTGAAACCGAAAAAGTGAATAATTATAGAACAAAATTTCACCCCATGATAATCGACACTCACGCACAGCTCTGGACGAAGGAAATAGTATCCAGAATGCCAGAAGAAATGGTTAAAAGCTATGCCAGAGTTTTTGGAAAGGACTTTGATGTAAGCATTGAGAAAATGATCGAAGATATGGATACTGCAAATGTTGATAAGGCAGTTGTTGTTGGAGTGGATGCTGAAACTACATTCGATTACATAGTATCCAACGAAGCAGTCTCAAGAGCAGTCAAGGAGAGCAATGGAAGGCTTATTGGTTTTGCCGGGGTGGATCCACACAAAGGTACAGTAGCTCTGAAAGAGCTTGAAAGGGCTATTGATGATTTAAAACTTAAAGGTTTGAAACTCATGCCCCACCTTCACATGCTCGAACCAAATCATAGAAAGATGTATCCCATTTACGAACTTGCCATGAATTTAGACATTCCGATATTGTTTCACACCGGCACTCAATTCCACAGAGGAACAAAGATAAGATACTGCAAACCAGTTTACGTTGATGATGTTGCGGTTGACTTCCCAGATTTGAAATTAATTATAGCTCATTTCGGCTATCCATGGTATGAAGAGGCTCTTTCAGTAGTAAGAAGAAATGAAAATGTTTTCTTTAACATTGCAGGATGGAGTCCAAAATACATTCCAGAAGTTGTAATAAAGCAGATGAACAGTGTTCTCAGTGAAAGAGTCCTGTTTGGAACCGATTATCCACTGATGAACTACAACAGGGTGATTGAAGAACTGAAATCACTCAATCTTAAGAAGAGAACCTACAGAAAAATGTTTTACGAGAATCCAAAAAAGCTCGGGATAATATAGTAGCAGTTAATTTTTAACTTAATTCCTGACCGTCTGTAAAGTCAGTTCAGCATTCTAAACTTTATTTCACCAATCCCGAGATCACAGTTTATAAAGGCAACATACTTCCCATCCTCGGTTCCTGAGATTTTCGTCTGTCCAATCTGCCCAATCCCAACACTACCTTTAACAACAGTCTTTACATCCTTGGGAACAAGAAAGACGATTTCACCTATTCCACCATCAATATTAACAAACACGTCTCTTTCTGGCAGTTCGACAGTTACCTTCCCTATAGCAAAGTCAATATTGGCTTCATTTCCAGTCACAACGAAAATATCATCTCCACTTTTACTTGAATCCCATGTCACGAAGATTTCTCCAGCTGTAAACTCAATATTACCATTTTCCTGTGAGACTGAAATGGCATTAATTGATGTGGAAGTTAGGAGGAGAGCCATCAAGGAGAGAAAAGCCACAACCAACGCCAATCCTGTGAGAATTTGCCTCTGCCACCCTATAGTGAGTACAGCAAAACCAATAAACACTAAGGATAAAGGGAAAATTTTGATGAGAATATCGCTATATAACTCAATATATTGTGTAAAGTTATCAAGAAATCCAAAAGATGAGATAAACAAAATCAACCCCAAAATAACTAAAAAAACCCCCAAACCTCTACTCATTTTCTCTACCTCTCCTCAATATGAGAGCCAATCCGAGAAGAACAAGTAAGATTCCCAGAATCTGAGATGATGATATGAAAAACGAAACAAATTCTCTGATGAGTAGATAAAAACCAACAACAATCAATCCGAGAGCAAACAGCTTCTTTCTCTCATCAACATTTTCAAATGAATGTCTATCTATATCGACTGAAACCTCACTATCCTTTTCACTCACATCCTCATCAGTTTTGGGCTTTTCGGGAATAATTATTGCAAGCAGAATATACAAGAGAATTCCGGATCCATGATAGATTGTCGCCACAATAAAGATCAGCCTGATGATTGTCGGGTCAACATCAAAGTATCTTGCTAAACCGCCACAAACACCAAAAATTATCCTGTCCTTCCTGCTCCTGTAAAGCTTTACCATATCCACATTGCAACACTGATATATTTATGTTTTTCCAAGCCTATCTGCCATTTTAGCCAGGATAAGCGTAGAATTGATCATGAGGCACACACCCTATAATAACTATACAGAAATCATCACTACCAGATGTTTTTGAAGATCACTTGTATTTACCTTTATTATTTTAAAGTGTCTTAATGCATTTTTATACACTTTCATAACCAATCCACAAACTGAGTTCTTCGATAATTGGAAAAAGTTTAAAACTCAGGGGCAATGCAGTGCTATGGAAGTTGAGTGCTCGTTACTGTCATGGGATCACATATTCGAGCTCTGCTTTAAAATCTCATCAGACGTGAGAAAATCGGGATTCAGGCCAGATGCAATTGTAGCAGTTGGGAGAGGTGGTTGGATTCCTGCAAGAATTATAAGTGATTTTCTCAACATCAGAGATCTGTATAGTGTTAAAGCAGAGCACTGGGATGTGGCAGAGACAAAGGATAATGCGAGAATAACTCAGCCAATAAACGTCGACATAAAGGGGAAAAAGATACTGGTCGTAGATGATGTTGCAGACACTGGGAAAACTCTTAAAGTTGTTGTAAACCACATCAAAAAAAGTGGAGCCGAGAAAATAAAATCAGCTGTTCTCCAGTACAAGAAGACGTCCACCTTCTCCCCGGATTACACTGGTGAAGTGCTTGAAAAATGGGTCTGGATTGTTTATCCATGGGGAATAACCGAGTCATTGATCGGATTTTTTCCCAAAATAAGTGAATTTGAGATTAAATCTACTGAAGAATTACGGAAAATATTCAAAGAAAGATTTAATTTGGATGTATCTGAAAAGTTAATAGAGCTTGCACGTGAAATTCATATGTCCACTTAGGAGGTTATTATTCCGATGAGTAGCGAAAAACAGAGAAATTGCAATTCTGATTCAGATTCAAATTCACGTGTCTCAGAAAAAGAGACCATACATGAGGACTTCATTCTCGAAATGGTGAACATAACAAAGAGATTCCCAGGTGTAGTCGCCAATGATGGTGTTACTTTGAAAGTTAAAAGAGGAGAGGTTCACGGCCTTCTTGGTGAGAATGGTGCAGGAAAGACAACATTGATGAGCATACTTTATGGACTTTACAAGCCAGACGAGGGAGAAATAATTTTTGAGGGTAAGCGGGTTAGCTTTCAATCACCTAAGGATGCCATTAGAGCGGGAATCGGGATGGTCCATCAGCATTTCATGCTTGTTAGCAAAATGACTGCCCTTCAGAACATTCTTTTAGGATACAAAACACCTAAGGATCCACTAATAGATGACGAATGGGCCAGAAAAAAACTCCTTGACATTTCCAGTAAATACGGTATTGATGCAGACCTGAATGAGTTAATTCTGAACATGGGTGTTGGAGAGGAGCAGAGAGTGGAGATTCTCAAATCTCTTTTCAGAGAGGTAAAGTTGCTCATTCTCGATGAGCCCACTTCTGTTCTAACTCCAATAGAGACCGAAAAGCTTTTTTCAGCCCTGAAAAAAATGACAGAAAAGGGTTTGACGGTCATATTCATAACACACAAACTGAAGGAGGCTCTTTCCGTAACAGATCGAATTACCGTTCTGAGAAAGGGAAAAAATGTCGGTACACTTGTTACTTCAGAGACTGATGAGATGGAGCTTGCAAGGCTCATGGTGGGTAGAGAGATAAAAATGGAGTTTGGAAGGAGAAGCAAGAATTATGGAGAGGAGATTTTCAGAATCGAGAATCTTCATGTCAGGGATGATAGAGGTTTGCCAGCTCTCAAAGGTATAACACTCTCAATTAAAGAAGGAGAGATTCTTGGGATAGCAGGTGTATCTGGAAATGGTCAGAAGGAGCTGGAAGAAGTTATAATCGGCACAAGAAAGGTGGATAAGGGCAAAATTATTTTCGAGGGACAGGATATAACAGAATTCAGTGTGGAGAAGAGAACCCAAATGGGTATCTCCTGCATTCCTGAAGATAGGATTGAAGTTGGACTTGCACCCTCTCTCAGTGTTGCCGAAAATATCATACTCAGAGATTTCAAAAGTTTTTCAACAAGGAGTTTTATGGATTTTAAGAAGATAGAGAAGCATGCTGAGAAGCTCATTACTGAGTTTGGGATAAAGACACCTTCTCCTCAAACTCCGGCAAGAAACCTTTCTGGTGGAAATATACAAAGGCTCATCATCGCAAGAGAATTATTTAGAGAGCCCAAATTACTTGTCGCTTCCCAGCCAACAAGGGGACTTGATATTTCCGGGATTGAATATGTCAGAAGGAGGCTGATTTCTTCAGCCGAATCAGGAAAGGCTATCTTGTTGATTTCCGAGGATCTTGAAGAGATAATGCAGCTAAGCGATACAATTGCAGTCATATATGGGGGAAAAATAACTGGTATTCTTAGAAGAGAGGAGGCGACCTTGGAGAAAATCGGATATCTGATGACTGGTGGCGATGGAGGGTTGAGTGTTAGTGATGAACAGGTAAAGAGAGACCAAAATGCTGAAGAGGGGGTAGTCGCTTGATCAGAGTTGAGAGAAGGCTTGAGACTCCCAGACACATACAGCTTCTTATCCCTTTTGTTTCTATTGCTGCATCCCTGATCTTCGTTGGAATTCTTCTGATGGTGTTTGGCATAAATCCAATTGAGGCCTATGAAACTATGATCAGGAGGGCATTTGGAACCAAATTTGGGCTTACAGAGCTTTTTGTCAAAACAGCACCTATAATTCTGACTGGACTGGCTGTTACAATACCATTAAGAGCGGGATTGTGGAATATCGGAGCTGAGGGGCAACTTTATATGGGTGCCTTTGCAGCAAGCGTTGTCGCTCTTTACTTTTCTGTGCCTTCATTACTTTTTCTGGTATTGCCTCTTATGGCACTCATCGCTCTTTTTGGAGGAATGCTGTGGGCTTCAATTCCTGCCATTTTGAAAGCCAAATTCAATCTCAATGAAATTATTTCAACCCTACTCTTGAATTATGTTGCAATATACTGGGTAGAGTATCTGGTTTACGGTCCGATGAGAGGAAAAGAGGTCTATAATTTTCCCTATTCCGACCTTTTTAACGATTATGCGATATTGCCCAGGTTTTTCGGAACAAGATTTCATATTGGTGTGATAATAGCCTTCTTCATTGCAATTATTATATATATTCTGCTTACAAAAACATCCTACGGTTTTGCAGTGAAGGTTGTCGGAGCAAATCCCAAAGCTGCTGAGTATGCAGGTATTAACAGAAAAGGAGTTATTATATCTGCCATGTTGATTGGAGGAGCGATTGCAGGTTTTGCTGGTATGATGGAGGTAAGTGGATTGCATCTGAGGTTGAGGAGTGCCGTTTCACCCGGTTATGGATATACAGGCATTCCTGTTGCTCTACTTGCAAAGGGCAATCCCCTTGCTGTAATAGTAGCAGCATTTCTTTTTGGTCTCCTTTACGTTGGCGGATCAGCAATGCAGACCACCTATGGCATTCCTGTTGCAATCGTCGACGTTTTTCAGGCGCTTGTCGTTTTATTCATTATCGGAGGGGACTTCTTCACAAAGTATAGAATCGTATTTTCAGGATTAAGGCCGAGAGGTGTCTAAAAATGGATTTTATCTCGTCGTTGATAGCAGCGTCCATGAGAGCGGGCACACCGCTTCTCTTTGCCACATTAGGTGAGATTATCGCCGAGAGAAGCGGAGTTTTAAATCTCGGACTCGAAGGTGTTATGGTTACAGGAGCGATGACAGGCTTTTATGTCAGCCTTGTAACAGGCAACCCATGGCTTGGCATTCTTGCAGGCGGTTTTGCTGGTTTATTGCTTGCAACCATTCATGCATTCTTTACTGTAAGTCTGAAGGTGGATCAGGCCGTGACCGGTTTGATGCTGGTGCTTCTCGGACTTGGAATGACTGGTTTTCTTGGTAGGGATTTTGTGGGAAAAGTTGCTACATACCTGCAACCAGTTGAGATTCCGGTTCTGTCCGATATACCATATATAGGGGAGGCGTTTTTCAAGCATGATCCCCTAGTTTATGCAGGAATTTTCCTTGTTCCACTGCTGTGGTATATCATGAATAAAACAAGATATGGTATGGAACTTTTTGCAGTTGGGGAAAATCCAGAGGCGGCAGACACAATGGGAATTGCCGTTGACAAAATAAGGTTTTTTGCAGTCCTCATAGGTGGATTTTTAGCCGGAATAGCTGGTGCACATTTAAGTCTGGCTTATGCAAAGGTGTGGACCGATGGTCTTACAGCGGGGAGAGGGTGGATATGTCTCGCATTAGTTATCTTCAGTGGCTGGATGCCCCAGAGGGCAATTGCCGGAGCTTATCTCTTTGGTGGTCTTGATGTCCTCTCATTTAAACTTCAGGCAGCTGGACTTGGAGTCTCATATCAGTTCATGAGAATGGTGCCATACATAGTAACAATTCTTGTTCTGCTGCTGAGCGTAATCCGGGGGAAAGATAAATTCGGTGCTCCTTCTGCGCTTGGGAAGCCATATATCAGAGAACAACGCTTTTAATTTTGGAGAGGATCAAGGGGCTAAAAAAGGCTAAACTGGAAGAGATTAAAGCAGAAATTAGGGAGAGCATTCAAAGTCAAATCAGACAATAAAAATTCAGATGAGGGAATTCAATCGTTAAACTTTAATAGCAGAATTAACAAGGTTTGAAGGGTTTGAGGGCTCGTGGTCTAGTGGTTATGACGTCGCCTTTACGAGGCGAAGATCGCCGGTTCGAATCCGGCCGAGCCCACTATCGTTAGTATTCAGTTCGACATCTTAATGGGGTGGCAAATGAGTTCATTACAATTATAATAAAATTTAAGTATGTTTTGTATATTTGTTAATTATGGTAATCATATCACATCCGATTGAACATATGTTTTTTTTATTAGCTGGAGCTATTCTTGTTATCGCTGGTTATTTAAGCCTGAGCATTCTCATTTCTGACAGAGAGAGTATTGAGCAGAATATAAATAGAAAGGTTAAAGATGCTCTGAAATATCTTACTCTCTCAGCTTTTGCAGTAATACTGCCTTCAGTATCTGGATTGCTCCATGTTCAATCCTATACAGAATTAACAAAACTTTTGCTAAAAGTATCAATAGGTATTTTATGGATCGTTATACTATACATAAACCTCAGCATGATCATTGCACTCTGGAAAGCTGATTTCAGGCCTAAATTCAAGAAGGAGCTTGTGGATTATGCTTTTTACTTTGCTGTTCTCTGGTTATTGTTT
>MTML01000031.1 GCA_002011215.1 Archaeoglobus sp. JdFR-24
CAGGTTTGATGTACACATCTATGGCGAGTCGATGAAGCCAATCATTGCAGAAATGGCAAAAAGAGCAGGAGCTGAAGTGATCAATAGAGTTATGGCAACAAACTATCTTGTAAAGGATGGTAAAGTTGTTGGTGCAATTGGTTTTGGCGTGAGAGACGGAAAACTCTATGTTGTAAAGGCAAAGGCAACAATTATTGCAACTGGTGGTGCAGCTGGACTTTACAGACCCTACACCGTTGACGGGATCGATTCTCATCATCAGGTATGGTATTCTCCATTCAATACTGGAGCCGGATATGCAATGGGTATCCGGGCTGGAGCGGAGATGACAAGCTTTGAGCAGAGATGGGCAGCCTTGAGAACCAAGGATTATAATGGGCCTATTGATACAATATCTGTTGGATACAAGACACCGATCATAAATGCAAAAGGAGAGAGAATTCTGCAAACCAAGTTTGCTGATTCTGGTGGGGACACCGCTCCGAGATACATCAGAAATTATGCAGTTATGAAAGAATGGTATGATGGGAACCCACCAACATATGTTAGTACAACTCATATAACGGATGACCAGCTTAGAGAACTCAAAACTGATTACTTAAACGAGAGACCAACGTTTGTTCTGTTCATGGCCTCAAGAGGTATAAATCCCCAGGAGGAGCCAATTGAGGTTTATGGAAGTGATCCCTATATTGTAGGTGGACACTGTATGGCGGGTTACTGGGTTGACGAGAACAGAAAAACAACACTGGATGGTCTTTACGCAGCTGGAGATGTTGCCGGTGGTGTACCAAACAAATTCATAGGTGGATGCTGGGTTGAAGGAATGATGGCTGCAAGAGATGCTGTGGAATACATCAAAACAGTTGGAGACATTGAAATCGATGAAGAACAGGTTAAAGCCGAAAAAAGCAGAGTTTTCGCTCCACTCATCAGATACTTCCAGTTGAAAGATGAATATACTACTGGTGTTAAAGCAGGAGTCACTGCAAAAGAAATGGAAGAGAGACTTCAGAGGTTGATGGACGAATATGCTGGAGGGGTTGGTCAGTTCTACAGGATGAATGAGGAAAGACTCCTCTACGCGTTGAAGCACCTTAAAGTCCTAAAAGAGCAGACAAAGTACCTTTATGCAAAAGATTTGCATGATCTGTTGAAATGCCATGAGGTGATTGATCTTTTAGATGTTGCTGAAGTCGTGGTTCATCACTGCCTCTACAGAAAGGAGACAAGATGGCCAGCCTGGCATGAGCGCATCGATTATCCAGAAAAAGACGATGAAAACTGGTTATGTTTTGTAAATTCTGTGAGAGATCCAGAAACTGGCGAAATTAGGGTCTTTAAGAGGCCTTACGAGCAGATTGTGCCTGGAGACAGGTACAGTCCAAATTAAGGAGGTGCTGTAGTATGCCACCTATAGTGATAAAAGATAAGTGTGATGGATGTAAAGCCGAAAAAGAACCGCTATGCGAGATGATTTGCCCGGGAGATCTGATGACACTGAACCCTGAAACGAAAAAAGCATACTGTAGAGACCCCAGAGATTGCTGGGACTGTATGTCATGTGTAAAAATTTGCCCACAGGGTGCGATAGAGACGAAATTACCGTATCAACTTGGTTACTTCCCAGCCAAGCTTATACCAATGAGAGTCGGAGAAGATAAGATCTACTGGACAGTCATAGATATCAACGGAAAGCAGGAAAGATATGGATACGTAACGAGAGGAAAACCAAAACGTCTCATATAAATTTTTAACTTTTAGGGGGTTTGAAAAATGGATGATGAGGAAAATACAAATGTAAGTTATAATAAGCAGGTAGCTGGATTGGTTTTAGCCTTTGCAGTGATGCTGGGGTTACATTTCGGGCCTACATTGCCTGGTTTAAATCCACAGGGGCAATCGGTTCTCGGAGTCTTTTTCTGGTTCATCATATGCATGATTTCGGAGGCTTTACCAAAAGCCGTTGTAGGAATAGCATCGCCACTCTTTGTAGTTATTCTCGGAGGATTCAAGATTGAGGATGGCTTTTCAGCTTTTACAAAAAACGTATTTTTCTTGGCACTCGGAGCTTTCGTGTATGCTGCGGTGATGATGGGAACACCACTGGGAAAACGTATTGCAATTACTGTAACGAATTATCTCAGATCAACAAGAGTTGTGAAAATTTTATTGGGGCTTTCGCTGGCTGATGTTGCAATTGGGGGTGTACTTCCAACTGTTAGTGAAACTGCACTGTTTCTTCCCATAGCTAAGGGTGTAACCTCTTTGATGCAAGGTAAGGAGCATTTGCCTGAAGTTAAAAGGATAAACAACGCGCTAATACTTCTCATTACTGGACTTGTCCCGCTTTTCACAGGTACATTAATTTTAACGAGCCACTTTCCGAACATAATGCTGGTTGGAACTCTGGAGGAAATAGGGATCTATATATCTTGGACTGACTGGCTTATCCTCAACCTCCCTCTTTGGGGACTTTTGGTAATAATGTTTCTGTATGTTGTCTGGTTCTTTAAACTCTGGAAACTTGAGATTCCGGGAGCTGATGAGGAATTACCTAAAATTAAGCAAGAACTGGGTAAAATCACTTGGCCAGAAATATGGGCACTCGGAGCTTTGTTCATCGCTCTCTTCCTCTGGATTACTGAAAAACAGCTACATAATATAAAAACAGGTATGGTCGCTCTGATTCTCGTTTTACTGGTGTTCTTACCCTTCGGAAAAATTGAGTTCAGGAAAATTAATAAATATATTATGTGGGATATCTGGGTTCTCCTTGGTGGTGCAATATCTCTCGGTGGAGCGCTTTATAAATCGGGAGCTGTGTCATGGCTCGCTGGCTTTATAGTGGAGCCAATTAAGGCTGGGAATATAACGAATCCAATTATCGTGCTGCTTATAGTGGTGTTTGGTTTTCACATTGCCAGAGCTGGAATGGTCAGTGCAGTGGCTATGGGAGCTACGTTCATCCCACTAACAATGGCAGTAGCAAGTGAACTGGGTCTCAGCACACTTCCATTTACACTCATTGTCATAAACTGTCTGAGCTATGCATTTTTCCTGCCGATGTCTATAACCGCTTTTCTGATTGCTTGGGGTGCATCAGAAATGTCTATGGCGGACGTGATTAAATTTGGAGTCCCACTTTCAGTGATCTCAAATCTGTATGTGATCTTCGTACAGGGAGCCTGGTTAATGGTGTTGGGATACACATTTTAAATTTTTTAATTTTTTAGTATAGGGTGATACGATGATAGAAGTGATATTGGCATTATTTACTAGCATGTTTATAGTTTTTATCGCAGCCATGTTATTTGTTAATGCGATTGAATTTCTTGGCTGCCAGCTTAAGTTAGGACGTTCATTCGTTGGGGCAATACTTGCCCCTCTTTTCACATCATTTCCTGAAATGACTATTTTTCTGGTAGCAGTTTTTGCATATGGGGGATTAAGTGGAGAAGAGATAGGTGTTGGCACGTTATTTGGTCAACCTTTTATGGCGTCAAGCCTTTCATACGGTCTGGTGGGTGTTGTTGTTCTGCTTGGCTATTACTTGAAGAAAAGAGATGATCTGGTGTTAGAGGTCGATAGAACTCTGATAATACCCTATGCATTCATAACATTTCTCTTTCCACTGACTATAGTGCCGTCATTTATGGGTGAGTACTCACGCCATGTTTTTGGTGTTCTTTTCCTGGTTTCGTACTTAGTATATGTATGGATGATGTACAGAAATAGAATGGTTGAGATCATAGAGGATGCTGATGAGCCGTATATCTGCAGATACTTTCCTTATCCAGTGATGGGTGGGGTGATTCAGCTAATTGCAGCAGTTGTGCTCCTGTATATAGGATCTCATGAGATGGTATCTTCAGTAGATGGGCTTGCAAGACAAATAGGCATAAGTGCTATGGGTCTTGCAGTGATAATAATTCCTGCAGCTACAGCAATTCCTGAGACTGTTAGTGCGCTTATATGGGGGTACAGAGGAAAAGACACGATGTGTATCGGATCGTTAGTTGGTGAGAAAATATTGTACTCGACATTCTATCCAGGTTTAGGACTTCTTTTGACATCCTGGGTTCTTGACACGCATGCATATATGAGTGTGGCTGCAACGACAATTATCTCGCTAATACTGCTGTACTATATAATAAAACAGAGGGTGCCATGGTATGCGCTGTGTTTCGGCTTATTCTTCTTCGTTGCATATGCCGTACTTGTGTTTATATACCATATTTAATATTTTAATACTTTTATTATAATTTAATTCTCAACTTACCTTTAGCCTGACCATCAGGTTGTCTATTCTGACGCATAAACAACCCTATATAACAGGGATTTTGCCTCTTTCTTGAAAAAGTTAAGAAGTTTTCTGTAGTCTTCATTTTCAAGGAGGTTTTTTCGATAAATGAGGTACATAGGGCGCATCATCTTAAAATCATAAATCTCCCGAATCTCAATCAACCCGAGCTCTTCAATACTCTTTGCGGCAATGAGTGAGGTAATTGCAACTCCTGCACCCATTGATACGGCATGAAGCTGAGAATATACACCATCGACTTCCATTGCTACATTTGCATCATCAAGTGAATAACCTCTCTCCTCTAAAAGTTTTTTCAACAGTCTCATTATTCCAAATCTTTCATTCAATAACACCAGGGGATGCTTGAAAACATCATCCAAGAAAATCTTGTCTCGATCTAACAACTTGTGGTTTTTCGGAAGTGCGAGGATGAATTCATCATCCCCGAGCATATCAACTTCAAGTTCTTCATTTTCAGATATCTCTTCGGATAAGTATCCCACCACAGCTATATCGGCCTTTCCACTTCGAATGTTCTCTAAACAGGTAAATGCATCCAGCAGTTTCATGGTCAACTTTAAATTTGGATGTGTCTCGGCAAACCCTTCTACAATACTTGGAACTAAACTTATACCTGGTGCACAGCCAGAAACTAAAATTAAATTATGGTTTCTCATTCTCAGAATATCTTCCCTTACTTCGGTGAGATCTTCAAGTATTTTTTCAACTCGCCTATATACTATTTGCCCCTCATTTGTCAGCGTTATTCCACGTGTGTTTCTTTTTATTAACTTCGCGCAAAAAAATTCTTCAACAGCACTAATCTGCATACTTATTGTACTTACAGAAACTCCAAGTTTATGTGCCGCAGCGTGAAAGCTACCACTATTTGCAACTTCTAAAAATGTATTGAGATAATCAAACCTCATTTTTTTAAAATCATGATTCTCGTGATTCTTCATCTATTTCCTTGATTAGTAACACTGTTTATAAGATTTTGGTATCACAGTATAACAATTGCTTACACGTTTCCAATGTGTAGTGACAATATATGTGGTTATTTAACAAAGATTTAGCAGGTTTGTGGGGTATAGTAAGTGGGATTAAAGTTGGTCAAAAACGGGATAGGATTTATTTGAATATCTTTATTCAGATTTGAATTTGGATCTCAGAGAGTTGATAAAATCACACTTCAACCCGAAAACTTTAAAATAATGTGGATTTAATCTGGCTGATGAAATTATCTGATGAGGTAAAAGTAGCTATAGTGGCTGCTATCTGTATTCTTAGCATTGCAATTGTATTCAAAAATGTTCTCCAGTTGCAGGTCAGTTATATAATTTCGAACGGCCCTCTCTATTTATTTGTTGTTTACCTCATCACGCGAAGCAAAACAGAAAGATCGAAATGTGATAGGCCATTGTACTGGGGTTCAGCGATAGTTATGGTTACAGTACTTACTATTCTAGTATATGTTGTATGATTTATGTGGCGTGGTTTTTCGCTGGCAATACTGAGAACAGGACTCTTAATACTTCATATTTTCATTTGCGGTTATATAATATCTTGTTTGAGTGATAAATTGTTGCTTGGTCGATTCCGCATTGATCAGACAGTCTTGATGCGGAAATGAAATTGCGATGATTGTGATGATGTGTCAAACCGCTACGAGGATAAAAGAAAAATAATCAATCTGCGTATCATCATCCATGGAAATCGAAACTAGTGAAATCGTTTTCGATACGGGGTATGAGGAGATAGACATCATCGATATAACATCCCATATTGAAAGCTCGATCAGAGGGTGGAATGAAGGTTTTGTGAATGTTTTTGTTCAAGGATCAACTGCTGGAGTTACAGTAATGGAGTATGAGAATGGCCTTATACATGATATCAAAACCTTCTTTAAGGAGTTAATCCCAAAAGAGCAAAATTACAAACATAATTTAACCTGGGGTGATGCAAATGGCCACTCTCACCTTCGGGCATCTCTTTTAAAACCATCTCTAACAATACCCTTCAAAAATGGGCGAACCTATCTCGGAACGTGGCAGCAGGTGGTTATTTTGGATTTTGATAATAAAAGAAAAGAGAGAAAAGTGATCATTCAGGTGTGTGGTGTTAGATGACGTTTCTCTGTTTTTTCTGAAGATGGTTGTGTTAACAAGTAATAATAATTCGAAATAGGTGTCTAAAATTTTAAATATCTCCAGCCATAGTTGAAAGTATGCCAAGAATCGATTTCATGCAAACATTTCTCAAGGTTGTTGAAAAGGGTAGTCTTAAAGGTGCTGCTAAAGACCTTAATATGTCTGTGAGCTCAGTCAGCTTTCAGATAAACTCTCTTGAGGAATTTTATGGGGCAAAACTTCTTGAGAGAAAAGTAAGTGGGGTTAATCTTACAGAAGAAGGAATTATAGTGATGAAAAACATGGAAACAATTCTTGGGTCAATCGAAGATACAAAAAAACTGATTGCAAGCCTGAGAGAGGATAAAATAACAATCGCGTCAGGTATGGTTGGTCTTAACACCGTTTTTCACCTCCAGTCACTTCTAAAAGCCAGATATCCTGGTCTTGAGGTAAATGTAGTTTTGAGAGGTGCTCACGAATGTGTTAAAATGCTCAATCGGGGCGAAACAGATTTTGCGATAGTTGGTGATCTGTCTGAAGATGTTGATGACAAAAGATTTCTTGTTTCTGAGCTCGGTAAGGACTGGCTTGTCCTCATAACTCCCATGAACCACTCTCTCGCAAATAAAGATGAAGTATTCCTCGAGGATGTCATTCAGTATCCCATGATATTTCTTACAGAGGATTATGGCATTACTACAAGTATTAAAAAAGCGCTGAAGGAGAGTGGAATTGATGAAGAACCAAAATCGTCTCTTACAGTGGGTGACTTTTTTTCAAAGCTCAACAGTGTTTCAAGTAACCTCGGAATAGCAATAACATCTCTGATTGCAGCCTCCAAAGCATATGAAGTGGGTCTGGTCAAAGTACGGTCTATTAAGGGATTTAAAAGTGAAAGAAGCATTTATCTGGTGACAAGTACTCTTTCTACAGAATGCATGAGAATGAAAGAGTATCACAGCTTTATTGTCGAAAATTCCAGAAGACTTTTCGAAAATTACCGAAACATTTACAACAATTTGCAGTAATGATATAAAATTCTCGGGCTTTTTAATTTTTAACAATTAATAGTTTAGTATTGCAATTTTTTTGTAATTTCTAAAAAATAAGCCATTTCAAATTTTTTAAAAAGTACGTTTTTTAGTGTTTTTAAAATACTTGATTAAAAATTATTGATCGGAAAAAACGTTAAGATTAGACTCTATTTAAATGTGAACTCTGTAAACAATACATAATCATCTTGATTAGCTTTCTGAATCGGTTAAAATCCAGAATATCTTCTTTGGCTATTCACTTACCATAGAAATTGCTTAGCTTTTTTCAATTATTTGTAATTTCTAAAAAATTTGAAACATGTTTAGAATTTTTCGAAACACTTAAATACAAAATCCACTACCGCAGCAATATGCAGGAACTTGAAAGTAGAGTTGTACTAGAAATTGACTCAGAACTTCTGTTAAATGATGTGGAGTTCTCAAATGCAATGCTCAGCAAAAAAGAACTCAGTGGTGCGGACATTACTTTTGTACTGAGAAATCTGCTGAGACTGAAATACTATCCTGTAGCAGTGAAATTCTTCTACTCAGAAAAAGATGTAGGAGAGTTTAAGAAAAACAACTATAAAGTTGGGAGATTTCCGTACACTTTTTGCCACATTTCAGCAGTATCCAGACAGTCTGGAGACATAGTCTTTGCTGAAAAAAAGAATCTCGGTTGCAGCAATGCAAGGTATCTTTTTGGGTGGAAGGACTTTGACGAAAATGAGGTAAAAAGTCACCTGAAATACACCAGGGACATGGAACAGGCAGAAAGATTTGTGAAAACAAAACCAAGACTTCCAGAAGGATTGATAGCATTTGCAACTGCTCCACTGCACAAAGCACCGTTTAAACCTGACGTGGTTCACATTATTTGTGATGTTCTCCAGAGTTATCACCTCTACAACGACTACGCTTCTGCTATGGATGAACATCCATTACGACCAAACTTTATGATGAATTCAGCAGCTTGTGGAGGGATTGTCTGGGCTTTCGTCAACAGAAAAATTAACATCGTACCAATGTGCAGTGGGAGCTATACTGCGGGAAAGACAGAACAAGGTGAAATAAATGTATTTATCCCAGGGGAACATCTTGAACCTACTGTAAGAAGACTTCTTGAGAGGACAGTTAAGTATGGAGGACCATCATTCCCGAGGACAGGTGAAACCTATCCCGGTTTCGATGTGTGCAAACTCTGCAATTTCCTGATATTTAAAGAAGTGAACAGATAATAAAGTAGGGGGTGTGATGTATGTTGGATATAACTTGGGTTGAAATAGCAGGAAATAAAATTACTATAAATGCAATTGGTTACTTGCTATGGTGTATTTGGGTTGGATGGATTTTCTCTACCATTGGAGCCTTTGGAGGTATAATGGCTGGTCTTGGCCATATTTCGATTTTTGGGATTGGGAACTGGGCATCCAAGCTCAAGGGCACGAAAGTCTCTATTGGCTCTTATACAGATGCAGGTAAGTATCTTACCGACAGCATAAGACTCGGCAACTCTGGAATTACATGGTTCAATGCAGTTTCAAGCACGTTTAACTGGTACACACAGAAAAGACTTGTCTGGCCAGCAGGATTGTTTCTGGGAATTGGTGCCGTTCTGGGCGCTCAGGCAGGAGTCTGGTTGACAGGTGGTGCGCTTGGCATATCTCTTTATAAGGGTGTTTTCGGTCTTGCAACCTACCTTATAGCTGGATACATGTTCTATCAGCTAACTCCAAGGGCTAAAACAGGGAAAAGAAAAGGAAGAGAAGCTGCAAAGAGGTTCACTGAGAAAGTTAGAGAGCTCAAAGAGACTGGAAAACTTCATGAACTTGAAGGCATCCAGAATTTGAAAGTGGGAGGATATACAGAGTTCGACTTCTTTGGAGAACATTTCAAGATTGGAAACTACATACCGTTCGGTGTTGGTCTCCTGATAGGATTCTTCTCGGCTGTCATAGGAATTGGTGGTGGTTTCCTGTTCGTACCATTCCTCACAAGCCTTGGATTGCCCTTCTACATAGTACCTGGAGCGTCAACACTTGCGGTGTTCTTCACACAAACCTCTACGATTATTGGATGGTTAGCGAGGGGGGTTGAGTTCCCACTGATTCCAATTCTGATCGGTTGGATCGGTATATTCATTGGCTCATACATCGGACCAAGAACACAGAAATATCTGCCTATGGATTCAATGTATGCTCTGTTTGGATTACTGGCGCTCTATGTAGGTACAAGATATTTCCTGAGTGGCTTCTTCGGAATAAAACTTCCACCCTGATACGAGTGAGAGCATGATAATAAATATATACTCCATTGTTTTTCTTATTTTTACATTCATAGCGATTCTTTTAGCTGAAAGATTATCTGTGAAAGTGGTTAACATAGTTTTCAAAAAACATTTAGAGGAAACGAGCGAAGAGGAGAGAGAACTCTCTGAATATTATGAGGCTTCAATAATCGCTGTCATCGAAAAGGATGTGGAAGCTTATAAAGGGCTGCAAGAGATTATGAACGATATATACTTCAGAATCTTCTTCAGAAAAATCATGATACATTCTTCCGTCTTCTTCCTCGTTCTTTCACCCTACATTCTCTTTGCCGTCTATATCTTTGCTGATTTACCTTTACCGATAACAACATCGATTTTCTCAGTTGCGATAATGTATTTCATGTCGAAGATAATCTACCAGACCATCTCCAATTACCTGAATATGAGAAAAATGAGCAGAAGTGTATAAGCTCCTTCCGAGTTGCAATCCTTTCACTAGTTTTTTAAAACTTTACCTCGTAAGTATTTAATATATCAGAATCCGTCATAAAGCTATGAAGCTTGAAGCTGTTAAAATAGAAAACCCCAATTTAAGTTACCAGATAATCGTTGGACAGGCAAATTTTGCGGTATTCACGACCGATGACCTCTTCAGGGCACTTTTAACTACAGTACCGGGTATAAAATGTGCTGTTGCCATGAATGAAGCCGCCCCCAAGCTCACAAGAGTTACAGGAAACGATGAAAATCTGAAAGAGCTCGCTGCAAAAAATGCGCTTGCAATAGGAGCGAGTCATGTATTCGTGGTCGTCAGCTCCAATGCCTTTCCATTAAATGTTCTCAACACTGTAAAAATGCATCCTGCAGTTTGTAATATCTTTGTGGCCTCTGCAAACCCGATTGAGATTGTGGTTGCTGAGACGGAACTCGGAAGGGCGGTTCTTGGGGCTGTTGATGGCACAGCAGTCAATAGAATCGAGAACGAAGAGGAGAAAAAAGAAAGAAGAGAGCTTGTTGAAAAATTGGGTTACAGGCTGGATTAATGGATCAGGATATAGATCTCTTTTTTTACATTTTTACAAATATTCGCGTGGATCTACAATACATCCTGCCAGAGCTGATGCTGCTGCTGTTGCAGGGGAGCTCAGATATATGAAAGCTTCGGGATTACCCATCCTCCCCTTGAAATTTCTGTTTTGGGTGGACAGGCAAACTTCACTGTCTGCCAGAATTCCCTGGTGAATTCCAACGCATGGGCCACATCCGGGCGGTAGAATCATACCACCAGCCTCTACAATTATCCTGAGAAGTCCCATCTCCATGGCTTTGATGTAAATTTTTCTGCTTGCAGGTCCGACGATTAATCTTACGCTTTTTTTCACCTTTTTACCCTTGAGTATTCTTGCTGCAATCTCAATATCGGAGAGTCTTCCGTTGGTGCATGTGCCTATGTATACTTGGTCAACCGGGGTTCCTGCAACCTCTGCAACAGATGCAACATTGTCAACGTTGTGGGGTTTCGAAACCATGGGTTCAAGATCTTCAAGCTCATAGTAGATCTCTTTCTCATATTCTGCATTATTGTCTGCTTTGATCTCTGTAAACATCTCCACTCTACCCATTTCTGCGAGAAATTCCTTTGTTTTATCATCTGACGGAAACACTCCGGCTTTCGCTCCGCACTCGACTGCCATGTTGGCGATCGTTAGTCTCCCCTCAACACTAATCTCATCAACGTCTCCCTGAAACTCAAGTGCCTTGTAGGTGCCCCCATCAACCCCAAAATCACCTATAATTCTTAAAATTAAGTCTTTCGGGTATACACCCTTTTGAAATCGCCCATCGACATTGATTAAAAACACCTCAGGAACTCTGAACCAGTTTTTGCCGAGAAGCACCCCTACAGCGACATCGGTTGAACCCATTCCAGTTGAGAAAGCTCCTATACCACCATAAGTGCATGTATGACTATCTGCACCGATAATCAGATCGCCAGGCTTGACGTATTTCTCAACCATAAGTTGATGTATAATGCCCTCCCCAGGCGGGTTAAAATCGGCACCGTATTTTTCAGCAAACTCTCTGATGAGCTTCTGATCGTTGCTCAATTCTTTTCTCGGTGAAGGTGAAGCATGATCAACAAAGAAATGCGTAATCGAAGAACCTCTAATCTCACCCACGCTTTCAAGCATTTCATAAATCTGTTTTATGGCCAGAGGGGCGGTTCCGTCCTGAAGGGCTATCTGATCGAGTTTTGCGATGACAGTATCTCCACTTCGAACATCAGAACCACTCTTAATACTGAATATTTTCTCGGTGATAGTCTTTCCTTCTGAAATCTTTTTTTTGTTGTTTTCATGGTTCATGCACCAGAAAACTGGTGTCATGCATAAATTCTTTACTGATTCAAAGTATAGCTTAATCTAATCATGATTAATCTACCAGTACTCGTTGATCTAATGATAATCAAAGAAGGAAAATAATTAAAAAAGGAAAGGGGGGTGGTGGGATGGGGCAAAAAAAGAGTTTGTTCCATCCTCCACCAGGGGGCAAAATAATTGTATTAATCCCGATATATAAGCATGTTCCGGTTTCTACATTCAGTCACATATCCGTTCTAATTCATGTTCCGGTTTCTACATTCAGTCTCACAACCCCGAAGGTAATTTTCCAGAATAAACTTTTGTTTTTAAGAAATTTTAAGCCTCATACAGGTATCTGTTTCACTCTGAATTCGAATTTATAATTTTAAATTGTTAACGAACTTTATAATTCAAATTCAGCAAAATCTGTCCCAATATGGATGTTGTATCTCTCTGCCTCCAGATATCTGAGAATTTCGTCCCTCTGTTTCAATGCGGGAGGATAAAGATGTGTCAGAATTATCTTTTTTGCAGATGAATATTCTAAAAGACTTTTAAGATTTTCAGGGGTTGTATGGTCTTCTGATTCATATCCGAAAGGAAGCGAGAGTTCGTGGATCAAAATATCACAATCAGTCTCGATAAGTTCCTTAAAGGACCGTGTATCTCCGCTTACGAGCAATCTTGATCGTCCACTCTGAATAAGATATCCTTGGCTTTTGATTGAGTGGATTGTTGGGATCTCTTTTATCGTCAGTCCTGCGATTTCTATGGTAGAATTCATCTCTGTGATCTCAAAATCCAATTTTTTTCGAAGATATGGAAAAGCCTCCAGTAACGCCTCAAAGTGGTTTGACGTTCCAGAAGGACCAAAAATTTTCATTTTCTCTCTGCACCCTTCAAGCCATCTCGCCTTTAGAATCGCAAGGACGTCTCCATTGTGGTCTAAATGGTTGTGTGTAAGCAAAATACTATCTATTTCGGACAGATTAACTTCTAACTGACTTAACCTCAAAAAGGTGCCGATTCCAGCATCAATTAAAATCTTACCATCATCACTTTCAACCATTACAGAACTCTGTGATCTCTTTTCAAAAGGTACAGCAGTTCCCGTACCAAGTAAAACGACTCTCATGCATCCCCCTCCGGTTTATCCATCAAACCTGGTCATATTTTAACCTTAAAAAATCTACCAGATATTCCACAATACCATGAATTTGTAAAATTTCAACACTCCTTAGAAGTCTAAAGCCTTTTGAAATCTCCTCTCCAATATTTTTACCCAGAGATTTTGGATTTGCCTGAACAAAGTCTCTGATCCCTT
The DNA here is from genome assembly GCA_002011215.1 of Archaeoglobus sp. JdFR-24. Next base: position 13,429 of record MTML01000031.1, read on the forward strand.
CATGGGGAGTGGTAAATTTTCTGAAATCGAAAATGTGATATCTACCACCCTCCATATATGGCAAATATGGTCTTTTTCTCTGTTTGAATTTTCTGACATGAGTCCATTCCTCGAAAGGAGGGCCGATTATCTTTTTGATTCTGGAAATTTCTCTTACCTGTGTCTCGAAAATCAGATTACAATTCCCTTCAGATACAAAATAACCCCCTCTGAGAGGCATGAAATCGTTTTCATCCAGAAAGTTTATTATTTTGGTCTTTGCTCTTTCAAGCTGTGTGTAAAGATTATCCTCTACTATATTGGGGCATTTGAACTGGAGCACAATCAGTTCTGTTCCTCTTTTCTCAATTTCATTTTTCAAGACATCTAATTCAATTGAGACTCCTTTCCTGGTGAAAAAGTCTTCTGATGGATTTTGATAAAAGTTACGGCACATCTCAACGAACTTTGCAAGGCTGTCTATGCTGAGGTTTGCTGCAACGTTTCTTTTTGAATCAACGGGGTCAACAACAAAAATAACACTTACATCACTCCTCACATATTCTTCACCTCTGACCACATCGATAACCATTCCTCTTTTCCAGAAACAACCATTGAGGATAAGCTCCTTAAAACTCCCATAATGGATTATCAGAAGTTCACAGAGGTATCCTGAAAATCCTCTGACTTTGTATTCTGCCCCGTATATTCCACCAGATTTTAAAAAACCCTTTAGGATTCTCACATCCTTTTCCTTACCGACAATTCTGTCTTTTACCCACTCATGATGGAAGGGTGTACGATCAACAGCGGATTTTATTTTTTCTGTGCTACGAAGTCTGTAACAGGGAACAACATCTACCTCAACTCCCTTAACTCTGCCATGAACATAGGGGTGTGATGCATACCTTTCCTCCCACTCGTCAAGGATTTTTCTGCCTATCTCGAGACCCTTTTTCTCAAGTTCGTGGTTATCAACATCCTCAGGGAACAGCAGGAACAGGTCTATCTCAAGGTTGCCTTTTAACCACGTTTTTCTTGCGAAGGATCCCAGAAATTTATATTTTATTTCAGGATAGCTCTTAAGTACTTTTTTTACTCTCTTTTCGAGTTCTTCCTTTGCTAAATGCCCCTTTTTAATCTCATCTTCTGAGGGAGTGACAAGTTTTTCAACTTCTGAAATAATTTTTTCAAATTCGCTTTCAAAATCGGGATTCGAAAGATTTTTTGTTTGTTTAATTTTTTTATCCTCTAACTTATTCCGAGATTTATTTTGGGACATTTTATCACCATTGCTTTTCAACTTAATTTTAATATCATCATAATTTATCTGTCTGACCTAAATCAAAAACCTTTAAATCTTCGTATATTGGCCCTTTTGGAGTTAGAGTGCTCTTTTTGAGCGAGAAATGATTAACCTCCATTTTACCAAATTCCGCATGCTCAAACCTCTGAAGTTTTTTTATTAAACTGTTTTTAGCTGTTGAATCAATATGTTTTATTCTTGCTACAGTTGCATGAGCTACGAATCTGCCCTCTCTTTTAAAACCAACCTTCTGCATTCTCTCTTCGATTATGTTTGCAAGTTCTGACAGATTTTTTGCGCCCTCCTCAACTCCTACCCACACAACCCGCATCCGTGAAACGTTGGGAAAAAAACCTATTCCCTTAAGAGTTATTGTGAATCTTTCGTAACCGACTGTATTCAGCAAGTTTATGACTTTTTTAGTCTTATTTTCATCAACTTCTCCCAAGAATTTCATAGTGATGTGTATATTTTCCTTTTCGACTGGTTTTACACCCTTCAAACCTTTGAATGTGGTAACAACTTCAGACAATTTTTCTCTAATCTCGTTATCGATATCAACTGCAATGAATAGCCTCAAGACTATCACCAAGGACAAAGAATATTAATCAGTTGAAATACTTTACTTGATAAAATGAGTCGATCGAAAATAACTGCAAGTGAAAGTGCGATGAAAGCATCAAAGTCGAGAAGGCAAAATGGAGAGGTGAAATACCTAATCCTTCGTCCTCTTGGTTATCCTCTCAAGGCAAGTTATCACGAGTATCCGGTAGTTGATAATCCCAGAGTTTTTGAGAGATATGCTAAAGACCAGTGGAAAGGGGAATTTGTCTCCAAAGGTAAGTTAATTTTTGATATGAGGATGTTTCCAGATTTTGCTTTTGAGATTGTTAACTCAGAGCCGGAGTTTGGAGTCATATCTGAATCTACAATAATCCTTGTTGAAAGTCCCAATAAAGGTTTTGAAACGGAGATTGTAAAGGATGTCACTCTTGATGATGTTGTTGGTCATGAGGAAGCGAAGAGAAAAGTTAGAGTCATTTTAGAGTATCTGAAAAATCCGGAAAAATTTGGCAAATGGGCTCCCAGAAATGTTCTGTTTTACGGCACTTCCGGGACGGGAAAGACAATGATGGCAAAAGCCCTTGCGAATGAGGCAAAAGTGCCCTTCCTTTCAGTCAAATCTACCAAGCTTATTGGAGAACATGTTGGAGATGGTGCGAGGAGAATTCATGAACTCTATGATAGGGCAAGGCATCTTGCTCCATGCATTGTATTTCTAGATGAGTTTGATTCAATTGCACTGGATAGAAACTATCAAGATCTCAGAGGAGATGTTTCAGAGGTTGTTAATTCTCTTCTGACTGAACTTGATGGTATACAGACGAATGATGGGATTTGCACAATCGCAGCAACCAACAGGATAGAAATGCTTGACCATTCGATAAAAAGCAGATTCGAGGAGGAAATAATGTTTGGCCTCCCCTCCTTTAACGAGAGAATGGAAATACTGAAGAAAAATCTGCAGGATTTTCCGCTTAAAGTGGATGCTAAACTTGAAATTGTGGCCAACAACACTGAAGGTCTCTCTGGCAGGGATATTGTGGAGAAGGTTATAAAATCAGCCCTCCACAGGGCAATTGCGGAAGGTAAAGACAGTATTAAGACGGATGATCTACTTTATTCAGTGGTTAGGGTTAAAAAACCTGTAAAATCGCCACCAAAGCAAATGTTTATTTAGATTTGTTGATTTATTTGTTTTTCCTCTTTTCTAACCATCTATCCTAACCATCTATCTTTCCTGGCTATATGGGTCTTTCATTTAGAATCTGAACTCTAATCTATTTTCTCAGATTGTCACTGGTTTCTATCTTATGGCTTATGCCTTATTGCTTATGCTGACAGTATGATTATATAAAAAATAATTTTAAAAGTCAGATAAAGAAAAAGTTATTTATCGGTTGTTTTATGAACTTCTCTTTGCAGGGTGTGTTTATGAAGCATCTACTCTCAATTTCCGATTTGAGTAGGGATGAAATATCTGAAATTCTTGAGCTTGCTGAGAAGCTCAAATCTGAAAGGTATAAAGGAATGGTTACGGATTATCTTAAAAACAAAAGTCTTGCCATGATTTTTGAATTGCCCTCTACCAGGACAAGAGTATCCTTTGAGGTAGCTATGACTGATTTGGGGGGTCATGCTCTTTATCTTGGCTGGAAGGATCTTCAGCTTGGAAGGGGGGAACCGATTAAAGATACAGCAAGAGTTCTATCGAGGTATGTTCATGCGGTGATGATCAGAGCCCGAAGTCATAGCATTATTGAAGAATTTGCATCATATTCAATGGTGCCAGTAATCAATGGCCTCAGTAATCTTGAGCATCCATGTCAGATCCTTGCAGACCTCATGACAATAAAAGAATACAAAGGAAACCTTAAAAAGTTAAAAGTTGCGTGGGTGGGAGATGGTAACAACGTTTGCAACTCTCTGATACTTGCCGGGGTGATTATGGAAATGGAAGTCATCTACTCAACTCCCCCGGATTACAAACCTGACGAAGCGATTCTGAAAAAAGCTGCTGAAATGAAAGGTAAGATAGGGTATGTTCAGAATCCTGCAGAAGCAGTTAAGGATGCGGATGTCATTTATACGGATGTATGGACCTCAATGGGACATGAAGAGGAACGAAGAAAGAGATTGAGAGCATTCAGAGACTATCAAGTAAATATGGATTTAATAAGTCATGCACCGGAAGATGTCATTGTTTTGCACTGTTTGCCAGCTCACAGAGGCGAGGAAATAACGGATGATGTTATAGAGAGCTCAAATTCTGTGATATATGATCAGTCTGAGAACAGATTGCATGCCCAAAAAGCTGTATTGCTGAAATTTATGGGTGGACTTGATTAACTCCTGGATTGGTGGATGAACATCTAAGATAGTTTGCATTCAGGGGGCACTTGATTGAATTGGGAAAAAGTAGCTGAAAAGATTGTTGCATTCATAAGAGAATATGTGGATAGAAATGGAGCAAATGGAGCAGTTTTAGGGTTGAGTGGTGGAATTGATAGTGCATGTGTGGGATTTCTGTGTAAAAGGGCTCTTGGAGAAGAAAAAGTGTTGGCTTTAATAATGCCTGAAAAAGGTGTAACATCTGCTGAAGATATCAAGGATGCGCTTGACGTTTGCAAAATTTTGAACATAAACTGCAAAATAATAGATATATCTCCGGTAGTAGCCTCGATTTCGGGAATTATACGATCAGGTTATGGAATATGCAGTTCTGAAGCTGGCAATACCAGTTCTTTAATTTTAGATCCGGCCTTCAGGAAAACAGCCTACGCCAACATAAAACCGAGAATCAGAATGATTCTGAGCTATTTTTATGCCAACTCTATGAACAGAATTGTAGTGGGAACTGGAAATAAAAGTGAGTTCATGGTAGGATATTTCACCAAATATGGAGATGGTGGGTGCGATATTTTACCAATAGGGGATCTATATAAAACTGAAGTGCTACAGCTTGCGAAGCATTTGGGCATTCCTGAGAAAATAATACTGAAAAAACCCTCTGCAGGGTTGTGGGTGGGACAAACTGACGAGGATGAAATGGGCATCAGCTATGCAAAACTTGACAGAATTTTGATGTTGCTTGAAAATAAAATCCCGGCAGAAGACATCCCAGAGCTTGCAGGTGTGGATGATAAAGATGTCGAAAAGGTAATGATCATGGTTAAAAGAAGCGCTCACAAAAGGATGATGCCCCGGATTCCATCTGTAAGGCACCTCATCTGAGATATGAACGATACTGAACTTGAATAATACTGGACTTAGGTTACATTGGATCTGTTGAAATCGGGAAATATTCTCTTGAGTTCGGCAACCCCATTCCAGAATTAATAATAGGTTTGAAAATGTGGCTATGATTAAATTATGCCTAAACCGCCTAAACCGCCTAAACCTCTTCAAAGGCACTTTCGAACAATTTGAGATATTTGGATGGTTTATACAGGAATTCAAGCTTTTCTGGGGTTTTTATTAGATTGTACATCTCGTCACTTTTTTTGAGACCAAGTTCTTTTGGAATCTTTGGTTTGACGAATCTGGGTTCAGGAACGATACTATAATTTTCATTTTTGATCCAACCATCTTCAGTGTAGTAGTAGCATGCCCCCCTTTTATGAGTATATGATTCATACATGGATGAAAAGCCTCTGTAAACCCAGTTGGAGGATTTTAATCCTTTATCTGTCGGATTTACCATAACGTGCCCGTAGTTCGGCGGGACAATTATCTTATCACCTTTACGAGCCTCTACTATTATAATATCTTCGATTCCATCTCCACTCGGTTTCTGCAGAATAAAATATGCATATCCTTCGAGGATTTCGTAAATTTCGGGATATGTGAGGCCAGTTTCAACCTCTGGATGGTAGTGTCCGTAGGTTTTTATGTATTCTTTTCCAATTTTTCCGGGACTGGTAAATGTGAGATCAAACCTGAGTGAGTTCTCAATTATTTTTTGCCGGTCATTGGGGCTATGGTAAATATCTCTGAACATATTATATGCCGGAAAGTTTTCTTTTAATTCATCAGGAGAGGCGAGTACTGGCTTTAAATCATAAGCATATCTTATTTCAGCTTTGAATTTCACCCCACCGATCTCGAGTTCCATAGAGAAAATAGGTCGAGTAATTAATAAATTTTATTATTTTGAGAGTAATGAACCGCGGAATAATAAATTCACTGGATAATAAATCCGCTCACAACTTCAAATTAAATTATTAATAATTAAAAGTACTCTTTTCTGGAATAAAGCGTGAACAGTTTTGATTTTTTCATTCAAAAAACCGAAAGGTTAAATAATTAAAAAATTGAAGGGAGGATGATGCCAATAACTCCAATGGAAGTTTATAAACTGCTTCCGAAAACAAACTGCAAAAAATGCGGCGAGACAACTTGCATGAGTTTTGCTTTTAAGCTTATAAACAGGGAGAAAACCCTTGAGGAATGCACACCTCTTTTTGAAGAACAAAAATACTCAAAACAATTTGAGTCCCTTCAGAAGCTATTAGAGCCTTTGAAGAATGCAACTGAAACTGGGTTGATAGTGGACGAAAATCTTTGCGTTGGCTGTGCGAACTGTGTTGTGGTATGTCCTGTGCATGCCTCAGAAGATCCCCATGGTACAGGCTATGGACTTGGCCCGACAATTGAGGATCCGATATTGAGGATTGAAGATGGTGTGGTTAAAGTTATCAACATGATGAAATGCAGAAGATACGGAAAAAACAGAGTTCTCTGTGTTGCATGCAGAGAGAACTGCCCAAGTGATGCAATAAGATTTTTGGAGGGTTGAAATGATTACCTGTGCTGGCTGCTCCTGTCTCTGTACAGATATAGTATTCAGGAATGGAAAAATTTTCAACGCATGTAGAAGAGGTGCAGGCATATTCCTCAACAGAGATGCTAACCGTGCCAAACCCATGGTGGATAGAGAAGAGGTAAAATTCGATAGGGCTGTTGAAAAAGCCATTGAAATAATCTCCTCATCAGAAAATCTGGCAATCTATGGTCTTGATACGGTATCACTTGAAGCTCAAAAAATTGCCATAGAAATTGCTGAGAAAAAGAGAGCTTATATTGATGACAACTCCTCCTACTGTCTTGGAGACTTTATAAGGTTAATTCTGGAAAAAAAGGTTCCAACAACGACACTGGATGAAGTAAAAAACAATGCATATGTGTTATTCTACTGGGGCACAGACCCATACCACAGTCTCTCAAGACATCTTTCCAGATATACTTATTATCCCAGGGGAGGAAAAAGACAGAGGGGATATGAGGAAGACCGGTTTCTGATTGTTGCGGATGTTAGAAAAAGCCATACAGCGATGCTTGCAAAGAAGAATTCGCGATTCATTGAAGTGGAAGATGATGTTGAACTTGTCAATGCTTTTATTGACACAATGGATGGGAAAGCCACGAAATATTCTGAGGTCACTGCCAGGATTATAAAAGAAATGAAAAAAGGTGGTTTTGGCGTTATATTTGGTGGATTGGGTCTGAGATACGGTCTTAAAGGAAACTATGACTTGTTCGTGGAGATGATAAATAGAATGAATGAATTCTCTGAAGTATATTTTATGCCTGCAGGATGTCATCCTAACATGCGGGGATTCAATGAACTGATGTTTCAGAAAACAGGGGAAATAAACAGGTACAGTTTTGAATACACAGAATCAAAACCCGAATTTGAGTTCAGCAAACTCTTGATGAATGATACAGTAGATACAGCAGTTATAATTGGCACCGATCCATTAAACTCTCTTCCTTTTGAAGTGGCCAGAAAACTCAATCAGATTGATACCGTTGTCATCGATCCAAGAGCGTCTCTGACCTCTAAGATAGCAAAAGTTATGATTCCATCCTCTATATCTGGCGTTGAACAGGGTGGGACGATGATAAGGGTCGATGGGGTGAGGATTGATATAAACCCACTTATTGAAAACGATTTTGAGAGAACAGATGAGGGCATTCTTAAGACAATACTGGAGGGAATTTGATGGGGATGAAATTTGGAAAGTTCATAAAAAAGACAACAATTGAAATAATTGTTGCGAGAAGTTCCTTTCAAGGTGAAGTCGCAGACAGGGGAAAACTCACTGAAGAGTTTGTAAAAAATTCAGCGGTGCTCTTTCTTCATCCTGATTTCGCTAGGGAAAGGGGTTTCAAGGAAGGTGATGTTGTTGAAGTGGAAAAAGATGGCCGAATTTTAAAGCTTGCAGTCAGAATAACTGAAACTGCACCAAAGAAAGGAGGTATGATTCCAAACAGCATTTATGCGAATTATTTTGTAATAAATAACCTGAAAAAATTCGAAGCATCGATTTCACCCTCCAACGGTAGGGTGACGAAAGTGGATGAATTACTCAATACAATTAGTAATAATAAAATCAAAAAAAGTAACATTGAATATTAAAATACTTTAAAAAAGTAATATTAAACGAAAAATATCGATTAACTTAAAAATACAAGTAAGGAAAAATTGAATTGATAACACAAAGGAGGGGGAACCGGAAAAGTATGGGAGCGAATTGCAGGTTAATAGATGGGGAGATAAATATAATTGAAAAGCTTTATTGTGGAAAAATTGGAGGTGGAACAGGTGGTTTTTGAATTAAAAGAAGGAATTTTTGTGCTGGATGACTTGAGGAATGTAAGTATAAAAATAGGGAAAGTTATTGAGGAGGAAGAGGAGTGGACTGAACCAGTAGGTCCAACACCAAAACCCGGAATTCTTGACCTGAGAAACTGGGATCACAAACTTCTGGAAAGATACGAACCATTCTACGGCCCGGTGCAGGACTTCTGTAATCTCTGTACCATGGGTCCGTGCGATCTTTCCATGAATAAAAAAGGTGCATGTGGAATCGATTTGAGGACATCAAAAGCAAGGCTTGTTGCAATAGCATGTTGTATTGGAGCTGCTGCTCACACTGCTCATGCAAGACATCTTTTGAATCATATAATTGAGGAGTATGGTGAAGACCTTCCGATTGATCTCGGTTCAAACATAAACGTTGAAGCACCCAACATACGACTCATCTGTGGAATAAAACCCAAAACTATTGGTGATTTGAGGGAAGCGCTTGATTGGGCTGAAAGTGAAATAGTTAAGGTTCTCCACTCAACTCATATAGGGAATGAAGAAAGTTACATTGATTATGAATCCAAAGCGATGCATGTCGGCATGGTTGACCATGTTGGAATGGAAGTTGCTGATATTGCACAGATGGTGGCATACAATTTGCCAAAAGCTGAACCTGATACACCACTCGTCGACACGGGATTCGGAATTGTTGACAGGACAAAGCCTGTGATTATTGTAGTTGGACACAATGTGATGTATGCCAGGCCTGTTGCGGACTACCTTGAAGAAAAAGGTCTGATTGATCAGTTTGAGCTTGCGGGTCTTTGCTGTACAGCTCATGATATGGTGAGATACAACTCCAAAGCGAAGATATTTGGGCCGATTTATTATCAGCTCAGGGTCATCAGGGCTGGTTTGCCTGATATTGTTATTAGTGACGAGCAGTGTATCAGATCTGATCTGCTTGAGGCATGTAAGGCAATGGGAATCCCCCTCATAGCGACAAGCGATGCAGCTTGCAGAGGACTTCCCAACAGAAACAACGATCCTGTAGAGGAAATAATTAAGGATATACTCTCTGGAAAAACACCCGGAGTGTTCTTGGATGATGGAGAGAAAATTGCAGAAGTTGCAATAAAGGTTGCACAGGAAATATTCAAGAGAAAACAAAAAGGAGAACTCTTCCTGACAGAGGATGAGCTCAAAGAAGAAGTTAAAAAGTGCACCCAGTGTATGAGCTGTGTATTCACATGCCCACACAATCTCAGAATTGACCAGGGAATGGCTGCAGGAAAGAAAGGCGACTACAGCAAACTTGCTGCGTTGGAAGAAGTCTGCATTGCATGTGGTAAGTGTGAACAGACCTGTCCCAAGAGTATAAGGATTATCAACGTCATAATGAAAACAGGTTATCAGAGCCTCATAAGCAAGACAGGAAAAACAAGAGTTGGTAGAGGAATGGTTCAGGATACTGAAATCAGAAACGTGGGTCAGCCCATTGTTTTCGGACAGATTCCGGGGGTTATCGCTGCTGTAGGATGTATAAACTATCCTGATGTAATGCAGGACATTAGAGATATTCTTGAGGAATTCCTTAAGAGGAGATACATTGTGGTGACTTCTGGATGTCATGCGATGGATATTGGAATGTTGAAGGATGAGGAGGGACAGACCCTTTATGAGAAGTATCCCGGCAATTTTGATGCAGGTGGGCTTGTCAACACTGGAAGTTGTGTAAGCAATGCACATATTGCTGGAGCTGTGATAAAAATAGCCAACATATTTGCAATGAGGTCACTGAGAGGAAATTATGCTGAAATCGCTGATTACACGCTGAACAGGGTTGGTGCAGTTGGATTCAGCTGGGGACCTTACAGTCACAAAGCAGCATCAATCGCAACGGGATTCAACAGACTTGGTGTGCCTGTTGTGGTTGGTCCTCATGGAACAAAATATAGGAGGGCATACATAGGTAAGTTCTGGAAACCGGAGAAATGGTGGGTTTACGACATAAAATCAAGACAGAAGGTATCGATTGAACCAGCTCCCGACATACTGATTGCGGCAGTTGAGACCAAAGAGGAAGCGATTGTGCAGCTTGCAAGACTCTGTCTGAGACCAAATGACACGTCACAGGGCAGGCAGATAAAGCTTACCCACTACTTAGAGCTTAGCCAGAACTATCTCGGTGCCCTGCCAGACGACTGGCCCATCTATGTGAGAAGCGAAGCTGATCTACCGCTTAAGATGAAAGACACGCTGTTGAAGGTTCTCGAAGAGGAACACGGCTGGAAGATTGACTGGAGCAAGAAAAAGATTCTTGAAGGTCCAATAAGGCAATTCGACGCAGGATTCAATCCAACGATTATTGAAGAAGTTTATGATAAATACACTAAAAAATAAATTTAATTTTTTAGGGGGTTAGAAAATGGCTAAAGCATCAGAAAAGGTAAGTAAAGGGGAGAAGTTTCCGCTTGCAAAAAGATTTCAGGTGGCTGATATTCAGGCAAGTAAAGAGGCCACTGCCGTTAAACCTGAAGTGGTTGCCAAAATGGTCAAAAGAGCTAAAAACCCGGTGCTTGTTACTGGTAAGTACCTTCTGAAGGAACCCAAGCTTGTAGAGGTTGCAGTTAAGTTTTATGGAAAGGGAATTCCTATTATCGCTACTGGTGGTTCGAGCAAGCCACTTATTGAGAATGGGGTGAAACCTCAGTCAGTAGTGTTTTCGCTGCATCAGATAACGCAGTACATGCTTGATCCAGAGTGGAAAGGATTCAATGGTCAGCCTTATGATCTGGTTTTGTACTTAGGGTTCACACCATACTACCTGAGCAGAATGCTCTCCGCTCTCAAACACTTCTCCAAACTAACAACAATTGCAATAGATGAATTCTACCATCCACATGCGAAATTCAGTTTCACCAATTTAACGAAAGATAAGGAATTGCATTATGCGATGCTTGAAAAGGTTTTGGAGGGAATTTAGAGGAATACGACATGAATTTGGTAATAGGATTAGTGTAGATATTATGAATGGGGGTGTTAATTTTGGTAGAAAGAAAGAAAATTGAAATTCCGGCAGACGCAAAAAAGGTAGAGAGCGTTGGTGAGGAGACAGAATTTCCCTTTGATATATCTCCTATGTATGAAGGAGAAAGGATTAGAAAAGGAGACATGTATGTTGAACTGGGAGGCACAGAACAGCCTGGATTCGAATTGGTTATGGCCCTACCAGTCGATGAAGTAGAAGACATGAAAGTGACGGTTGTTGGACCCGATCTTGATGAGATGGAGGAGGGTAAGGCCTACCCGTATGCGATGATTTACTACGTTGCAGGTTCGCAGGTTGAGGTTGATCTGGAACCTGTGATTGAAAGGAGAAACCACGACTTCCAGAATTACCTCGAAGGCTACATGCATCTCAACCAGAGATATGATATATGGATCAGGCTTGGGAAGGGCGCAATAAAGAAAGGTCTCAAGAGCCTTGTTCAGATTGCAAAGGCTACAATGATGCTCTTCAAAAATGAGCTCCCATTTATCGAGAAAATTGAAGCTGTCTATGTGACTGATGCAGATCTTGTTAACAAAATCCTTAACGAGATTGCAATGCCGATTTATGAGGAGAGAGATGCAAGAGTCGAGGCTCTGCATGATGAGGATGTGGATGAGTTTTATTCATGCACACTCTGTCAGAGCTTTGCTCCCACAAACGTCTGTGTTGTCAGCCCAGATAGACCATCCCTCTGTGGAGCCATTTCATGGTTTGATGGTAGGGCTGCTGCAAAAGTAGATCCAGAAGGGCCCAACAGGGCAATTCCGAAAGGAGAGCTTGTCGATCCAATCGGGGGAGAATACTCTGGAGTAAATGAGTTTGCCAAGGAAGAGAGTGGTGGAGAATATGATAGAGTAAAACTTCACAGCTTCTTCGAATATCCACACACATCATGCGGTTGTTTTGAGGTTATTGGTTTCTACATGCCTGAAGTAGATGGGATTGGATGGGTACACAGAGGATATCCTGAGCCGGCACCAAATGGACTGCCATTCTCCACGATGGCAGGACAGACTGGTGGTGGAAAGCAAATAGCTGGTTTCCTTGGAGTGGGTATCAGTTACTTCAGAAGCAAGAAGTTCATACAGGCAGATGGTGGATGGTACAGGGTAGTTTGGATGCCTAAGGACCTTAAGGATAGAGTCTCCAAGTATATTCCTGATGACATCAGAGACAAGATTGCCACAGAGGAGGATGCCGGAACAATCGACGAACTCAAAGAATTCCTCCAGAAGGTTGATCATCCAGTTGTAAAGGGTGTCGTCAGACCAGTTGACGGCAAAAAGATTACAGAGGGCTGGGAAGCAGAGGAGGAAGTGGTTGAAGAAGAAGTGGTTGAAGAAGAAGTGGCTGAAGCACAGCCCCAGATGGTTCAGCAAGTACCTGCTCCTGCCATGCAGCAAATGCCTATGGGAATGCCTCAGCTTCCACAACTTCAGCTTCCACAACTTCCCGCAACTTCCGCAGGTGGTATAAAACTGGTTATTAAGGATGCCAAGATCTATATTGACAAAATAGTGATTAAGAAACCTGAGAAGGAGAAAAAGGGAGGTAAATAATTGGTAGTAATAGCAGTGACGGGCAAGGGTGGAACAGGAAAAACTGTAATTTCCGCCCTTCTCATCCATTTTTTATCTGAGCAGGGAAAGAAATTACTGGCTGTTGATGCTGATCCAGATTCAAATTTACCCGATGCTCTCGGCGTAAATCCAAGAAAAACGCTTGGGGAAATAAGGGAAGTATTTCAAGTTAGCAGGGATGATATGGGAACGATGAACAAAGAGCAATGGCTGGAAGGTAAGATTTATAGTGAGGCTATCACAGAGACAGATTCATACGATCTGCTTGTTATGGGGCGACCTGAGGGTGAGGGTTGTTACTGTTTCGCCAACAACCTATTGAGGGGTGTTCTCAGAAAACTGATGAGGCATTATGATGTTATAGTGATTGATACTGAAGCTGGTCTTGAGCATTTTAGCAGAGGAACGATAAGTAATGCAGATTACATAGTTGTTGTGACAGATATGTCAAAAAAGGGTCTGGCGACAGCTAAAAGAATAAAAGAACTCTCTCAGGAACTGAAAATTAACTTTAAGAAAATTTATCTTGTTGGCAACAGAATTATGGGTGGAACTGCAGTAGAAATTATAAAAAGATTCTCGGATGAGGAGGGCATTGAACTGCTTGATTTGCTACCATATGATGAAAAAATTGTTCAGCTGGACATGAAAGGTGATCCTGTCACTTTAATTGATAATTCAGAATATTCTGAAAAGATTAAAAAAATAGCAAGCATACTGGTTGGTGGTAATAATGGGAAAAATGAGCATTGAAGAGTTTTTAGAGCTGCTTAAAAAATATGACATCGAAGTTCTTGAAGGAGTTACAATTGAGGGTGATCTTGAAATAGAGGTTGAGGAGGGTGGAGTGGCTGACCAGACTACAATGGCGTATCTTTATACAGTAGTTCAGGAGGTACGAAACTTCCTCTACTATGCAAACATGGCAATGGGGCATCTATCAAATGTTTCCAACCTTCTTGGCATGCCAATGCCCTTTGCACCGGCTATGCAACCTCAACCAGCTCCTTTGCAGGTTCAGGAAGTCGTTCCGATGGAGGTTCCAGAATTCAAGCTCCCAGAAAAATTGATAGAAGCTAAATTTGAACCTCTGAAAGTGGAGTATCCAGGAAAGATTCAGGAAGTTGTTCTTGGTGCAACAAGGAAGGATGGAGGTACAAGAGGTGAGGTTGTTGTAATCGGCGGTGAGAAAAGCCTTCCATTCTATCTATTTGATGCTCCTCAACCACATCTTCCCGTCGTGGCAGTCGATGTTTTTGACAGAAAACCTGCGCTTGCAAAGGCAGTTAGAGAGCATTATGAGGATGTTCTCGACGATCCGGCGGATTGGGCTAAGAAGGCAGTAAATAAGTTTGGAGCAGACCTCATAACCCTGCATCTGATAAGTACTGACCCGCTTCTTGAAGATACCCCTGCAAAAGAGGCTGTAAAGGTTCTTGAAGATGTTCTTCAGGCTGTTAAAGTACCGATCATTGTTGGTGGGAGTGGTAACAAAGAGAAAGATCCTGAGGTTCTTGAGAAAGCTGCTGAGATTGCCGAAGGTGAGAGGATAATGCTCGCATCAGCAACCTTGGATATGGACTGGGAAAGGATCGCAAATGCAGCCAAAAACCATGGTCATGTTGTGCTGAGCTGGACTCAGATGGACATCAACAATCAGAAGACACTGAACAGGTATCTGCTTAAGAGAGCCGGAATGAAGCCAGAAGATATCGTGATGGATCCAACGACCGCAGCACTAGGTTATGGGCTTGATTATGCATTCACGAATATGGAAAGGATCAGAATCAGTGGTCTAAGGGGTGATACAGATCTTGCATTCCCGATGTCAAGTGGAACTACAAATGCATGGGGTGCAAGAGAAGCATGGATGAAAGATTCTCCGATCGAGGATGACAGTGACTGGGGGCCAAGGGAGCTGAGAGGTCCGATCTGGGAGATTGTCACCGGACTCACGTTATCTCTCGCTGGAGTGGATCTCTTCATGATGATGCATCCCGGTGCAGTTGCGGTGCTTAAGGAAATCATGTTGACTCTTGGTGGAAAGATTTCCGGTTCGGTTGCAGATCCCGGTGACTGGATATTCATGGAGGGATGAAGATGAAAGTGAAAAGCCCTCTGGAAGTTTACAAGTTTCTTCCACAGACGAACTGTGGAGAATGTGGTTTTGACACCTGTATGAGCTTTGCTGCACATATTATAGACAGGAGTGTTAAACCAGAAGACTGCCCACCTCTGATAAAAGATTCAGAAAAGGATGAAAAGATAAAGAAAAAGCTGGAACAGCTGATTGAGCTTACATCTCCTGAGATTGCAGAAGTCATTATAGGGAAGGGTGACGCAGCGGTAAAAATTGGTGGAGAGGATGTTCTGCACAGGCATGAGATGACCTATTTTAATCCAACGGCATTCTTCTATGATGTCTGGGACACGATGAACGAAAAAGACCTTGAGGTGAGATGCAAAAAAGTTGTTGAGTACAGGAAATTCTATGTTGGTAAGTTCCTGACACTGGATGGTTTCGCTGTAAGGTGCACATCAAACAACCCCGATACATACAGAAATGTCGTAAAGAAAGTTGCATCGTATGGTAAGCCAATGATTTTGATCTCTATGGATCCAGAATGCATGAGGGCTGCACTTGAGGAAGTGGCAGATACAAAACCACTGATTTATGCAGCAACAGAATCTAACTGGAGAGAATTCCTGGAACTTGCCCTCAAATATAATGTGCCTGTAACTGTAAGAGCAAAAGACCTCAACATGCTAAAAAGTCTGGCAGCAACGTTCAAAAACGCGGGTGTAAATGAAATAGTCCTCGATCCGGTAACCGAGCCACTCGGGGAAGGTCTGAAGGGAACTTTTGAGAGGGTTGTTAATTTGAGGAGAACAGGAATTCAGGGAGAAGACAGGGACATCGCATATCCAGTAATGATAACCCCTATTGCTGCATGGATGATCGAGGGCGATGATGTGGAAAAGACATACTGGGAAACCATTCTTGCGAGTCTTTTCATAGTCAAATACGGAGATGTGATGATATTCAGAAGCCTTGAACCCTATTCTGTGATGCCAACAATAACTCTGAGATTCAACATCTATACAGATCCAAGAACTCCCGTTCAGGTTGAGCCAGGCTTGAGACCAATTGCAGATCCGGACGAAAACTCTCCTGTCTTCATCACAACAAACTTTGCCCTCACGTATTATACTGTTGAAAGTGATTTGACGAGTGCAAACATAAAGTCTTGGTTGCTTGTTCTTGATACTGGTGGTCTTGGAGTAGAGGTCAGTGTTGCAGGAGGTCAGTTCACCGCTGGAAAGGTCAAGGATCTCATCAAGGAGACCGGGATAGAAGAGAAGGTGAATCACAAAATACTTGTACTCCCCGGACTTGCTGCGAGGTTGCAGGGTGCTATTGAGGATGAAGCTGGCTGGACAGTAAAGGTAGGACCAATGGATTCCGGGAGAATTAAAGGATGGCTTGAGACAAACTGGCCACCTGAGTAGTATCAATTTCAACTTCTTTAATATTTTGTTATTTTTTACTGATTATTTTGATATAATAGATTATTCTAATTCCTGATAGAGTTATCTAAGGTTAACTATTTAATGTGACCAAAAATTTTAAATTTATTTTTGATGATTAAACATTATGAGAATGATTAACTATCTCGTGATTACAGTGATATTTCTATTTGTTGTTTCAACGTCTTCTGCTCAGGACGCTTGTATTGCTTGCCACACATCATCTACACCTTCAATTGTAGAGGACTGGAAAAAAAGTGAACATTCAGAGAATGGTGTAAACTGCTATACATGCCATCAGGTTAAAGAGGGTGATTATTCTGAAGATCATCACGGTTATGTAATAACTCCTGTTGTTTCTCCAAAGAAATGTGCGATGTGTCATGAATATGAATATGTCACTCAGATGAAAAGTAAACATGCTTTTGCAGCCATTAATGGTCCTCTTAAACCATGGTATAATGAGATGCAAACACAGGGATTGAATCCACTGGATTCGAGAGTTGCAAAGGATAATCCGCCTGAGGAATATATAAAGAAATTGATCACTCCATTATATCCAGCGAGTGGGATTATGGAAAAAGCTGGACTTTTTGATGCTGGAATTAACCATGCAAATCAGTTTTTAGGCTGTCTGGAATGTCACGGTAGTTACGTGTATTATGATGGAGAAAAACTCCAGGGTTGGCCAAATCTTGGGGTTGGAAGGATAAATCCAGATGGGAGTATTGGGGCATGCAGTTCATGTCATTCTGCCCATCAATTCAGCATAAAAGAAGCCAGAATGCCTGAGACCTGTGGTAAGTGTCATTTGGGTTATGACCACCCTCAGATAGAGATCTATGAGAGCAGTTATCACGGGGTGAGGTATGAGGCTGATGGTGAGAACTGGAACTGGGAAGCACAACCGTGGAAAGCTGGAATTGATTTCTCCGCTCCAACATGCGTGGCCTGTCATATGGGTGAGATTGCTTTGCCCTCCGGAAAAGTTGTTGTTGAAGGCACACATGATGTGGGTTCAAGATTGAAATGGGAAATTCAGGCGAAGTTTATAATGTATCAGAGCAGCAATTCGAATCTCGCTGCAGGGGGATTCAAACCAGATAAAGAGCTGGGAGAAGAAAACAGAGAAAGAATGACAAAAGTCTGCCAGCTATGTCACAGTCCGGACTGGGTAGATGGGTACTTTGACAAATATGAGTTGGTGCTTGAAGATTACAATATAACAGCAAATTATACTTACAGTTTGCTTCAGCAGATATACGCAGAGGGTCTGGCAGATAAGAGCAATCCTATAGACGAATTTCCAGAATTTATGTGGTATTATATATGGCATCATGAAGGAAGGAGATGGAGAATGGGAGCGTCCATGATGGGGCCGGACTATACTCACTGGGAAGGAGCGGTGGATACAGTTATGGACAAACTTGGCAGAATGATAGACTGGTATGAGACTAAAAAGGAACTTAAAGGTGGCAAGAATGTCGGTCTTGAGGCGAGTAGGGCTGAAGGTGGATTTGAGAGTTTGAAAATAACTGGTGAAAATGTTGAAAGCCTGGCAAACGGACAGAAACAGAGCCAACTCAACTTTTTGAATCTTGGTATGGGAATAGTGGCTGCTGTATTTGGGTTGACTTCAGTAGCCTTAGTAAGAAAGTTTAAGAAATAACTATGAGGAAGTTTAATTCAAGGATACTAGCGATTTACGCCACAATATTAATCCTTTTTTTCGTCTTCAAGAGTCTGACTGTTCCAGCAACCTTTGGAGAGCTTGGGTGGTACAGGGGCGATTCAGTCAGAGAATCCATTAATTTATCACAGAAATTTGCAGATACTTATCAATGCTTCGATTGTCACGTTGATGAGTACGCTTTATGGTCTGTTGGTGAACACAGAGGAGTGGAATGTGAAAGCTGCCATGGGGCATTAAAAGCTCATGTTCTGGATCCTGTGAATTATAGGGGTGTTGATGAATATTTGAGTTCCACAGCCTATTCATCAACTAGAGATTTCTGTATGAGTTGTCATGTTAAAAGCACAAGCAAACCAGAATCTTTTCCACAGATAACAGACGAAATGGGATGGAATTGCCTGCAGTGTCATGATCCACACAATCCAATAGAGGGGGAGTGGTAATGGACAGGAGGAAATTTTTGAAAATCACTCTGAGTACAATTGGCGGATTAACTGGATTGAAACTGGAGGCAAAGGCCATTAAAACAGATTACGACTGGAATGAGCATAACTATACCTTTGTAGTTGATTCAACAAAGTGTATAGGTTGTGGGCGATGTGTCATTGCATGTAAAATTGAGAACGATGTTCCTTTAGAGCCTCATTACTTTAGAACATGGGTTGAGAGGTACAGTTGGTATGATGGAGATATCTTGAAAGTTGATTCTCCAGATGGGGGATTTTATGGCTTCTCGGATCCCGATCCAGATACAGATAGAAAAGTCAAGAAAAGCTACTTTGTCCCAAAACTTTGCAACCAGTGTGAAAATCCACCCTGTGTGCAGGTATGTCCTGTGGGAGCCACCTACAGAACACCGGACGGTGTGGTGCTGGTGGATGAAGATTACTGCATTGGGTGCAGATACTGCATACAGGCCTGCCCGTATGGAGCGAGATATATCTATCCTGTGGATGGATCGGTAGAATCGAGAAAGAATACTGCAGATAAATGCACTTTCTGTTATCACAGGATTACAAAAGGGAGTAAACCAGCCTGTGTGGTAGTGTGTCCAGTACAGGCGAGAAGGATCTTTGATATCGAAGATGCTGAGAAAAGCATTGAATTTCATGAAATAATGGACAAAAATAGAGTCAGTGTTCTCAAATCTGAACTGGGAACAAAACCCAGAGTGTTTTACATTGGCATAGATTCTGAGGTGAGATAGGTGGAAGGTTTCATTTATCCAAACGAAGCTGAGATAGGGTGGGGAATTCTGATAGTGTTGTATCCGTACATATCCGGTATTATTGCAGGGTCGTTTTTAGTTGCATCCCTTTACAAATTATTCAATGTTGATTCATTGAAACCTGTTTTCAGATTATCTTTGCTCATCTCATTAGCTTTTCTGATCGCAACTAATTTTCCTCTGATCTCGCATCTCGGACATCCGGAAAGAGCCTTTGAGATTATTATTACCCCTCATCTTTCCTCAGCCATGGCGATTTTTGGTTACGATGCGTTTTTCCTGCTAAGCATTTTGCTTTTTATTATATTATATGAATATAGAAAAGACATAGTTAATCTGGCAACTCAAAGCAGTGGAATTAAAGGCATTTTTTACAGAATTCTAACACTGGGTGACTATGATATATCTGAAAAAGCATTAAAATCTGATAATAAACTGGCCTTTTATATTATGTGGGTCGCTTTTCCGTCAGTTATTTTTCTTCACGGGTATGTGGGATTCATATTTGGCTCTGTTAAGGCTAATCCCTGGTGGAACACATCATTAATGCCGTTAATATTTCTTTTTTCCGGAATCGTATCGGGTATGGCTTTGGTTTTATTGATTTATGTTGTAATATTCAGAACTGGTAGAGACGAAATCAATCTAACATGTTTTGAAACATTGGCAAACTTACTTCTATTCTTTTTAGTTATAGATGTTGCACTGGAGCTTTTAGAACTTGCACATTTTATGTACCTGCAGGAGGAAGGTATTGAATTGATATATGGTCTGATTACAGACAAGCTTTTTATCACATTCTTCATACTCCAAATTGGCTCTGGTGGGATTATACCAGTAGTTATGCTTGTATCAGGAAAGATTTCAAAATCGATGAACTTTAAGAAATTCGTTTACATTCTGTCGTCTCTGTTTGTGTTAATCGGAGTACTTGCAATGCGCTGGAATGTCATAATTGGCGGTCAGATAATCTCGAAGAGCATGAGAGGTTTCTCATCATACCACCTTCCAATTTTAGGCCAGGAGGGCTTAATTATGGCTGCAATATCTTTAGTCATCCCGTTCGTGTTGCTTGGTGTGTTAATCAAACTATTTCCTGTGAGGGATAATCTGGAATAAAATTGAAATATCAATAAACGCTTTCAGTTATCATATTGTCATAATGTGGGTGGATTGAGGGGGAGAGAGTTGAAAGAAAATAAATTGGCAATTGTGGGAATATTTTTTAATTAATGGTAATGAAATAAATAATAAAGCTTAAAAATCAGTTTGGTAAGTTCGGGCCATGGAAGAAACTTTATTTTCTTTATCAGGAGCTATTCTAATTCTAATCGGTTTCTTGAATCTGAACATTCTTATTTCTGACAGAGAGGGCATTGAACAGAACATAAACAGAAGAGTTAAAGATGCTTTGAGATATCTTGCTCTTTCAAGTTATGCAGTATTGCTTCCATCCGTTTTCGGAGCACTCCATATGCTTTTCTTTACCCCACAGACAAAACTTTTGCTAAAAGTATCAATAGGTATTTTATGGATCGTTATACTATACATAAACCTCAGCATGATCATTGCACTC
>MTML01000057.1 GCA_002011215.1 Archaeoglobus sp. JdFR-24
GATAGNTGGCTCAAACACACCCTCGCATACTACACACCCGATGGACCAAGATTCGACTACGTTCCTGTTACAATTACTAAATGGGAGCCGGTTGAGCGTACATATTGAGGTGGTTTGATGGAAGTAATTTTCAGGATTAAGAGATTTGATGGAACAAGGCAATACTGGGGAGAATATCCTGTACCGGCTGAAAAAGGTATGACAGTCCTTGAGGGGCTCTATTTCATAAAGGAAAAATATGATGGCAGTTTAGCCTTTCGTGCGTCGTGCAGGATGGCAATATGTGGTAGCTGTGCCATTAAAATTAATGGAAAGCCTATGCTCGCATGTGAAACCCAGATTTTACATCTGAACACCACAAAAATAAATATTGAACCTCTTGACAATTTCAAGGTAATAAAAGACCTGATCACTGAATTTGAGGGATTCTTCTCAAAGCATGAAGCAGTCAAGCCCTACCTGATAAGAAAAGATGACAACTATCAGGAGCCCGTGGAACTCGTTCAGACTCCCGAGGAACTGTATGCTTACTATGACTACACTCTCTGTATAAAATGTGGTGCCTGCTACTCAGTTTGCCCGGCAGCAGCAACAAGAGAAGATTACCTCGGTCCGGCAGCAATGGCAGCAGCTTATAGATTCAACACTGACAGCAGGGATGAGGGTAGTGCTGAAAGATTTGCTGTAGTGTGTACTGATAAGGGAGTGTGGAGATGTCATTTCGCGGCTGAGTGCAGTGAAGTATGTCCAAAGGGCGTTGAGCCTGCTAAAGCGGTGCAGAAACTCAGATTCAAATCTGCGATATATGCACTTAAGAGAATTTTTTCAGGAAGGTGATTCGATGAACTGGTTGAAATGGTTTGAAATAAGAGGAAAAAGTCTTTTCAGCATAGCTTTCTCTCTGCACCGACTTACAGGGGTTGTTCTGGCATTTTATTTGATAATGCACCTGAGCTATCTTACTTCATTGAGATTTGGGCAGGAGGTTTATGAGTCCTTTATCGCAACAACAGTCACTCCAACGTTCCTCGTGTTTGATATTCTCCTTGTCCTTGCGGGAGTTTACCATGGAGTTAATGGTTTAAGGCTTATACTTCACGAATTCGGATTTGCTTACGAAATCAGGAAGCCCCTGCTATATTTCACTTATGTAGTGACACTCATCGTATGGCTGATCGCTTCATACCAGCTCTACAGATACGTCATGGGGGTGTAAAAATGGAGAAAACGGAAAAGGCATTACATACAAAAAGAGTGCTTGAGCCTGCAGGGTGGATACTCCAGCTTTTGACGGGCTTGCTTCTCGCGATACTGGTCACTTTCCACTTTTACGAAATCCACTTTGCATCACACAATGCAATGGAATTTGATAAGGTTGTTGAAAGGCTGTCGGATACTGGCTACAAGGTTATGTATGCACTTCTTCTACTATCAGTATCTTTCCACGCCTTCAATGGTTTGAGAGCGATTGCCTTCGACACAGAGTTTGGACTCAGGAATTCCAGAACCATAAATGCAATAACTGCTCTGATAATTCTGGGTGCATTTTTCTATGGATTATCATTGCTGGTCATGTTTTAACTGTGCGTTTTAATTTTGATTGTATTTTATTTTTTATTTTAATATTTTAATTAGTTACTTTTTTGGTTGAAGCTCAAAATAATTGAGAAATATAGAAACATTGATAGGAAAATTTATAATCTCAATACATATCATTCAACTATGAAAAACGTACATTTTCTGGTCATAGGAATCATGATTGGTTTAGTTATTGGTTCAATTGCAGGTTATTTTATCGCACCACCCAAGGTTGTAGTTAAACAAGATTATGGCAACACATCCTACGTGAATGAAACGGTAGTTCAGAACTCGCTGAACTATATTAACAGCTATCTTCTCCAGCCCGGAGTTAATGCCAAGCTCGTTGAAGTCACACCTTATGGCGAAAACCTCTATAAACTCTCATTGGAATTCTTTCAGGGAAATCTGAGTGTTGGAAAATCAGATGTTTATCTCACAAAAGATGGCAACACTCTGGTCTTAAACTCCATTGATATAAGCGAAAAACCAGAGATAGAGAGGACTGAAGTGAGTCCTGATGATGACCCTTACATCGGTAATGAAAATGCTGAGGTTACGATCATAGAATTCTCCGATTTTACCTGCCCGTACTGTGCAAAATTCGAGCTTGAGACGCTTCCAAAGATTCTTGAGAGGTATGACGGGAAGATAAAATTCGTTTTCAGGGATTTTCCGTTTCGTGGAAATGCATCCATTAAGGCTGCGGAGGCTGCAAACTGTGCAAATGAACAGGGTAAGTACTGGGAATACCATACACTCCTATTTGAAAGGCAGTCTGAGTGGTATTCGAATTTAACTCTGCTTTACACATATGCAGAAGAGCTGAACCTGAATATGAGTGAATTCTCTTCATGCGTCGAATCCGGGAAATATGTGGAAGAAATCATGAAGGACATGAATGATGGGCTGGTAGCTGGTGTGAGTGGAACACCTACAATTTTCATAAATGGAATCAAAATCGAAGGAGCCAAGCCATTTGAGAACTTTGTGAACATAATTGATGGGGAACTCAAAGGAAGTTGAAGAACGAATCGGAATGAAACATCGGAAATAATTACCTTTAACTTATTTATTTGATTTGCTGCTTTTTCAACTTACTTAGGATTTCATTCTCCTTTCAACGTAACGTCCTCTCTCTTCAATCTCCTCAACTCTCTTTAGAACATCCTTGGCCTTAGGGTATGTTAGGTAACCCTCAATAAATGCATCTTTAAGTTCACTCCAGTCGTCATATGATGCTTTTAGAGACTCAAAGTAAATATGGACATCCACACCCTTGGCTTCAATTCTATCATCAAAAAATCCGAGCCCAAAATCAATGAAATAGGTCTTTCCCTCGCTGAAAATCATGTTCATGGGGGTGATATCGCCATGGATAATTCCTGCATTATGCAGTCTCGCCACCATTCTCCCAATCTCTTTGCTTATCTCTGCATTCATGATTTTCTTAACAGGATCACCTTTTATTCTCTCCATCAAAATTTTCTCTCCTTCGACGTCAAGTATTATGGGTGTTGGCACACCATTTTTCCTTGCTACTGATATTATTCTCGCTTCTGTTTTTGTTCTGCTTTTTCTGAGAATTGAATCAAGCTCACCTATCCGGTATCTCTTTTTTCTCCTGATTTTCTCCACGAAATTATCATAAATTCTGACTTCTGCTTCTCCACCCAGATAGATCTGTACAGACATAATCAGAGAGAAGAGTTAAAATATTTAAATTAGTTTTGGATCAGTTCACTTTAGGTATCTATTCCCAATTCACTTCTACTTCTTCAATCCTGAAATCCGGTTTAACAGTCGACTCAGATATTTTTGTAACATATCCGTGTTTGTACATCAGCAACCCGAGATAGGCGATCATGGCTCCGTTGTCGCCCATCATCTGCTTTGGAGGAGCATAAAATCTTGCATTCCTGTCTTCACACATAATCCCAAGCATCTCCTGAAGTCTGCTGTTTGCTCCAACCCCTCCAACGAGAAGAAGTTCATCTGTATCCAGATATGCCATAGCCCTCTCTGACACTTCTGTTAGCATTGCAAAGGCAGTCTCCTGAAAACTGTATGCAACATCCTCTCTTTCAACACCACCATCAAAGAGTCTCTGTGCTGCGGTAACCATTCCACTGAATGAGAAGTCCATCCCCTTTACCACATATGGGAGCTCATAGTATTTTTTTCCGGATCTGGCAAGCTTCTCAATCTTGGGCCCTCCGGGGTGTTTCAAACCCATATGGCGAGCAAGTTTATCCAGAGCGTTTCCAATTCCGATATCAAGGGTTTCTCCAAACACCCTGTAACGTCCACCTCTTCTTGCGATAATCTGTGAGTTTCCACCGCTTACATAGAGTGTAACAGGATTTTTTGCCTCTGTTTTCCATCTACCTGCCTCTAAATGAGCCAGACAGTGATTCACCCCAATTAGTGGTCTTTCCAGCTTTAAAGCGAGAACTCTTGCTGCGGTTGCCACAATTCTCAAACAGGGCCCCATTCCCGGACCCTGAGAAAAAGATATGACATCAATCTCTTCAGGTCTAACCTTTGAAAAAATCCTTTTTATTAGTGAACCTATATTTTCAGAATGATGCTGTGCAGCCTCTCTCGGATGGATTCCACCTTCTTTTGGGACATATGGTTTGCTCTCTATTGCAAGTATATCGTCCTCATTAACGGCTGCGACACTCAAACTCCATGCGGTTCCTTCAATCCCGAGTGAAATCATCCCATAAAAAGGTTATTTTTTGAACTCAGTATATCCGCACTTCCCACATGATAGCCTGTCAGAGTGCTCTGCCAGAAAAACTCCTTCTCCACATCTTGGGCAGAATTTCCTTTTTCTTATGATCTTTTCTCCTTTTATTTCATAAAATTTTGATACTGTCATTTTGTCTCCCCTCCTCCTTTCAGGTAATAATGATAGCAGGTGATTGCCTTTAACTCCAGTCCTAACTTTCTTCCTCTTCTCCACCAAAGTTTCTTTTGATTATATGCTTAGGTTCGGTTTTGAGGAGTTCCTCGTTCGACTCATATATTTTTGCGTAGCAAATAGCCTCACTTTTACCGAACTCCGGTTTTATGTAGTCGACCACTATCGTCTCAGGGTTTGCGTTGAAAAGACCAGCAATTTTCTCCCTTACAGCGCTTCTTGATGGCGTAGGGCCATCCTCCATGTATCTGAGCCTGAAATATATTTCCCTTCTTTTGAGCAAAGGATTCGTTTTCTCTCTCTCAACAGTAATCTCCATTTATTCACCTCCATTTGGGTTTTTGAAGTTCAGGTTTGGTTTGAATTTTGATTGAACTCATTAGCCTGATTTTCCTCATCTATCTTCAGTTTAATTTTAACTGATCTTTAACTACCTTCCTGCCTCCTCCCGAATTAATTAATCTTCTCGGATACACCCTCAGATATTATCAGATTTATTACTTCTTCGCCATTTTCAAGTCTCTCCATTCTCCTCAGCAGCTCGAGTATTAGTATTTTTTTCTCGTGGGTGACCTTCAAGGCAACGACACCTTCTCCAGGTTGACCGTAGAGTATGAGTGAATCATAGGGTAACAGGTATGTGAGAGGCATTGTTGCGAGATCTTCCTCTCCTGTAACATAAATGCAAACTTTATTTCCCTGTTCCATGGCTTTCACTCCATCCACCAGCACCTTCACGAGATCATATGTTATCATTGCGGGCGGGTTCTGGACACTGAAAGTTAGATAGCTGTCAAGGAAGCTCTTCATTTCCCCGACTATATCTGCGCTCAGTTTGTCCCTGACAGTTTTAAAGTCAATAACAACCATATCCGGTCTGTAGCCTGCTTTGAATGTGTAATAAGAAACAAGATCGCCGACACATATGAGGGGTGAACTCTCTCTCAAATTCTCAATTTTCTCTACTGTATCAAGCCCTTTACCTGTGTAAAGTTTTCCATGAGGTTTTGAAAAAAATCCTCTGAGTTCATCCGGAAGCCTGAGACCTGAGGACATCAGAAACACTTCGTTCTCGTCAATCGACCTTTATTGTGTACTTCCCGGGGATTTTAATGCCCAGTTTTTGAGCCACAAGGCTCTTTTCTGGATCCACCACAACAATATACCCGTACCACTCCTTCGTCAATTCAGTACTCCCGCAGTTTTTGCAGACCATGGAATCTGTGCTGATGAACTTGCATTTTCTGCACGCATAATCGGCCATTTCACTCACCCTTCTGGAGTTTGTTGATATCCTCCTCTATCCACTTCAGGTTACCAAGCCATGGCTGACGCATAGTCAGACCAATTTTGCTCTTTTCCGGCTCCCTCTCTTTCAGACTCAGTGCTACAATCCTTGCTCTTACAAAATCTCCTTCAGAGATACTCCTTTTGCTCTCCTTACCCAGCAATCTTTTATTCTTGTCGTCAAAAATGACATAGTCATCAGTTATCTGGCTCATGTGGAGAAGTGCATCAAGAGGGCCTATAGATACAAATGCCCCAAATTCAACCACTTCAACCACTTCACCCTCAACAACTTCCTGCATGGATGGTTTGAAGGAAATAGCATTAAAAACAACATCGAAGTATACTGCTCCATCACCCTCTATAATTCTGCCCTGATCAAGATCCTCGATGCTCTCAATTCCGATTATCATCCCATATTCTCTATCAAGTTTTCCTTCGAACTGCTCCCAGAGGAGATCTTCGATTACTATATGGATATCTTCACCAAGTCTTGATGGAGGAACCCTTACAGTATCCTTTATCTTTATTCTCGCATACATTAACATCACCAGAATCTACAGCAAACAAAAGCAAGGAATGTGCAATATAAATTTTTTTCCACCACCTCCCATCCTCACCACAAATTCAACTGTGATTGACTACATAATTACACAATTTCTTCAAATGAAAGCTCTCATGAAAAAACCAGAAACCAGAAAAAGATTAATAAAACATCTGAACTACTGGCATGCAGAGTAATTGGGCTATAATAAGTTTGAGCTATAATTAAACTGGATGGTGTGATTATGTCATCATTTAATGAGGGACTGGATTTTGAGAAACTTGGGTTAAAGGTGGGAATTGAGATCCATCAACAACTTGATACATCTCACAAGCTTTTTTGCTCATGTCCTACAATTCAAAGGGATGTAGATGAATCAAATTTCGAGTTTTTCAGGTATCTGAGGGCAAAAAAGAGTGAAATGGGTGAAGAGGACAGAGCAGCTAGAGAGGAAGTTTTAAGGAGTAAGCGCTTTATATACAAGTTTTATGACTCAACATGCCTTGTGGAGGCAGATGAAGAGCCGCCAAGGGAGATAAATCGAGAAGCGATAAGAATTGCCATACAGATAGCCAAAATGCTCGATATGGAAGTGGTCGATGAAATCCATGTGATGAGAAAAATTGTAATTGACGGCAGCAACACCACTGGCTTTCAGCGAACAGCCTTGGTTGCGTTTGATGGTGGAATAAAGTTGAATGGAAATCTCATCAGGATATCGACCCTCTGTGTTGAGGAGGAGGCTTGCAGGAAGATCGAGGAGAAAAATGGCAGCGTCGTTTATTCGCTTGACCGTCTCGGCATCCCGCTTGTGGAAATTGGAACTGAACCCGATATAAAAACTCCCAGGGAGGCTGTGGAGGTCGCAAAAAAACTGGGCATGATTCTGAGATCAACAGGGAAAGTCAAGAGGGGACTTGGCACAATCAGGCAGGATGTGAACATATCGATAAGAGGAGGAGCGAGGGTTGAAATTAAAGGTGTACAGACGCTTGAAATCCTCGATAAAATCGTTGAGTATGAGGTGTTAAGGCAGGTAAACCTTTTGAAAATCAGGGATAAGCTCCGAAAAAGAGATGCGAGTGTAGATGGAAGAATTCATGATGTATCACATATCTTTAAGAAAACAAAATCCCGGGTACTGAAAAGAGCTGAGTTTATTGGAGCAATACTTCTGAAGGGTTTTTCAGGTTTGATAGGGTTTGAAATACAGCCTGGAAGACGATTAGGGACAGAATTTGCCGATATTTCGAAGACATTTGGTCTTGGGGGAATATTTCACACGGATGAGCTTCCTGCTTATGGCGTGACATCCGAAGAGGTAGATCAGCTGAGAAAGTTACTGAAGGCCCGTGATGAAGATGGAATTATACTGGCAGCAGGTCCAAAAAGCAGGGTGGAAAACACTCTAAAGAGGATAGCTGAAAGGGCCCAGATCTGCATGGTTGGCGTTCCTGAAGAGACCAGAAAGGCGAATGAAGATGGATCCACCTCTTATCTCAGACCACTCCCTGGGGCTGCGAGAATGTATCCAGAAACGGATGTGCCGTATGTGGTGGTTGATGAGGAACTCCTCAAAGTGGAAATTCCAGAGTTAATCTCTGAAAGGGCTGAGAGATACATGAAAATGGGACTACCGGAGGATCTTGCATACATCATCGCTGATTCACCATTCAGGGATGTTTTTGAGAAGTATTCTGAAAGACTACCACCTTCTCTCGTCGCAAGAGTTATCCATCTGAGCCCTTCTGAATTAAAAAAGGAAGGTTTGGAAGTGGATAATTTAAGAAAGGAGCATTTTGAGACCACTCTCGAGCTCATAATTGAAGGAAAAATTGCCAAAGAGGGTGCATTAGAGGTTTTGAGAGCATTCTGTGAAAACCCTGTTGCTCTGCCGGATGAGGTGGCTGAAAAAATAACGGAAGAAATTGGAACGAAAGGAGAAAACGAGCTTGATATATTTATAGATAACCTGTTGAGAGAAAAAGCAGATTTTGTGAGAGAAAGAGGTAAAATGGCCTTTAAACCATTAATGGGTATCGTGATGAAGGAGTTCAGGGGCAAGATTGACGGGAAGGTTATTGCAGAGAAACTTCAGAAGGCTATAGGGAACTTTTTGAAGGAATAGGAATGGACAGCAGAGTGAGCGATCTCCGGGGATTGGATTATTAATATTGTCTCTTGACAATACTTAAACCCATCTGCAGAGTCTCCTCTCAAGAAATTCCACGAACAGATATAATGTAAATCCTAAAAGAGCCATGGAAACGATTCCAGAATACAATCCTTCGTAATCCGCTCTGCTCCATGAATCCAGGATTATGTAGCCCAGTCCACTGGTGGTTGCAAAGGATTCTGCAAAAAACAGAACTGCAATTGCTGTCCCGATGCTGATCCTCATTGCTGTAAGGATTTTTGGAAGGGATGCGGGAAATATTACGTGCTTGTAGATATCTCTGTTGCTGGCTCCCAGCGATCTGAGAGAGATGACGTAGTAATCACTCACATTCCTTGAAGCGTCCCTTGTTGTTACAAGAATCTGGAAAAATACTATCATGGAAATGAGAATTATTTTGGATGCATCCCCAATTCCAAAAAGGAGGATGATCAAGGGCAGAAGAACGATATGTGGGATCGGGTAGAGGAGATATATGAATGGGGCTACGATTCTGTCAATCCTGTCCTGGTAGCTGAGCATGCCAATGGGAACCGCAATCGAGAGGGCAAAAATGATGGAGTAGATCACTCTGAAGGCGCTTGTGAGGAAATGAGGTGCAAGATCGGGGAGAGTTGAGATAAAGGATATTATAACGATCACTGGAGATGGTAATGCTGGCGAATTTGCCACGATGGATGTTAGTCCCCACAATGCCAGAAGAATTGTTGACGCCATCAGATATCCTTTAATCCTTTCGTTTTTCATTCTTTTAGCCCTATTATTCTTCTTATTTCCTGACATTTCTCAAAATAATCCTCCTCAAATCTGTATTCTGGTTTTGCAGCTCCTTCATTTTCAATAACCTTCTTAACCTTGCCAGGTCTGTTTGTCAGTACTACGATCTTCTTTCCAAGCAGTACTGCCTCTTCAATACTGTGCGTAACCAGCAGAATGGTTGAACGGGTATCATACCATATATCAATCAAAAAGTTTTGCAGACTCTCTCTTGAAAGCGCATCAAGGGATGAAAACGGCTCATCCATCAGCATAATTGAGGGTTTAAGGGCTAATGCCCTGGCAAAGGCAACTCTCTGTCTCATCCCTCCTGAAAGTTGTTTGGGGAAATATTTTTCAAATCCACTTAAACCGAGCTTTTTGATGAGAGTATCAGCAACTTCACTCCTCTTTTTCTTGGAAACTCCGCGTATCTCCATACCAATGGTGATATTATCTCTGACATTTTTCCAGGGAAAAAGACCATAATCCTGTAGAATCAAAGATACATCCTTTCTCGGTGATTTAACAGGTTCGCCATCAATCAGAACTTCCCCTTCTGTTGGAGCGAGTAAACCGGAAAAAATGAAGAGAAGTGTGGACTTTCCACAGCCTGAAGGACCTATGATGGCACACGTCTCACCCCTCTCAACCACGAATGAAACATCCTCTAAAGCCTGAGTGCCGTCAGGATACGTCATCGATATATCTCTTGCTTCTATCATTTTCACATATCTGGATGTATGATTTCTTTTTAAATTTAATTAAAATTTAGTTCGAAACTCTACGTTCCCCATTATCCATCCATCTCAGCAACTGCCTCGCTGTAGGGAATCTCACCCTTCAGAAGTCCCTTTTGCATCGCCCATTCCAGATACATACTATAGTACTCTTCCGGAAATCTCTCCGTCTTGGGATAAACTGGCATTTTATAGCTATTTGCAAGCGGTTCTGGAACCCTTGCAATCTGGATGAACTTCTCTCTGTATCTGTCTGGATTTGAGTTTATTCTCTCGACAGCCTCGTCGTAAGCCTTGAGGAAGTTCTTCACGACATCCTTTTTCTCTTTAACAAAGTTCTCATTAAAGACTATAACTGTGTGTGAAATACTGTCTTCAAGATCCGCATCTGACATTATTTTTTTGGCACCTTTCAGCTCTGCAAGACTTGCAAGCGGCTCGGGGAGTGTTGCAGCATCCACCTTATTGTCCAGAAGTGTCTGCATTCTCAGCGGTATGCTTTTGATCTCAACTTTCTCTGCTTTTACACCATATTTTTCGAGCATGATATCTGTGATATATTCAATTATTGTGTTGCTCGATATTGCGATGGTTTTTCCTTCAAGATCCTTTACTGAACTGATGGATGAATCCGGGGCTGCAAGAATTGTAAAAACTCCCTCCTCAGGCGTTTTTCCCAGACAGATAGAGACTATTTGTATTTTGTGTCCTCCGTTCCTCAGGAGAATCACCGCAAGAGGATCGGTGAGGACTGCGTCCACCTGCCCAGATGTGAATGCACTATCTCTCTCGATAGCGCTCTGGAATTGCACAACTTCGACATCCAGGCCGTATTTCTCGAATATCTTCTCCTCATCAGCAACCACGAAGGGAAGAGCGTCCTCGATCGGTAATATGCCGACTTTTACTGAAATTTTCTCCTCGGACTTCTCCGGTTCAGACTGAACACAACCAGCAAAAAATCCACCGAAAATTATCGCTACAATTAATGTGATGATTGCCGGATTCATTCTCGATTTCATGATGAAAGGGTGGGAAGTGGTAACATCATAAACTTTTCGATTCAGTAACACGTTTTGCAATCAATTTTTTAATCGCTGTAAGATGGTAATGCTAATGAAACCTGCGGACATCTTCAAAGAAAATTCTGAATTCTTCGACAGATATTCCAGAATAGATTCAAGTCAGGAATTCTTGGAGTACATGGCAAAGCCTTTGAGGCAGAGTATAAGAGTCAATACACTTAAAATTGAACGGGGAAGAATTGGAGAGATTGTTGAAAATTTAAAGAATGATTTTGAACTTGGACAGATTCCCTGGTGTGAGGAGGGTTTTTTTGTTAATACTGGTGTGAGATCGGGCAGGATAACCTTAACAGTTGAACATCAGCTTGGCCTCATCTTCTCTCAGGAAGCGAGTTCGATGATACCGCCCGTGATTCTTGAGCTCAGACCTGGCATGAAAGTTCTGGATATGGCTGCCTCTCCCGGAGCAAAGACAACTCAGATCGCCGCATATATGGAAAACAGGGGATGCATTATCGCCAATGATGTTAAATTTTCACGCCTGAATGTGCTCATATCCAACATTCAAAAATGCGGAGTTTTGATTGCAAAGGTTACTATGATGGATGGCAGAACCTTTAGAAAATGGGAAAACAGGTTTGACAGGGTTTTGCTTGATGCTCCATGCAGCAATGTTGGAATGATAAGAAAGAACTTCAAGTACATGAAAATTTGGAAAATGAGAGATGTGGTTGCTCTCTCCAGACTGCAAAAACAACTCATCAGGGCAGCATACAGAACTTTAAAGCCAGGAGGCATTCTTGTTTACTCAACGTGCACACTCGATCCGATGGAAAATGAAGAGGTTGTTGACAGCCTTTTATCAACGACCGATGCGACTCTTGAGGAAATAAAAATCCCGGTGAAGGGTAGAGAACCCTTCACCGAGTTCGAAGGGGAAAAATACGACAGCGAAGTGAAAAAATGTCTCAGGATACACCCTCAGGACAACAATACAGAAGGCTTTTTTGTTGCAAAGATCCTTAAGGGGTGATCATATGAAGGAGAACGGGGATTCGATAAAAAGATCCGGAAAGAAATCCGGAAAGAAATCCGGAAAGGATTCAGAGGAGAAAATAGAAAAGGTCATTGGGTTATTGAGAGAGCAGTTCGGGGTGGAAAAGGTAGATTTCGAATTGAAAGAGATGGGGAAAGACAGGATATATGCCTTCAGATGTGAGGAATTTGAGGGTGAACCCGATCATCTGGATTTTATCCACCATGGATTTTATTTTGGAAAGCTGGAAAAGGATGGGTTGAGGCTATCGATAGAAGGTTCATTCCTTGTTGGAAGGCTGGCAACGAAAAATGTGGTTGAAATAAACAGGGAAGATGTGGAAAAATGGATGATGGGAGAAAACCTGAATTTGAACTCAATGAATCTAAACTTCAAATCTGGAAGAGAGTATAGGGAAATTTCAGATGGTTATGTGATTCTGAAGTGCGGCAGTTATTTTCTGGGATGTGGAAAGCTTAGGGATGGCGTGATCAGAAATTTTATTCCGAAGAACAGGCAGATAAAGGTCGGAAAATGATGGAAATTGGATTAAAATTAAAGGCATAAGTTTCCCGAGACATTCACTTTAGTATCTGGGTATTTTGGTACACTCAACTGAATTTGAGTAAAGGAAAATTTTAAAGGATTCAGAATTCAGGAATTATTGTGAAAGAATCTGAAAAAGTGGTTAAGGTCTGGAGGGAAAGGTTTTCAATTTTAAAATCTACAAAAATTGATCCAGATGCCTTTGCGAACATCAGGTATGGGGATGAAATTACAATCGTCATCGAAGAGTCGAGGGAAGGGGATTTCATTGAAATTCAACGGGGTTATAGGTTATTATCCTTTGATATGGTGTTACCTTTCGGAACAGTGGGGTTCATTGCCAGGATCTCGAAGGCTCTTGCCGATGAGGGGATAAGCATATTTGTAATCTCATCCTATACTACTGATCATATACTTGTCAGGGATGAAGATCTGGCAAAAGCAGTTAGGAAATTGGAGGAAATAGGGTTTATAGTGGTTATGGAGTGATCTAAAACTTTGAATTAAGCTATAATTAATAAAACATCATAAACTATATAGGTTGAGTTCGCATAAGCTAAACTCTATGAACATAAAAAAATTCTAATAGCTCTTTCTCAAACAAATACACATGAAATATAGAATACTTTCCAAACCAAGTTACAGTCTTCTTGAATTTGAGCTTGAAAGCGGAGATGAAATTCAGGCGGAAACAGGAGCAATGGTTTACATGAGGAATGTTGAGCTGAAAACTGAAATGAAGGGAGGGCTTTTTGGAGGGCTTAAGAGATCCTTGCTGGGTGGCGAGTCTTTCTTTGTAAATCGTTTTGTATCAAAGGGAAAGGGCCTGCTGGGGTTAGCTCCTCCGTATCAGGGGGATATCACATATATACCGGTTAGCGGAAGACTTTTTGCTCAGAGCGGTGCATTTCTTGCATCATCTCCTGACATTAATATCGATACTAAGTGGGGTGGAAGGAGAACTTTCTTTGCAGGCGAGGGCCTTTTTTTGCTTAAACTCGAAGGCGACGGAGATGTGTGGCTCTCATCTTTCGGCGGGATTGAAAGCATAGATGTTGATGGCACACTGAAGGTTGATACGGGTCATATAGTTGCTTTTGAGGAAACGCTGAGTTTTAACATTGCAAGGGCGGGAGGTTTAAAGGCAACTCTTTTAAGTGGCGAAGGTCTCGTTGCGGAATTCAAGGGAACGGGGAAGGTATGGATACAGACAAGATCTGTTGGGGAGTATCTTGGATGGCTATCCTCCCTTCTTCCTAAGGACAAAGGGAATTAGTCCTCGCCCATGATCAGTATAATTTAACCTGTTGCAGAAAACCTTAAATATTGTCGTAGTTATTGCTACTACACGAACGAAGTGAAGAACTACACGAACGGAGTGAAGAATATGAAACTTTATGGGCTGCATAAAATTGGTATTGTATTGCTTCTTATATTGCCATTTATACTGTCAGTGGATGCAATTGAGATAAAAAAAGTTGAAATAACTCCAGAAACCCTCCTTCCAGGGGATTATGCAGATTGTAAGCTCCTTATCTCCAGTTCAAAGGATGAAGAAATAGTAAGTATAACCTTCAAGGCACCTGAAGGGATAACAATCTCTCCATGGATCGTTACGGGTATAGGGAAAATATCATCTGGTTCGTTCTATGAACTGCCATTTACATTGAAATCCACCAAAGCGGGAAGATATTCTGTTGAAGTGAGTGTGAGTTCTAAAAATGGCACAATAAAGCAGATTTTTAACGTGATTGTTGAGAATAACTTTCCCTCAATTGTGCTGAAAAAATCCGGTCTCGTACTTAAGGAAGTAAATCAGGTAGAATTTACCATCGCAAGTCCGGTGGATGCCAGGAGAATAACAGTTGAACCGTTATTCAAATCAGAACCCAAATTGATTTATTTTGACAGTGCAGAAAGTGCAGAAGGTGTTTTTAAAGTATATCCTGAAGAAAAAAAGGAGCTGGAATTCAAGATCTCTTTTTACAATGGGAGAAACTATCACGAGATAATCCGGAAAATTATGCCAGATTATTCAGATAGCAAGGGCGTATTTCTCACTGCCAATTCAACCTATTCGATCGTTCCGGTCAATGATGTAACGATAATAAATGTTGGCGTTACTAATTTAAGAAACGATAACATTTATGGACTTGTTGTGAAACTGGAAACGCCCTCAGGATCCAGCTCAGAAATCCTCTCTGAGGAACAGAAGGAATATCCCTTCCTTAAACCCATGGAAAGTGTGAAGTTCTCCTTTATGTTCTCTCCTGAAAAAGCTGGAAACAATGTAATAAAGGTGACAGTAATGTTCAAGGATGAAATGGGGAACGACTATTATCTTCAGAGAGATATCCAGATCAGTGCAATCGACAAGGATGTAATCAGTGTAAGCAACATAGAGGTTGAAAGAAACCTTAACGAAATAAAAATAACTGGTGATCTCAGCAATAGTGGGTGGGGGAACACACGGGATGTCATGCTGGAAATGAGCATCGGAAATATCACAAAGAACTTCTTTGTGGGTGAGATTGAGTCTGGAGACTTTTACAGTTTCGAATTCGTATTTCCACGTCAGCCTGGTGCAGCCCCAGCCCAATTGAAAGTATCATGGGTTAATGAACTTGGCAGGACTGTGGAGTTACATAAGGAAATTGAGATGCCAGAGATAAAGAAAATTGAACCCTCAGCCGGCAATTCTCTCCTTTATGCTGGAATAGCTGGTATTCTAATTGTGATCATCGTCATTGCGGCCTGGTTAAAATCAAGGAAATAGTTACGAAAGCTTATGATAGTAAAGCTTGAGAACGTCTACAAAATATACATTTCTGGTTCAGAGAAGGTTTATGCCCTGAATGGGGTATCAATGGAAGTCGAAAAGGGGGAATCGATAGCCATTATGGGTCCATCAGGCAGCGGAAAATCCACGCTCCTCAACATGATTGGCTGTCTTGATCGACCAACAGAAGGGAAAGTGCTTGTAAAAGGCGTTGATACCTCTGAACTGAATGATGGTGAGTTAACAAAGCTCAGAAGAGATACAATCGGTTTTATCTTTCAGCACTACAACCTGATTACTACTCTTTCTGCACTTGAAAATGTAGAACTTCCGATGATTTTTAAGGGAGTTTCCAGACATGAAAGGGAAAAAAGGGCTATGGAGCTTTTAAAAATCGTAGGATTGGAACAACAGATGAATAGAAGACCTACAGAACTCAGTGGGGGTCAGCAACAGCGTGTAGCTATAGCCAGAGCCTTAGCCAACAATCCGGAGATACTTCTCTGTGATGAGCCAACAGGAAATCTTGATACGAAGAGTGGAGAGGTTGTCATGGATATTCTCACCCGTCTCAATAGAGAACAGGGAGTAACGATCATCCTTGTAACACACGATCCTGCTGTTGCTGAATATGCTCAGAGAATGGTTAGGATAAGAGATGGGACAATTATCGATTGAATATTGATGGGATTATACTGAACAAACAGGAAATAAGGATGCAAAAGGTGAAAGGATGTATTTTGAGCTCGCGAAAAGGAATTTGATGAGGACAAAAATGAGGAGCGTTCTGGCAATCATCGGCATAGTCATAGGAGTCATGGCAATCTCATCCATCGGGATATTCGGTGAGGGATTGAAGCTTTCTGTACTTGAGAATTTCCAGGATGTGGCAAATGAGATTATAGTTACACCATCCTTTTCTGCGGGTTATATGTCTATCGACAGGGCGACGGTCTCTAAAATTGAAAAGCTTCCCTACCTCTCATTGGTAACTCCTCTGAAGAACAAGCAAGCACTTGTGGAAACGGAAAGTAAGAGAATGTATCTTTTAGTTTATGGAATCGATCAGAATGCGGTTGATGAGCTCTTTGAGATAGAAGAAGGAAGTGCAAAATTGAGGGGTAGCTGTGTTGTTGGAAACAATCTTGCCGAACGCCTCAAGTTACGTGCAGGTAGCAAAATAGTGGTTGATGGCAAAGAAATGAGGGTATCGGGAATATTGAAGGAAGAGGGAGCAAGGTTCGACATAAATCCCAACAAAGCCATATTTATTTCTGAAAACGACTTCAAGGAAATATTTGGCGAATCTGGTTACTCAATGATTATTGTAAAGGTCGCCAAGCTTGAGGATATTGAGAGGTTCAAAGATTCAGTTGATAAACTAATTAACTTAAGAGGGGAAAAGATCAAGGTTTTTGAGATGAGGACAATCATTGAAAGGATAACTGAAGCATTCGCTCAGATAAATCTCTTTCTTATTGCCATTGCAGGGATATCTTTGCTTGTTGCGGGAGTTAGCATACTTAACATCATGCTCATGTCTACCCTTGAAAGGACGAAAGAAATAGGGGTTATGCGAGCAGTAGGAGCCAGCAGGCAAACGATCCTGCGCATATTTCTTTATGAGGCATTAATCCTGGGCATCATAGGAAGCATAACAGGGGGCTTTTTGAGCATATTTGGTGGTTATCTTATTGAAATGGCGATTCTTCAATCTGCCAAGTATCTTTTCACCACTGCCACGATTGTATCGATCTTGGAAGGTATTTTCTTCGGACTGATTACTGCTGTTTTAAGTGGACTTTATCCTGCTTTCAAGGCAAGTAAACTCGAACCCATTGAAGCGTTGAGATATGAGTAATCTGTGAATTATCTGTGAGTTTTGATTCATAATCTCAGATAATCCCGGAACCGTCTATCTTTATGCTCCCTCTCTCCATCTCGATCACATCTCCAAAGAACTTGCTGATAACATATGCATTGCTTTTCTGATGCATTGTAATCCTGGTTGTTGTGTATAGGGTTCTCCCTTTCGCGGCAGCAGCGAAGACCATTATCTGATCAGCAAGATGAGAATCAAAGCAGCCATCCATGTTCAGTTCATTCAAAATGTTTTTAGCAGCCTCAACTCCAACGATTTCAGCTCTCTTTCCCTTCTCACCAAGTGAACTTCCACCCTTGTAATCTCTCCACAGGGTTATTCCACTTCCTGTTGAGAAGGATTTTTTAACTTCTATCTCTATTTCAGTTCTGTAACCGGACCTTTCAAGAAATTCTGTCGCTGAATTGGCCTGTCTCTCGGCCACACTTTCTGGCAGGTTGGAGCAGTGACTTATACCATAAATTTTCATTTCATTATTCGCTGTTTTAGTGCACTCAGAAAAATCAAAACCCTTAAGAGAGGATTCTTCAGCAACCACTATTATTTTCCCCCCTCCCTTTGGATAGTAACCTCTTGAAATGACTTCCATATCACACTTTACTCCAAGCTTGGATAGGGCTTTGAGGAGGATGTTTTTCACATAGTCGGTAGGAGGAGCCCATTTCACATCTGTTCCACCTGTAATATGAAGTTCACAGCCTCTCACAAGGGCAGGGAGCAGAATAGACTGGAGAATCAGGGTAACGCTTCCAGCAGTACCAATATCAATTCTGAATTTCCCGGATTTAATTTCTCCGGGATGGAAAGCGATTCTCGTGGAACCGAGCCTGAGTCCCTCAACACGGGCATCTGTCAACAATTTTGCTGCCTCAATTCCCTTAAGATGTTGAGCAGCCAGACCTGGTTTCGGTCTGTTTGCCCGTATATTGGTGATCTCAACGCTTTCTCCTGTGAGGCATGAAAGAGCAATTGTACTTCTCAAAATCTGCCCTCCACCCTCACCATATTTTCCATCAATTCTTATCATCAGGAATGGGGTGTTTAAGCGGATTAAAATTTCTTGCCATCTGGATTTTTCATGGTGTGAATGATTGATGATAACTCAGAGAGTAAAATCAAAAAAACTTAAATAGAAGTCAAAGTAATTTGACATACATGAAATGCGAAACATGCAAATTTTATGAGTTCGATGGTAGAAAACATTCGTGTATCTGGTTTGAAGCTCGGATATGCCGGACATTTCCTGGCTGGAAGGAAAGATTTGAGAAAGGAGAACTTAAGTTCAGGAGTTGTGGTTTTTCAGGGATGGAGTGATCGATCTGAAATTTAGAATTATAAGATAGCAAACGGAACCCTTTTATTTCCCATATTACTTTAAGAAATATGGGACTTGAAATAAATGGAGTGCCAGTTGATGATACATACTGCGAGGCTTTTGATGGCATCTATTCGAGATTTATTATAACAGCAAAACATAAATGGCTTCTCAAGAGTGCTGCATACGGATCAACAGCTCTACCTTCGACTGTTTTTGGCGAATCTGAGGGTGGTGTAGATCGATGGCTCAATCCAAACGAAACTCCTGACGGAAGACACGGTGCGATTGCGCAGGTATGGGTTCAGAAAAGTAAGAAGTTTTACGACGTTCTCATGAGAGAAATGAGTAAAAGACTCAGACAGGGTGTGCTTGTGGTTCCAACAACAAGGGTTTTCAACGCAACAGATAGCGAGACAAAATTCGATGCTGAACTCAATGTTGGAAGGTGTGGAGATGGCTACGAATGGGAAGAGGAACTGTGGGGGAGAAAAGTCATTAGAGTGCCCATAATGTTTGGTGAATTCATCATCGAAAGATACATAGGGTACTCTGAAGGTATTGCAGGTGGAAATATATGGTATTTCTGTGAGAGCGAGGAAGCTGCCCTTGAAGCTGGCGAGCTTGCAGTTGAAGCACTTCAGCAGATTGATGGTGTAATAACATCTTTTGGTATATGCTCGGCAGGCTCAAAACCAGAAACAAAATACCCTGAGATAGGTCCCACGACGAACCACTACTTCTGTCCCACACTTAAAGGAAAGATACCCGATTCCAAGGTTCCTGATGGGGTCAAAGCTATTCCGGAAATTGTATTCAATGCTATAAATCAGGATATCCTTAAAAAAGCCATGTATGTTTGCATGGAGGTTGCAAGCAGAGTTGATGGTGTTGTGAGAATCTCAAGCGGAAATTATGAGGGCAAGCTCGGTCAGCACAGCATATATTTGAGGGATGTACTTGAAGAATACGGAGATCAGTAATGTAACTTATTTTTTATTTATTATATAATATCTGTTTAATTTATTGATTTTTTCAGTCTGATAAGGAATTTAGCCCCTTCATCGCTCTCCAGAACCTCTATACTCCCACCATATTTTTCAACCACCTTTTTAACAAAGAACATACCAAAACCTGAGCCCGATCCACTGCTAAAACCCTCATCGAAAATAGCCTCGCGGATCTCTTCTGGTATACCTTTACCGTTATCAGAATAAACAATTCTAACAAATTCATCCTCTTCTTTAACATCTAATTTTATTTTTAAATCTCTCAACTCTTTTACTCCAGAATGTTTGATTGAATTTGATATGAGGTTCCAGAAAGCCGATTTAAGAAGACCATTTCCAGCAACTTCAATACTCTCAGGGCAGCATGCATTGATTTCAACATCTGGATTCTCAGAAACTATTTCCTCTAAAATCGATCTCAGATTTAGTGTACGCTCTTCAGACAGTGAAACCTCCTCAAGACCACTGATGTTGTTTATAATGTCTATAATGTGGCTCGTTCGCTGCATCACCTTGTCGATGAATTCTTTATTCTCGTTTTCAAGATATATATCGAGATAATTCTGTATTATTGTTATATCGTTGATTATATCATGCCTGAGTATTCGATTAAGCGATTTTAGGTATTCCAGCAACCTGTTTAATTCAGATTCCCTTTTCTTTAGCTCATCAACGTCAATAACAGTGGCCAGAATTGCCGGTTTATCATTGTAGAGTATCCTTGTTGATCTAACCTCTACCCACTTTCTTTCTCCTTTTTTTGTTAAAATTTCCCACTGGTAATGGTCTGGAACTGGCTCTCCGCGCAGTCTTCTGAGGTATCTTTCCCTGACAGTATCTGAATAATCTGGATGTATAAGGCTGAATGGGTCGATCTGGTAAAGTTCCTCTCTCGAATAGCCCGTGATTCGCTCCATTTCCGGGTTAACATGAATGAATTTCTCATCTTGGACAATATATATCCCTGCTAGGGATCCTTCTGTAAGCATTTTATGAAATTCCTTTGTTTTTTGCAATTCTGACTCAAGAATTTTTTTATCTGTAACATCAAGCCAGTTACCTATTACTGCAAAATCACCTTTATACTTTATTCTTCGCATCAAAACTGTTGCCCATCTCCTTTCGCCACTCTTTCGAATATAGACAACATCGAAGGGTTTGACCTTTTCACCCTTCAGACATTTGATATAATTCGAATTTGCTATTTCT
Source organism: Archaeoglobus sp. JdFR-24 (assembly GCA_002011215.1). The sequence goes on from MTML01000057.1 coordinate 20,813, forward strand.
TTATATTCGTCTGATACTATGTCAAGAGCGTTCATTGAATAGAGTTCATCTTTTGTGTATCCCGTGGCTCTCTCAACAATTCTATTTACTATCATGTATCTGTAATTTTTGACCAGAAAAATGCCCACTAATGAGCCCTCCAACAAATTTTTGAGAAGCTCCTGATCTGTCATAATTATTATGCTGATATGTATTGTCCTTTAAAGAACTTTCGGTATATATGCTAATTAGAATGATTAAACATTCAAATCAGGAAAATTTTAAATAGTGATGGAATGTTCAATTATAGTATATTATAATTTATATTTCTTAAAAAAAGTAAATTTTTTAAAAGATAGATATCTCTATTGAGACATGTACGACTTCCAACTCTTGTTAAAACACATCCTGGAGCATGGTGTCAGATGGGCTCCAGGACAGGAAATAGTATACCGGGACATCAGAAGATACACCTATAAAGACCTCTATGAAAGAGTGCACAGACTTGCAAACGCTTTAGAAAGCCTTGGTGTTAAGAAGGGCACCAAGGTGGCTGTCCTGGACTGGGACAGTCATCGCTACTTAGAATGCTATTTCGCGATCCCAATGATGGGAGCAATCCTGCACACAGTGAACGTTCGCCTCTCCCCAGAGGACATAGTATACACGATGAACCATGCTGAAGATGAGATCGTTCTTGTTTTCAGCGACTTCCTCCCGCTGATAGAGTCTGTCAAGGACAAACTCAAAACTGTAAAGACATACGTTGTTATGTCAGACTCACCAGCTGAAACAGACCTCGAATATGAATCCCTTCTTGAGAAGGCAAGCCCTGTTTACGATTTTCCCGACCTCGATGAGAACACAACCGCAACCCTTTCCTACACAACCGGCACAACCGGAAGACCAAAGGGTGTCTTTTTCACCCACAGACAGCTCGTTCTGCACACCTTTGGCCTTATAACGACTTTCTCAGCATACGAAAGTCCGGTGAGGTTCAGGGGTGATGATGTGTACATGCCTCTCACTCCAATGTTCCATGTTCATGCCTGGGGAGTACCATATGCTGCAACCCTTTTAGGCATGAAGCAGGTTTATCCAGGCAGATATGAGCCAGAGATGATAGTGAGACTTGTTAAAACCGAAGGTGTCACATTCACCCACTGCGTTCCGACGATACTTAACATGATCGTAACTGCAACTCCTGAAGAGATGAGGTTTGATGGGTGGAAAATAATTATTGGGGGATCGAAGCTGCCAAAAGGACTTGCATTGAGGGCTATGGATAAGGGCATTGAGATTATGGCTGCTTATGGCATGTCAGAAACCTGTCCACTTCTTACAGCAGCGAATCTCAAGAAGGAGCTGCTTGACAGAGATGACAAAATTGACTTTCTTATCAAAACTGGATTTCCGGCTCCACTTGTTCAGCTTAAGGTCATTAAAGAGGACTGGACTGAGGTTAAGCCAGATGAGAAGGAGATGGGAGAAATTGTCGTGAGGGCCCCATGGCTCACTCAGGCATATTATAGGGATGAGGAGAAGACAAAGGAGCTCTGGGAAGGAGGCTGGCTGCATACCGGAGATATCGCGGTAGTTGATGAATACGGGTATGTAACTATTGTTGACAGGATAAAGGATGTGATAAAGAGCGGTGGAGAATGGATAAGCTCCTTAACTCTGGAAAATCTTATCAGCATGCATCCTGCTGTTATTGAAGCTGCAGCTATAGGGGTTCCTGATGAAAAGTGGGGTGAGAGACCACTGGTAATAGTGAAAATAGATGACAAAGAGAAAGGGAAGGTTAGTGAAGAGGATATCAAAAAGCACCTTGCAAAGTTCGTTGAGGAGGGAAAAATTACAAAATGGGCAATTCCAGACAGAGTAGTTTTTGTTGATGAGATACCCAAGACGAGTGTTGGTAAAATCAACAAAAGAGAGTTGAAAAACATGTTCTCAAATTAGATAATACTCTTATTTATTTAATTTTTCTTTCAAGTATTTGTTGATACGTTCCTGTTAACTGGATATTATATGGCTGTCGTCTATATGATGGCTATAGCCATTAACTCTCTACGACTTTAGCATTCATTGGTATTATGGGTAACTTAACAATTAATCTTATAATTTTTGAGAAGCATCCAAAAAATTTATATGATAGTCGGAGAGAAACATCTCATTACTGAGAAACATGTTGTCGATACTTAAGCAGTTAGCACTGATGGATGCCCATAAAAGGGTTGTTAAGTTGAGCTCCAAGGAACTTGGTGAGAAGATTGATCAGAGTTTTCAAACTGCAGCAAGGAAGCTTAAGGAACTCGAAGATAGCGGCCTTATTTTGAGAACTCTTGAAAAAGATGGACAGTATGTTGTGATAACCGAAGAAGGGGAAAAACTCCTCTACAGGGAGTATCTGGACTACAGGAAGATATTCGAAGGAGTTGAAGAGATTTTCATCAGAGGCAAGGTTATGAGCGGGGTTGGAGAAGGCAGATACTACGTCTCGCTTGAGGGATACAAAAAGCAGTTCATTGAAAAGCTTGGCTTCAATCCCTATCCAGGAACACTTAATTTAAAGCTACCAAAGGAGCAGGCATACCTTAGAAGGAGAATAGATGAGGAGGAAGGGATAATCATTTCCGGGTTCAAAACTGAAGACAGGACCTTTGGAGAGGTTAAGGCCTTCAAGTGCAGGATAGGCGAGTTTGATGGGGCGGTTGTACTTCCAAGAAGAACACATTATCCAAAGGATGTGCTGGAAGTCATTTCGCCTGTTAAGTTAAGAGAAAAGCTCGGGCTTAAAGACGGTGATTTTGTTGAAGTGGAGGTGTTTTTATGATTGAAGAGGCTCTTAAAGCATTCAGAAAAGGAGAACCTGTTCTTCTTTATGATTTTGATCATAGAGAAGGGGAAACCGATATCGCAATTCCGGCTGCGAATGTGACGAGCAGGGATGTTGCGATGATGAGGATAGATGGTGGTGGGTTAATTTGTGTAGCAGTACATCCCATTGCTGCTGAAAAACTTACAATCCCGTTCATGCAGGATGTGCTTCTTGCTGCAAGCGAGAAAATGCCCGAGCTTTTCACTCTGAGCAATGGAGATGATATAAAATATGATACAAGATCTTCTTTTGCACTCTGGGTGAATCACAGAGATACGTTTACTGGAGTGACAGATATCGACAGGGCACTGACAATAAGGAGACTGGGGGAAGTTGTTGATATGGTTATGACCAATGGGGAATTCGATCTAGCCAGTGAATTCAGGTCTCCGGGACATGTTGCGGTTTTGAGGGCCGCAATTAATCTCACATATGACAGAGTTGGTCAGACAGAGCTGAGTGTGGCTCTTGCAGAAATGGCTGGTATAGCTCCTGCAGTTGCGATTTGTGAGATGCTTGATGCTGAAACCGGAAAGGCACTGACAAAGGAAAAGGCAAAAATCTATGCGGAAGAAAATGGAATCCCCTTCATTGAAGGAAAGGAGATTGTGGAACACTATAGAGATTTCAGAGAGGTAAAGGTTAAGCTGTTCATCTGAAATCCTGATTTGATTTCACATCTTTTTTAGTTTTTGCATTATTCTGGTTACGGTTTCAGCCATCCTTATTTTTGGCTGGGTTGATTCTTCTGGGTTGCTGGAAAGAATCTCCCTTATCTCATCCAGACTGAGCCCAAATTTGAGAAACAACTCGATCACTCTTTTACTGGCAATGGTTTTGTCGAAAATATTTCCATAGAGGTGAGCAAATGAGCCAGCGAACTCTTTTAAAAGTTCATCTTCAACCTCAAAATAACATCTGTCCATTAAAAACTCAGCAACCTCCAGGGGTGCACGGTACTCCTCTCCCAATCCTACCCCAGCCTTTGAATAAACTTTCGTTCTTACGGCAAACCCAATCTTTGAAAGCTCATCGAAGAACCTGATCGCCTCATCATAAATCACGAATTCAGTTATGAACATGGCAAGAGCTCTCAGCAAATTTTCAGCTTTTTTGAAGCTTTTCAGGTACGTCAGATCAGAAGAGTATATTTTCGGAAGGATGGAGTAAATACTGTTATTTTTAACCGATTTTAGAGCCAGTACTGAATCCGGCTCTCTCAGCACAATATTCATTCCTTTTTTATCTATCGTTCCTGCCACAATAAAGAAAATAATTTCTGGTTCGAATTTATGGATTAATTTTTCAAGTTCATCCTCTTTCATTCTGAGCATCTTCTCACAGGCGGCTCTTGAGATCTCAAGCCCGTCTTTTGTTAATGCGTTAAGCCTGACTCTTGCATATTTATCTTTTGGATAAGATACAACAAAACCCATTTTTTTCAATTCTTCGAGCATGGGGATCTCGTTTTCATTCTCAATCCTTTTTGATCCCTCTTTTGAGTGAAAGAAAAGTTCAGGAAATTCATGATACATGTAAAGCTGAAAAAGGGAATTTATCACCGCAAGTCCCCTTTTTGGGTCATCGAATTTATCCAGAAAACTTTTCAGGAGATCAAAATCAATAATAATGTCTGTTTTGGCATTGAATCTTGAATTCAGATCTTTCAGAAAAGTTATTTCATCTACAGGCATTATGTTTACCGAGTTCATACCTAAGTTAACACCTTCATTAAAATCTCCAGCAGACTCTGAGATGATATAATTCAATCTCTGTGGCTTCTCGAGAATTTTTTTTATTGCAAGCCTTGGTGATCTACCACAGCTTACAGCTGAAACTGAAATAGAGCCAGTCTTTCTTCCAATGATAAGCTCTCCGTAAGGCGTGAAGATCCTTTTTGTTCTGAACCGAGCCAGTTTAAAGGCTGAACGTATCCTGAATTTTTCCATTAATTCTTTTTAGTAAAAAGGTATAAAACAGTGTTGAGCAAATTCACACATCTTTGAAGTTTTTAAAATATCATAAAAAACCGGGATTTCTGACAGATCCCAGCCAGATCGGTCAAATCTCAAACGCTTAGATTTTCCCTTTGAGCAGTTCTGCTCCCTTCTCCACTATTACCTGAGTTGGAGTTGGAAGTTTGTATCCCGCTCTGCGAAGGGCTCCCTTCCCAACCTCGAAAGCTTCTGGTTTAATCCATATGCTCATTATTTTGGCGCCTTTGAGAACTCTTGCGGCATTACCAACCGGTCTACCATAGGCCATCCTCATACCCTGAGAAATTCTATCAGCCCCAGCTCCAACGGCCATTCTGTGCTCTCTTAAAATGTGATGCGGATAGATTCTGAGTTTGAGGTAGTAGTTTGAGGAACCGAGTCTTCTCGTGGCAAACTTGTTGGCTGCAATTCTGGCAGCTTCAAGAGCGGTATCTCTTATCTGAACTGCCTCTTTTGCGACAAGGGTAAGCTTAACGGGAAATTCAGCGGTTTTATTACCCATGTCGAACTGCCTTACTCTGATTCCAGGCGCTCCATCTACAAACTGCCTTTTTGTAAGGGGCCTCTCAAGTCTTCTGAACATCCTTGCGGGTTTTCGTGCCATAATATCACCTTCACACCATAGCCGTGGTGTGTATTTAAGGGTTTTGCAGAGTGGGTTTTGAAGGGGCGGATGTTTTGGCAGAACCTAACTGACAGATTTGTTTATTCTCTCGGTCATTCTCCTGACTATTCTCTCTAAAAGCCTTTTTAATTTAACAAAAGCATGGGGCGGCGGAGATTTGAACTCCGGTCGCCGGCTGTTCTGGCCACATTAGCTCCCAAAGCCGGAAGGATAACCAGGCTACCCTACCGCCCCTTGAAATCCCTGAAACCTTTGAAACATACTGCATGTATATGGGTTTAAAAAATCTTCCGTTATTCTCTACACCGCAATATCTTTAATTAATCCAGTCGAAGATTTTTCATGCCCGCTGGTTTTTCAGGATTGCAATCGCAAAAATCCATTCAGGATCCTGTTCACGGATCTATATCTTTAAAAGACTGGATTGTTGAACTCATCGATACTCCTCAGTTTCAGAGACTTAGGAGAATAAAGCAGCTGGGATTCGCAAGCCTTGTGTATCCCGGAGCCAACCATACAAGATTTGAGCATAGCATCGGTGTGTTACATGTTGCTGAGAGGCTTATTGAAAAACTCGAGTCCGATGTTAGCGAGAGAACAAAGATGGAACTCATAGCATCTGCACTCCTTCACGACACAGGACATGCACCATTTTCTCACAGTAGCGAGAGAGTAGTCAGAAAATACTTGAGAAGAGAGCATGAGGATCTGATGGATTGCCTTAGGGGGACAGAAATAGATGATCTGCTGGAAAGTCAGGGGTTGAGCCTCAAACGAATAACATATCATGTATCTGGAAAGAGCGGGTTCTCTGTCATAACTGGGGAAATAGATGCGGATAGAATGGATTATCTGGTTAGGGACTCTCACTACACGGGAGTCGCATATGGAGTTTTTGATATTTCAAGGCTGATCAAAATGATATATTTCGATGGAGGAAATTTGATTATAGATGGGAAAGGGTTGAGAGCAGCAGAATCCCTTCTGATTTCAAGATTCATGATGTATCCAACAGTTTACTACCACCACGTATGCAGAATTGCCAAGAAAATGTATGAGAAGGCTCTTGAACGCTCAATTGAAGAAAAAGCTCTTGAACTGAGAAATCTTATAAAAATGGATGATTATGACATTATCTGTTTTCTAAGGCAGCAGGATGGCTTTGTAAGAGACATCATAAACAGAATAGATTCGAGAAATCTTTACAAAAGGGCTGTTTATATTGGTCTGGATAGAATCGGGGTTGATATTCAGCATATTTCTGAGCAAAGAGCTGAAAGAGAAATTTCAGAGATTTCAGGAGTTGATGAAGAAGAGATAATCGTTGACATTCCACCCCTTGAGGATGCAAAGGAAAGCTCGGCAATGGTGAACCTTGATGGCAGGCTGATGAGTCTTGAAGAGAGCTCCCCGATCGTCAGAGCATTGAAGGACGCTGAAAGAGATGCATGGAAAATGGGCATATATACGACAAAGGAAAACTTGGAAAAAGTTGGAAGAGCAGCCGTCAGCCTGTTCAATATTGAAAGGAGACCTCTTCAAAAGAGGCTTGATGAAGTGCTGAACATTTGACTTTTGGTTTAGCTTAGATCACTTTACCAGATACTGCGAAATACTTTTATATACTCGTTAAGTTAGCTGACTTAATGTATCAGAAAGAAGAATATTCGAAGAACAATGGAAGGATCCTCCTTGCTCTTATCGGCAGAAAAATGGATTTTACATCGCTTAAGGATGAGGTAAACCTGTCTTCTCCAACACTTGCCATTCACCTCAGGGATCTCGTGGAAAAAAAGTTTGTAGAATGCAAAAGAGATGGAAGGAGAAAAATATACGGGCCGGGTGAGAAGGCCTTTGATCAGGAACACGTAAAAAATCACTTGATAGGGTTGATGGAAGCCTACAGAACGATGAAGAAGTCCAAAAACTTCTGGAGTGAAGTTGGTAAAAAATCGGTTTCTCTGATGAGATCAAATCCGGATGCAGCCTTTGCATTTATTTCTGCTATTTCCCGTTTCACTACAAATCCGGTTCAGCCTAATAATTATGACGGTTCAGAAATTGTTGAGTGGATATATCTCAGGATGGTTGAGGATTTCAACCAGCTTCGAAACCTTATACATGCCATTCAGGATCTTGAAATGAGGGATCTGAAGGCTGAAAAGTTAAGAAAAAAATTTGAAAATCAGTTGAGCAGGCTGAAAAGCATATACATCTCTCTTGGACCCCCTTTCAGTTACAGATGGATGGAGATGGTGGAGGAGTTGGAGTTATAGGGTTGGAGTTGGGGCAGAATGACAAAATTTTAATCCTGGCAGAGTATCTGGGTAGTATGATTCCGGAAATTCTAAACAGGCATAATGCTCAGTTCTTTGTTCAGTATGCGAGCAGCAAAGATGCTAACTTTTATTACTCAACGGGATTTAAAATTCCCGATCCGGCCTTTTACATGATAGGAAACGACGGTACGGATTTGCTTGTTGTCCATGAGATGGAGAGAAGAAGGGCTGAGAGGGAGAGCAGAGTGAGAGAGATCGCATCCCTCAATGAACTGGGTTTTTATGAACTCCTGAAGGAGGTTAAGAATCCAACCATAGCTCTTTCCCAGACACTCTTGGAACTTATAAAAACTCATGGTGGAAGAAAAATCCTCATCCCACCCAACTTTCCGTCCTTTCTTTCACTTTATTTTAGTGATCATATTGATGTTGAGGTTGTGGAAAATCCCTTCTCGAAGCTGAGGGCTGTAAAGAGGAGAGACGAGATTGAAAAGATAAAAGAAACAAGTCAGGCCATAATTGAGGCATTTGAATATGCACTCAGTCTGTTGAGAAATAAAATCAGTTCATGCAACGCACTCAGAGAAGAAATTGAACTCTATCTTTTCAGGAAGGGGTTCCTGGCCGAGGACACAATAGTATCGAGCGGTCTGTTAACCGCAGATCCCCACTTTTTCGGCTCGGGGAAGATAGAGGAACATGTAATTATAGATATATTCCCTAAAAACAGATCGAGTGGTTATTATTCGGATTTCACACGAACTGTGATTCTTGAAGATAAGGGAATTAATGAGGTGGAGGAGATGCTTGAAGCTGTGATTGCTGCAAAAGAGAAAGCGATTTCTGTAATCAGGGATGGAGTTACTGCAAAGGAAATTCATTACGCAGCATGCGATATTCTCGAAGAGAGAGGCTACAAAACGTTGAGAAGTAAGAGCAGCGAAGGCCTCATTCATTCAACCGGACACGGGGTTGGTCTGGAGGTTCATGAAGAGCCGAGAATTTATGAGAATGAAGATGTGATAAAAAAGGGAATGGTTTTCACAGTGGAGCCAGGGCTTTATTACAGAAAAATCGGTGGTGTGAGGGTTGAAGATACAGTTCTGGTGAAATCAAAAGAATGTGAAATTCTGACACCCTATATGGATTTTGTGAGGCTGTAAAGCTGGATGAGTTGATACTGGGGGCTTATTGAGATCCGAAGGAGACAAACTTTTTATTGGAGAGGTTGATTATCGCTATGGACATAACGATTCTCCTCCTACCCCTCATTTCCTTTGTGATAGCAATATTTACAGCTCAGGCAGGAATATCAGGAGCCTTTCTCCTCCTACCCTTTCAGGTAAGCGTTCTCGGATTTGTGAGTCCGGCTGTGAGCTCAACAAATCTGGTTTATAATATTATAGCAATTCCAAGTGGGGTTTACAGATATTTCAGGGAAGGCAGGGTTGCATGGCCTCTCGCTTTAGTTATTATACTGGGAACCCTTCCAGGGGTGTTCATCGGAGCGATTGTGAGGATAACATATTTACCGGATCCGAAAGTTTTCAAGCTTTTTGTTGGTATCGTCTTACTTTATCTTGGGTTGAGGCTGATCTATTCTTTGTTCAGGCAGGACTCGAAACTTAAAGAAATTGAGGACAAATTTAAAATCCGGATTCAGGAGATTAAACATCAGCAGAAAAAAAAGGTGGCTTCGGGAATTCCACCTGAGGCGGTTGTCAGGGTTAAGGAATTCCACCTGAGCAAAATTTCCTATGAGTTCTGGGGTGAGGAGTTCTCCTTTTCGGTAATTTACCTCTTTTTCCTATCTTTTGTTGTTGGAATAATAGGAGGGGCATATGGAATAGGTGGTGGGGCGATAATCGCCCCGTTCTTGGTTGCGGTTTTTGGACTCCCCGCTTACACGATAGCAGGCTCAACCCTCTTTGCAACTTTCGTTACTTCGATTATCGGAGTCGTTTACTACTCATCGCTTGGCTTCCCACCGAACTGGACAATAGGTGTGATGATAGGGGCTGGAGGGTTTTTCGGGATGTATTTTGGGGCAAGATTCCAGAAATACATGCCTGAAAGAATAATAAGAGTTATCTTGGGTATGCTTATTATCCTGCTATCCTTAAACTACATCTCAAAATATTTTTATTGACACCACAGCATATGTGTCTCGTGAACCAGCGCAAAATCGAAGACAAGAAAAGAATGGCCATCAATTTCATTCTGTTGATGGGCCTCATTAGCCTTCTCGGAGACATTGTTTATGAAGGTGCGAGAGGCATCTATGGACCATATCTGGCATCAATAGGTTTCAGTGCCTTTCTGGTTGGACTTGTCACCGGGGCAGGGGAGTTTTTGGGCTACTTTTTACGTCTGGTTTCTGGATATATTGCAGACAGAACCCGGAATTACTGGTTTCTGACTTTTATAGGTTATTCTCTTGTGTTATCAATCCCTCTCCTGATGTTTGCGAACACTTGGAAGATAGCTGCGATTCTGATAATCTCTGAAAGGCTCGGAAAGGGAATAAGAACTCCAGCAAGGGATGCCATACTTTCTTATGCAACAAAAAAAGTTGGAAGAGGTTTTGGATTTGGATTGCATGAGGCTATGGATCAGATTGGAGCTATAACAGGTCCAGTCATCCTTTTTATTATCCTATCGTCTGGAGGAGGGTTTAGGGAAAGCTTCGGCTTTCTCTTTATCCCATCAGTTTTTTTAATTGTATTGCTTTTAATGGCGATGAAAAGCTATCCTGAACCTCATAAAATGGAAATTGGTTCAACATCATCCCAAGGATCGAGCTTTGATTCATATCAAGCTTCAACAACCTCTCTGTCAGGAAAATTCTGGTATTATACTCTCTTTAGTTTTTTGGCAGTCTCAGGGTTTGCAGGTTTTCCGATTATAGCCTATCATCTCAAAACAATCTCGGTTACGGATTCCTTTATTCTTCTCATTTATGCGATTGCAATGGGGGTTGATGCCATTGTAGGATTGATAAGCGGGAGAATGTATGACAGAACAGGTCTAAAAATCCTTTATTCTGTCCCTCTACTCACCCTTTTCATTCCTTTCTCCTTTACAGGAAAACTGGAACTGGCCATTCTCGGTATACTCTTCTGGGGAGCAGTTATGGGAATGCATGAGACTGTGATGAGGGCAGCAATTGCTGATTTTACTGGCATTGCAAAAAGAGGAACTGCCTATGGAATTTTCAACACTGTTTATGGACTTGGATGGCTTTTTGGGAGTTCTGTAATTGGCTTCCTCTATGGCTCATCGGCACTTTTAATTCCAGTTTTTGTTGTTATCATGGAAATTTCAGCTCTCTTGGTTCTGTGGGCTGGCAGAAAGAAAGAATAAAATTCATACGATGATCTATTCAACAGTTATTTTTTTAAACTCCCCATGAGATGAAAAATCATGAGTGAAGAGTTAAAGGAGGCTCATGAAAAGACGATTGAGGCTGGAAAGGTTCTGAGAACTGTTAAGGAAGAAATAACATCTCTCGTAAAGCCAGATGTAAAGATCCTCGAAGTTGCGGAATTTGTTGAGAACAGAATCAGGGAACTGGGAGCTGAACCGGCTTTTCCATGCAACATCTCAATTAACAGTGATGCTGCTCATTTCACTCCAAAAAGGGGAGATAACAGGGTTTTTAAGGAAGAAGACGTCGTAAAAATTGATATTGGAGCTCACATCGATGGATTCATAGCCGATACAGCAATAACAATCGATCTGGGCGATCACGAGGATCTTGTAATGGCTGCAGAAAACGCTCTCAAGAGTGCGATTGAGGAGGTTCATGCTGGAGCAGATACAGCAGCAATAGGTGCAGCAATCGAGAGGGAGATCAGGGATATGGGTTTCAGGCCAATAGCCAACCTTACAGGGCATGGATTGGTACCATATCTGGCACATGCACCTCCAACGATATTCAACTACAAAACTGAAAGGGGCGCAATCCTTGAAGAGGGCATGATCATCGCAATAGAGCCCTTTGCAACAAATGGTGCGGGAAAGGTTAGCGAAAGGGGTGAGACTGAAATCTATTCTGTGGTGTCAACAAGGCCTGTGAGGATGAAGATGGCGAGAAATCTCCTTGCTGAGGTTGAACAGTACAAAACTCTCCCATTTGCGAAGAGATGGCTTAAAAAAGCTCCGGAAGTTATTATAGCAAAGCTCGTTAGAGAGGGAATTCTTCGCAGCTACCCTGTTCTCGCTGAGGTGGAAAGAGGACTGGTTTCGCAGGCGGAACATACAGTCATTGTAGAGGAGGACGGGGCTAAGATTATAACCTGATTATCTTCTGGGTAGCGTCTTAAAAAGCTCATAAAAAAGTCCTGTTCAAAACTCATTTGTGCTTTGTGGTTGTACCACTTTACAAACTCATTTATTGAATCAAATCTGAGCTTCAAAGCTCCCATAACCCTTCATCCTTATCCTGTCAAAAACCTCGGTTAAAGGGAAAAGCATCGTTCTCGCAAACAATTTTATAATGAAGCAGGTTTGTGCTCACAGGCACACCTTTTCATATATACCTTTATTGCTTTTGGCTGGTTACTTTTCTCTTTGACATCTCTGCAATCTTTGCAACCTCTCTTAATGGTCCCCCTTCCCCTTTTTCATTATTATTTAATTTATCTCTCCCTTATCTCTCCCTTATCTCTCCCTTATCTCTCCCCCCTCCAACATCTATATTGGTGATTGTGCTGGTTGGGAAATAATTTCGGCAAAAGACAAAATAATTCAAAACAGCAAATCTTATATCTGAAAGATATAGCTGAGTATATGGAAAAGGTAGCACTCTATCTTGTAACGGGCTTACTTGCCGGTATTTTAATTGGTGCGTTTATATTCTACTCTATTGGGATGCCCTATATGTATAGGATGTCAATGGGTTATGGAGATGGGCAGTATGCTCCTATGGGGTCTGGAGGTTATAGTGATGGAAGATACTATTCACCAAAATACTATCAAGGCCCTGGCAGTTTTGAATCGAATGGAGAGAGAATTTACTATACAGGTATAAATGAGAATGGAGAGAGAATCCCGTTCACTGGAGGCCCTTTCTGGTTAGTCAATTATGGTGGAAGCTGTGTTAACTGCCACGGAAGAGATGGAACTGGGGGCTTTGTGCCAATGATGTGCAATGAAAAAGCTCCGGATATAAGATATTCCACTCTTACATCAGGCGAGCATGAACATGCTTACGATGTTGAAGCAATAAAAACGGCAATTGTAAAGGGAATTGAGCCTGATGGGGGAGAGTTAAACTGGTGCATGCCAAGATGGCAGATGAACGAAAAGGATCTGAACGACATTGTTGAGTATCTTAAAACGCTGGACTGAGTTATATTTTTTTACTATAGAGAAAATATGGTAAGAAATCACTCGCTAATTAGACAGCCTCGGGTGCAGGTATTAATGTTCGCTATACCCAATATGGTGTCCATAACTCCATTGTGGTGGATAGGAGTTCGGCAGATTGATTTTAGAGTTAATTTCATATACTATCCCGTTGATTTCAAGAGTATTCGGAATTACCGTTCTTGATTTAAATCCACTCACCTTTATTTCATCGCCAGGAAATATACCCACTTGCTGGGAAAACCACCAGGGGATGAATACATTATATCCATTGTCCAGCAGGACGTGCATCGGATATACTGCAATGACTTTTCCTTCCACTGTAATGGACTCGGCGAATCTATTCTGTCTGTTCTGCTCAATAATGCCATCCCACATTGGTATTTTGTAGTTATGAATCTCTTGATTCCCATGATTGTGATCTCTATACTCTATCATGGGCATTCCGTATCCTCCATATGAGTATCCTCCCATTCCTCCATATGAGTATCCCCAGCCCATATGGGCTGAGGCTGTTGATATCGCTATTAGTGC
>MTML01000066.1 GCA_002011215.1 Archaeoglobus sp. JdFR-24
TTACCTCTTTAGTGATTTCGCTCAAGAGCTCAACGGGATCCATACCCATCATCTGCTGGTCGATGCCTATATGGCAGTTAATGTAGTCTATCCCAAGTTCCTCAAGCTCCTTGGCTCTCGATACGGGATCAGGAACGTTGATCATATCGACCATTATTTCAGAACCATATTTCCTTGCTGCCCTTATCGCCTCTTCAATCGTCGGATTATCACTTGCGGCAAGCACTATAACAACGTCGGCACCACTCTTTGCAGCCATTTCTACCTCTACCGCACCTGTATCTATCGTTTTCATGTCTGCGATGATTTTATGGTTCTTAAATCTTTTTTTGAGCTCTCTTACAGCATTCATCCCTTCACTTTTGATGAGGGGCGTCCCAACTTCAAGCCAGTCGGCACCACCTTCAATAGCTTCACTAGCTATTTCAATTGCCCTCTTCAGCTCGAGGAGATCGAGTGCAACTTGAAGGATTGGTTTGTTCATAACTCTCAGTAATCAGATACCTAATTAACTTTTCCCATTTTTGATTTTCTTTTTATTTATGAAGATGTGATTAAGAATGGACGGGAATCTGTAATATTAGTAAAACATATCTAATAAACCTACTCAGGTTTAACGTTTCTTCTCTAAAATTTCTTCAACAAAATTCTGAAGAACAAAAAATTTATATAGCGAATAATGGTCCTCGCTAAAGAATAATTTAAAGGAGGGAAATGATGCTGGAAAATGCCAGAAAAATACTCGATAAGAATGGAATAAAGCAGGTTTTGTGTGCTTTCAGTGATGTTAGAGGATTTATGCAAACCTTTTCTATCCCTGCAAGAGAATTCACAGAAGGGAAAGCTTTCGAATCTGGAATCGGATTTGATGGCTCATCCATAAGGGGATTCAAAACAATTGAAAAAAGTGATTTAGTATGGATGCCAGATCCATCAACACTAAAAATAATCCCGTGGATTGATGATCCAATCCAGAAAACAGCAATAATGTTTGGCGATGTTTACGAGGCCTGGGGGACTGAGGTGGCAGATTGTGATCCCAGAGGATTTGTAGCCAAGCGATACGAAAAATTGCTTAAAGACGACAATTTGAGTGCAATCTTCGGGCCTGAAATTGAGTTCTTCATATTTGATGGGATAAACCCGGCAAACCTCACATGGGATCTCTGGGTCTCCCCCAATGGAGGTGCCGGAGACTCATGGGGACCACCGAGAGTTATGCCAGAGAGCAGCGAAATTACCCCTGGTGGTTTCATGATTAGACCCAAAGAGGGTTATTTCAGACCACCACCAGAAGACACAACGGTCGATTACAGAAACGAGCTTACTTACTATCTTGAAATGCTTGGTGTTGAAATTGAGTACCATCACCACGAGGTTGCCACTGCCGGTCAGGTTGAGCTCGATTTTAAACCAAAAACACTTATTGATGTGGGTGATGCTTTCTACCTTTACAAGTTCGCTGCCAAAAACATAGCAAACTACTACGGAATGATAGCAACCTTCATGCCGAAGCCACTTTATCTGGATAACGCAAGTGGTATGCACACACACCAGAGCCTCTGGAAGGGAGAACCATTTTCAGGAGAGCCTCTGTTTGCCGATCCAGACGATGAGTACATGCTCAGCCAGAAGGCAAGATATTACATTGGTGGACTCCTTGAACATGCAAAGGCTCTAACTGCTTTATGTGCCCCGTCAATTAACTCATACAAGAGACTCGTTCCCGGTTTTGAGGCACCAATTTACATCTGCTGGAGTCCACGAAACAGGTCTGCACTGGTAAGAGTTCCAATGTATCACAAGAGTCCATCAGCAATAAGACTGGAATACCGTGGAGCTGACCCGAGCTGTAACCCCTACTTAGCCCTAACAGCTCAGCTTGCTGCAGGACTCGATGGAATTAAGAAGAAAATAGAGCCCGGCGACCCGATAAGAGAGGATGTTTATGAACTCACTCCGGCAGAGAAGAGAGAGCTTGGAATTGGTGAGCTTCCAACAACCCTCAGGGATGCTCTCGATCACCTTGCAAGCGATGAACTGATGCACAAAGTTCTTGGTTCACACATATTCGATGCATTCATGAGCCTGAAATATGATGAATGGAACCAGTACTGTCTCTATGTGAGTCCATGGGAAATAATGAAATACCTTGATATATAAAAGAGCCATGAGGTGTTGAAATGGGTGTACATCGCATAACAAGTGAAGCTGCAAAATACTATGCAATGAAAGAGAAAATACTCGGAACAGGTATTTCTCTGTTTGGTGCTGCAAGTGAAAAGGTAGGCGAGATATCAAAAGAGGATCTCGAGGCACTTGGAGATCTTGCAGCTGCTCTTCTCCCACATACCCCTGGAAACTCAGGAAAGCTTATGGTCGTTGTTGCAAGACTTTTCTGGGCTCTTGCAGGTGTGCAGGAAAAAGAGTTCAAGATTGTACCGCTGGAAGAAATCGAAAAAATGCTCGATACATTGAAGAATAAGGTTGGAACTGAGTGATCGGCTGAAGGTTAAAGTGATTAAACTTCTATTTTATTTTTAAAATTTTATCCATAGCACCACTTGTAAGAACCTTTTTCAGTCGAGCTTGCAGATAGGGTTTGCTGATAGTATGGTGAGAGGAGTAATACACATCATAAACCCCTACGACCCCGGAAAGTTTCCTTCAGATATCTCTCAAAAATATGGAATAGATGAATCTGAGGTAATTTCTCTTGCCTCCAACGAGAATCCATTTCTGCCACCTGAAAATGTAAGGAGAATATTTGAGAGCGAATATAAACATATCAACAGATATCCGCATCCTTCTTATCCGGAGCTCAAGAAGAAAATCTCAACATATATAGGAGTCGACGAGAGCTGCATTGCCCTGGGGAATGGGGCGAGTGAAATACTTAAAATGATCTGTGAAGTGAATCTTGAAGCTTTCGATCCGGTTGTAATCCCAATTCCAGGATATACGCTCTATGCAATTCTGGCAATGATGATGGATGCAAGCTTGAAATTTATAGAATTTCCCGGATACAATGTTCGGGCAGAGGACGTTCTAAGTGAGGAGGCAAAACTGATTTTCCTGTGCTCACCAAATAACCCGACCGGAAACACAGTCAAGAGAAAAGAGGTCATCAGGATTCTTGAAAACACAAACGCCATTGTGGTTATTGATGAAGCTTACACAGAGTTTTCAGACAAAAGCTTTATCGATCTGACAAATGAATTTGAGAACCTGATAGTTGTAAGATCATTTTCAAAGTTTTTCTCCTTAGCGGGGATGAGAGTGGGATATGCAGTGAGCAAAAATGAGACAATTGAGGCAATAGAGAAGGTAAGACTTCCATTTTGCATTTCAAATATCGCGGCAAGGGTAGCTGAAGCCTGTATTGATTCACTGAACCATTTCCGGAAGATAAGAGATGAGATAGTAAAGGAGAGAATATGGCTCGAGAAATCTTTGAGGAAGTTTAAAAATCTTGAAGTATACCCCTCTGAGGCTAATTTTATTCTCGTTAAAGTGAAAGAGGAAGATCTGGATACAATCGAGAAAAAAATCGAGTCAAATGGAATAATAGTCAGGGATGTTACCGGACTGATGGGACTCGATGGTCCGCACATCAGAATTACTGTCGGAAAAAGACCGGAAAATGAAAAACTGGTTGGAGTCCTTGAAGAGATCTTTGAATGATGCCAATAGTGGAGTTAAATGGTAGTCGATTGTGTTCGGTAGTATTCAATACTTCAGGTTTTCAGACCTTAGATTTGAGATTGCCTGACATTGCAACTGCTTTCACCACTACAATAAGTGTACATTGATTAACTCCACATATAAAACCCTGCAGAAAATCCATAAGAACCAAAAATAAAATCGATAGGACTGAAATCTATTATCTGCCGCTTTCAGATACTTCCATTTATTGTGAGTAAAGACTTCCAACCACAGTGTACCTCACACTCCACCTTACCTGACCTGACTCTTGAATTTACTTTTGAATTTAAAATAATAATCTCATCGCCAATATCCAGCTTGCTGTAAATCTTTGCTTTTTCTCCCCAGAGAATTACCTTTATTCTGCCAGTGTTATCAGAAACATAGATCTCTGAAAGTTCCAACAACCTTTCATCTTTACGTATCCTTTTAAAATCACCTATTCCGCTGACCCTCCCCCTTACGTTCACAATCTTTTCCTGCTTTAGGCGATTTAACTCGGAAATTTTATCGAAAAGGTTTTCAATGCCTGAAATGTTTGAAAAATCGCCCACCTCATACTCCACCAGCTCAATTATAAGAAGTTCATCACCCGATGGTTGAAATCTGCACGTTATTTTATCACCCGGAGATAGATCATGCAGTCTTTCTACGATCTCATTCCAGCCATAAAGGATTTTTATTTCGTTTTCAGTAACAATTGCAACTCTGAGTAATTTTCCAGCTTTTGTCTTTCTGGTCTCGTATCCAATAACCACTCCAGTAAGTAAATTCTGCTCCTGTGTGTCCTGTGAATATTCTTTCCCGCCAATTATTTCCACATCAGAAGGATCATTAATAGAGAGTTCAAGTTCAGAAAAGTTATTAGAATTCAAGAGAAACGGCTTTTTAACAAACCCTCTGAGTTCTAAAAATGAACCTGGAACGATATCTCCAGTTTTAACGAGTTTTGCAACATCATCCCAAAGAACGGCAACTGTTTGCCCGGTCTCATCAGCAATCAAAATTCTTGACACAATTCCCCTATCATTCTCCTTTTGAAACTCTCTCACACTCAAAATTTTCTTAACCTCCACCCTTACAGCCACCTTCCCCCTGGAATTTTTCAAATCAGATATTTTTGATTCATGAAGATACCCGTATTCGTAGGCAGCAAGAAGAGAAGCCATTTCAGGAATTAAAAGGTCTCCAAAATGATCCTGAATTTCCCTGTAGCTTTTTAAAAACTCATCAAAAGAGACTTTACTCCTGACCTTACCGTAATATCTTCTTAGAAGCTCACTTTGCTGCTCATCCAAAATTGAATCTGGATTTTTTTCGGAATCTTCAGACATCAGAACTGAATACATTACATAATATTTGTTAATTTCTGTGTTGTGTGTATCTGAACGAGATCTGATAGAACCCGTCATTTAAGGTTTTATAAGCGTTAAAAATTTCCCGATTTCTTCTTTACTTTCGAATTAAAAGAGATTTAAAAGAGATTTAGGAAAAATTCCAAGGTATTCAGTCCCAGAATCCGCGAGTCCTGATGTACCTCTTCTCTGCCTCCATTAACTCAATATAGAATGAATCCTCATCAGGGTAATATTTCGAGAGGATTCTCGAAGCATTTTCTGCCCCAACACCGTGAGTATTCAGCGCAAGAACCGCCCTTTTCCCGTATGCGAGAACTAAATTGGCAATCCTGTATAACTCCTTTTTTGGTATATCTTCCAGTTTTCTCCTCGCATTAAAACATGCAAGCATTTTAGATTTGCATTTAGGACAGACCAGTTCCGAAACAAGCCTGACCGGACTTCTAACGGTATATTCACAATTCAGGCAATGGATCATGCATATTTCATTTTCAAGTCTTTTCCTGAAAATTTTTAAGAGAGCTTCCAGAGGTTTCCCGGGCATTATGAGGTCAAAAGCATGTTCCCTTGAGGCAAGAGATACTGGACTGAGCAGGCTATATGTCTCTATTTTGATTGTTTTTCCGATGCTCGAGAGAATCTCCCTAGTTTTTACAATATCCATCTTTTCAACAAAAATCTCTCTGACAGCTTCTCTGTAAATTGGTGTGTCTTTCAGTTTGATTACCAGTTTTCTCAGATTTATTCGCGACAAGTCCAGATCCTTGCTCAGATAACCGAATTTCCTTGCAGAATTCACAACCTTCCACTGAAGAAGTCTGGTATCAATTAACGCTCTCTCAGCAAGCTCATCGATACTTTCTGGATTGAGTGAATTTAAAACTGAAACAACTTCTTCAAAATTCGCTGGCGTTAGCTTGATTCTGTAGGGGTCAATTTCTATGCCAACATTTCTTCCCTTCCTTGCAGATAGGAGAAGGGCGATGATTCTGCCAAGAGTCTCATTTACTCTGTGCCCGAAACAGGCGTTTATTACCGTAACTTTTTCAGACGATTCCACTGTTAAAAGCACATCCGAAGGAATTGAAAAATTATGCATCTGTTCCGAAATAACCTTTACAACCTCCTCTGCAGCAAAATAGTTTGTATCGAACATCGAAAGCAATCTGGAGATGACCTCATCTTTTGAGTGTTTTTCAAGCATTTCTCCAATGAATCTCCTGAGCTTTCCCACCTCCTGAGCAACATCAAAGGGTACCGGTATCTCCTCTCCAACCCAGGAAGGAATCTCCCCCTCTCTTACGACGGGTTCCACCTTCACAACCTCATCTACCGCGAGAACTCTCCACAATTCACCCTTTATAGCAAAAACTTCCCCTCTGAAAGTCGACAGGAAACTTTCGTCGAGCATGCCAATAGTCTTCCCGGTTGTAACATCAACAACTCTGTAATGTCTCTCATCGGGAATCATCGAGATATTTTCATAGAAATATCTCCTTGTCTTTCTTCTTGGAGCTATACTCTCCCCATCAAAGAAAATTATGTTTCCCTCAGCCAGAAAATTGCAGATGTCTATAAACTCCTCAAATTCCAGATCATGGTAGGGATATGCTCTTCTGATGATGGAATAAACCTTTCTGGCATCTATTCTTCCATATTCAAGTGCTATTGCTGAGATCTGATTTGCAAGAGTGTCCAGACTCTTCCTGTGATACGTGAGCACCTCAATCTCACCTTCGGAGGCTTTTCGGGAGATTATCCAGGATTCAATGATATCATCAAAAGATCTTGAGACAATGTATCCCTTTGAGATCTTCCCCTTGCGATGTCCGCTCCTTCCAACCCGCTGTATAAGTCTTGCAACCTCTCGAGGGCTGTTGAATTGAATCACAACATCAACATGGCCTATATCTATACCCAGTTCCATGGACGATGTGCAGATAAGAGCCTTCAGCTCTCCTTTAGCAAACTTTCTTTCACTCTCAATCCTCGCCTCCCTTGAAAGTGAGCCATGATGGACTTCAACATCCATTATTTTCCGGAGCTTGATTCCCAGAGCTTCAGCAGTCTGTCTTGTATTAACAAAAACAAGCGCAGAATTATGTGCTTCAACGATTTCTTTAATTTTTCTTAACTCAGATGCGATTTCAATATCCACATTGAGTTTTTCAGAAAGCTCGTAATCTTCATCCTCGATTTCAGGTTTAATGACTTTGAAATCATACAGCTTGGCTTCATCATCTCTAACAACCTCAACATCTGTTCCGAGGAACGCGGAAACATCTTCGTTTCTCAGTGTGGCAGAAAGGCCAACCACCTTAAACTCTGCAATCTCCCTCAATCTTTCCAGCCCAACAGCTAACTGCACACCCCTCTCACTATCAACCATCTCGTGGATCTCGTCAATAACAACATATCTGACATTTTTTAAAGCATCTCTCAATCTCTTCCCCAGAAAAAGAATCTGAAGGGTTTCAGGAGTTGTTATAAGAACGTGGGGTGGTTTCAGGCTTTGCTTTTTTCTCTCTGATGTGAGAGTGTCTCCGTGTCTTACAGCTATGCTGAACCCCAATCCCTTGGCAAGAACACTCACCCTCCTGAGCATGTCCCTGTTCAGAGCCTTTAAAGGAGTTATGTAGAGGAGTCTTATTCCCTTCTCATCAAACTCCGCATCTTCAAGCATTCTGTAAAATATTGGAATCAGGGCTGCTTCAGTCTTTCCCGAACCAGTAGGGGCAACTACAAGCAAGTTTTTTCCTAAAGCTATCCTCTTCCAGGTTTCTTTCTGGAGGTTATTGAGTTCCTCTATTCCTGCTTCCTGTAAAACACTCTTGAGCTTTAGCATCGAAGACATTTCAATCTCAGGCATTGTAATCATGAACTCCTCAACAAAGGTTTATAATTTTTAAGTGGTTGATGTTGATCTGATTGAGACAGGGTATACCCAATACAGACTAAATATCCGAAACTTTCCCGAGAACGATCCCATCCAACAAAATCGCTTTCGCATTTCTGAGATCCCAGATTTTTTCTTTCCTTTTCCTGAAGGGTAATTTATTCTTCTCAACATTCAGGGCAATTGAAGAGCACAACTCATTGAATGCTGGCATTACAACAACCCTCTTAGACTCTCCATCTAAATAAAATTCAGACTCGAGCCAGACTCTTTTTTTAATTCCTCCAACCACATCTTCAATATATACTGCCGGATGAATGTGGGCGAAGATCAGATATTTTTTCTGAAGAACTTCGTCTGATGGGTGGGCATGACCATGGAAAAGGCCATACTTTCCAATAACAATACCTCTTGAGGATTCACACCTAATTATATCGTCAATTCCACCGTCGTGGTTCCCTCTGATGAGAATTATGTTATCCTCATCCACACCACTTTTCAGAAGCTCGTTTTTGAGCAATTCAACCTCCTTTCTTTCCTTCACCCTCATACCGATATCGTGTTTTACATCTCCGAGAATCAATACTCCATCAGGATCAAAATCCCTTACTAGATTGGCTGATTCTTTTATCACACTCCTTTCCGGGAAATTTACAATTCCCAGATGGAGATCAGCGATTATCAATAATTTCTCTCTTCCACCAATCATCAATGCAGGTTTATCAGGTATGAACTTAATCATTAAAATGAATCTCCGTTTCAGGTTTAAAAACCATGTTGTATGCAATGTTGTATGCAATCTTTGCCGGATCGGGTGATACAAATGTTATTCAATTCTTAAAAATCGGTTTCAAACAAATATCTCCACATCCTCTCAAGATGGGGTTTCACATTTATCCCTAGTTCTTTGGCGTATAATAGAGCTACAACTTCAGCTGAAAGGAGTGTTCCAAAAGATTCCTGCCTTTTATTTATTTCCGAGACTATCTCAGATTTATCCTTGGAAGTTTTCTCAGCAATTAATTCAAGTATTTCTTCAAAAACACTCAAATTCATTATCCTTCTGATATCAGGTCTGAAATCAATTGGAATCTCCACAGCCCTCAGATCAAAATTTGGTTCAAGTTTCCCCTGATCAAACGTGAGAAGACCTTTTTTTATGGCCGTCTCAACAACCTTTTTGCTCATACTGTGTGAGAACCATTTAAGGTCGAATGAAAGAACATAAGTAAGGTCAGACTTCGACATAACCCGTTTCCCTTTACTTTTGAAAGCAGCAGCTATAACCTGATGGAGCATGAAGTAAGTCTCATAAAACGTTTAAAAAGTTAATGGCAACCCTCAAAACTCTTGACAGGACACCATACCATAACCATCCTGGATGATATGCTTTTGTACCGGTTATACTGATTAGTTGTATAAACACATTATGAAAAGATAAAAAGAACATTCTAAAGACCATTATGAATTTAGCCTCTGATAAATACTAACGAAAGTGTTAACTCAACCGGAAATTGCATGCCTCCAACTGACAGTCACTAAAACTCATCCAGACCAAATGCTTTTAAACCAACAATCTCCAGACCTTTTCTGGTTTTCCATTTTTTGTCAGAGGGCATTGTGAGAATGTACACATTCATTCCACGTCTTATTTCTTCAGTAGTAACAGGTCCTAAAGTGTCTTTATCAATAAGGGTTATTATATCCGGTACAGTTACTCTTTCAGAATCATTCTCCACAATCAGATACTCGTTCTGGAAAATTATTTTTGCTTTCTCCTCGCCCACAACTTCGATTTCTCCACCATAAAACTTCCTGAATTTCATTCTTTTTATATTCACAACCTTTCCCTTTTGTAATGACCCTCCGGTGACTTTACAGATTTCTAACATTTTTAGTTCAGCAGGAGCATCAGAAATTAAAATCTCTCCTATTTTTGCAGCTTTTGTGATAGTATTTCTGATTGCAGATTTTTTCAATTCTTTACCCGTCATGGCATAGAATGAGAGCCACGAATAGCCACCCATTAGTCTTGTTATACCTCTTGCAAACCACTCACCATAATCGCTGTTAATCGAATCCACAAATATTATATTTCCTTTCTCATCCGAAATTGCCATTGGGGTGATTGATGTCCCAAACAAGTGAAATGTAGTCATCTGCAATTCAGGAAAAGCCCTTCCCATTCCATCAGCGTCCACTATTGGTATTCCTGAATTCAGACTGGCTACAATAGGCGTTAGCGAGTTTATTCCAGCGCCCTCTACTGGAACGATTGCATAGGTCTCTTCTCCAAAATAGTTTTCAAGCAATTTCAAAACATTTATGGCTTCTCTTCCATTTGGTAATTTCTCTTTGAGGATTAAAGGTGATCCCATTAAAGCTACAGACAGTATTAATGCATTATTGGGAACATCATTTGGATCGATTATATAGGTAGTTTTATTTTCATTTAGCTGTTGAAGAGCCATTAGTTCAGATATGTATGTATCTCCACCTCCACCACTTCCTAGAACTTCTGCCCCTCTCGCGATCTTTTTTACCAGTTTTTTATCAACCTTAATCATACTACCCCCAATTTATATTTAATTTATATTTTAATCCTGTACTCTTCTTTTTTAGTTTTGATGATGACCGCACTCCTTGTGTCAATAACCCCTTTCATTCCCCTAATTTTCTCTATCACATCTGTAAATTCTTTTATATCTTCAACCACGAGTTTTACGATGAGATCGAAGTCTCCGGTTACTAAGTATACTTCAGTAATCTCGTCGAAAGATGATAATGTCTCAAGGATCTCGTTTTCATGATTTGGTGAGGTTTTAATTTCAATAAATGCAAAAATCTTTTTGCCAATCTTAGCGGGATCAATGACGACGATCTTTTTTTTGATTATTTTCTCCATCTTCAATCTCTGAATTCTCCTGTGTACTGTGGCTACCCCGATATTCAGTCTATCAGCTATCTCACTAAGAGGTATATTTCCGTCTTCCTGAAGAAGTCTAAGGATTGCTTTGTCTATATCATCCAACATCACTAATCCCGCCAATATCAGCTAAATTTCTGAAGGTCAAATATTTTTCTCTTCTACATTATTTATACTATCTATTCCCAATCCTGGTTTTTCCGGAAGATGGATCACTCCATTTATTACATCCATTCCACCACAAACTGGATCTTCCTTCAAAAAGAGGTGTGAATCGAGATCAACATACTGTATATTTCTAAAAGCTAAGGCAAGATGCGCTGCAGCCGTGAGAGAGATCTTTGATTCAAGCATACAACCAACCATACAGGACAATCCTGCAGTCTCTGCTATATGAATTATTTTAACCGCTTCAGATATCCCACCACTCTTCATAAGCTTGATGTTTACACCATCCGCACAACCATGCTGTACAATCTTCAAAGCATCTCTTGCGAGATGGACACTTTCATCTGCGATAATTGGTATATCACTATTCTCCTTCACGTATTTCAAACCATCTAAATCCCAGGCTGGCACTGGCTGCTCAATAAATTCTATCTCAAACTCTTTTATTTTCTTGATAAATTTAATAGCCGCTTTTGGACTGAATCCTTGGTTGGCATCTACTCTGATTCTAACTCCTAAATCGTTCAGAGCTTCAATTCTCCTGAAATCCTGCTCGACATCTCCTTCTACTTTAATTTTCAGCACCTTGTACCCTCGAGATATAGCCTCAATCGCTTTTTTTCTTACGTTTTCCGGTGTGAGTATACCAATGGTTATGTCAGTCTCTATCTCCGTTCTATAACCCCCCAGAATCTTGTAAAGGGGTTTAGAGTAATGTTTCCCTATTAAGTCATATAAAGCAATATCCAATGCCGCTTTTGCACTTGTCAATCCCACATAGGTATTTACTTTTTCATTTATCACCTCTAAGTTTAATTCCTCGCCAATTAGCAGAGAAGAAATGAACTCAACAAAAGATAAGCATCCCTCCTGATTGTCTCCAGTAATCTTGTATGCTGGTGAGCCTTCTCCAACCCCCACAAATCCATCACTAAAAACTTTCACAAGTATATTTTTGGCGTTGGTAATTGTACCCAAAGCAATCTTGAAAGGTTCCACTAAGGACAGGTCATACCTTTCAACAACCACATCAGTTATTTTCATCCAACTCCCCCAGTTACTCTCTTTTTTTAAGTTCTTCAGCAAAATCAAGTATTATATTATCCAGAAATTCTCTGAACTTTTCTTCTCCTTCCATCACCGAATACTTCCCCTCATCTATCTTCTTTCTTTCTATCAACAAAAAATTATCTGCAATCTGATATTTTTCCAGTATCGAGATGAGTCTACTTGCTGCATCTACCAGTCTAAAGGGCCCATACGTTCCAGGCTCCTCAATAAGTCCTCTAGCGCTGGTCAACATGTAGCATAAAAGCTCAAAAAATTCAACATTCAATGAATCCTTTGATTCGGCGCTCACATCAGCCATGGGTTTCACCATATCTTTCAAAAAACACAACTTCCTCTCTTCTCTTGGGTGGTAATGGCATATCATCAGAATATCCAAGGGTAATCAATAACTCGGGGACGATATATTCGGGCAAATCAAGAAGTACCTGGACTGCTTTTTGATTGAAAGATTTAACCGGACATGCTCCCAACCCAAGTTCGCAAGCCATCAACAACATGTTTTGAGAAGCCATAGCGATATCGAAAAGAGATAAACTCTCATTACCGGCTTTTCTCGCAATATTCATGTCTCTGCACACAACTATAATTGCTGCAGGCAGATCAAACATCCCGGGCGACATGGCCTTGATTTTTTCAATGTTTTTCCGATTTCTAACAGCAATAAACACCCATGGTTGCATGTTACCGGCTGACGGTGCCCAGATTGCGACATCTAAAATTTTTTTGATCTTTTCATCTTCAACTGGACTGTCTTTGAATCTTCTTATGCTTCTCCTTTTCATTATAATCTCAAAAACCGAATTCATACTATCTGATTCTTTCCTATTGCGAATTCCTATTCTCACATTGATTATTCTACAGCTTTCTCTCCTTCTCAGGTGGTTTCATGTATGTTAGCCTGCTCTGCTTCACACCCAGCCCAAGCAAAGCTTCCATAAACTTGATTGACGCTGCAGCAGGATCAATCACCGGCACATCACACCCATCCGCTTTCAGCATATTGTGCAAATCGTTTGCGATACCCATCATCCCTGTACAGCCAAGGATTAAAACATGAGCTCCGTCTTCTTTGATTGCCTTTAACATCTCCTCATATAAAGTCCTTTTCAGCCTGTCCTTATCGTGTAATTCAAGAACTGGTATATTAACGCTCCTTACGGATGCAAGTTTATCATATACGCCCAATAACTTTGCAATATTCTCTATCATCGGAATTACATTTTCCAGAACTGTAACCACTGAGAACCTTTGCCCCAGTGAGCAGGCAAATAACATGGATGGTTCAGCTGCTCCAACAACTGGGATGTCAACAACCTCTCTTGCTGCTTTCACAGCTGGATCACCAAAACAATCGATAATTGCACCATTGAAACCCTGTTTTTCTGCTTCAATCACCTTATTAATTATATCTGGAGCTGCAAGAGCCTCATCATACTCGGATTCGATTGATGCTGTACCCTTATCCAGATGTACAACATCTATTTCTGTTTTTTCTGATGCATAAGCTCTGAATTCTTTTTCTACATCTTTATCAAAAATATCAACAATTACAGGCACTATAACTCTAATCTTCAATCTCTACACCCCCATCACTCGATTCAGTTAAATATTAAATTTTATTTAAAATAAAAAATTTAAATATTACAAATAATCACATCGGTATTATTTCTGGCCATTCTCCTCTAACCTTTCTATACACCCCCGTTAATATCGCCTGTAACACCACTGCCACAATAAATGCATCAACTGCTGAAACCGTCGTCAATGTAAATAATCCGAATCCGGTTGGAGGTGGTGTGGTGCAAAATGCAACCAACGAACCTCCAGTCCAGGCTATAAACATCAATGGGCGCCACTTAGGTATTCTACTGAGGTTCTCAAACCGATAAAGGTCTCTGTGGAACAGAAAATAATCTGTTACATATACACCACCAATTGGCGGTATGGTTGCACTCAGAATCATCAGCCATTGAACAAATTTTCCATAAATTCCTGATAGTGCAATAATAATGCCGAGTGCTCCCGCAATCAGAGTAAGTTTCCATTTTGGCCATGTCCTGAATATAACTGAAAGATTGAGTGATGCGGAGTACAGATTATTATCATTTGTCGTCCACTGTGCCAGAACTAAGACTATTATCGCTATCAATCCCCATCCAAGCCCTATCATTATTTTTACAGCATCCCATTCCCCGACTGCATGAGCTAGAATGGAGCCGAGATATACCATCATGCTGAAACCTATTAAAAACCCGAAAACCGATGCTCCAACAGCATGTTTCCTATCTTTTGCATACCTAGATATATCAGGACCAATAACGGCTCCAACCATGAATGACCCAGCTATTATTGATGCTGCTACACCAAACGGCATTGGATCGCCTGGTGGACCTTCTGTGACGAGAGTGCCCCACGGGCGTTCATTCAGGATCCCTATCAATGAAGCCAGCAATATTATCACCATTAATGGTACAGCGATTTTACTGAGTAGTGCAATTCCTCTGTAACCATAGATGGCTGTTGCAATCATCAGAATGCCGCCAATTACAATTAAAAGTTGGGTACTTACCACCACACCAGTAATTAAATTAATCCCGGTAACTGCAGTCTCCCCAAAGAGTCCAAGCTGGACAGCAAACCAACCATAACAACCTAAGGCCAAGATAGCAGCAGTAATGTAAACACCAATATCTCCAAATGCAAATCTACCAATCATAGCTGTGGATAGTCCAGTATCGGCTCCAACAATTGAACATAAAGCGTTTATAATTGTTAATACAAAACTGCCCAATATAATCGCACCAGCTGCAGATGTTAAATCGAGACCAAACCCGACAACACCTCCAAGCATTAGCGCTGCAAGACACATCCCAATTCCAACCCAAACCAAACCCATTTCAAGCCAATTCTTCCTGAGCTCTGCTGGTACGGGTTCTCTTTCGAAATCTTTAAATATTTCTTTTGTTTTAGTACTTTCACTCAATTAAAACACCTCCATATCAGACCTCATGATTATCGAACCTGCTAAATTTTCAAATAACCTGCAGCTTTCACTCTGATTCTGATAGCATTTCCAGGAAGGTATGCTAAGGGGATCTCATCTACGTCAACTATTTCCACCGTCTTAGGATCCGCCCCTGCTTTGATTGCTTCCTTCACAGCAATTTTTTTGCCCTCTTTCAGAACATCTTCCCTCCCCCTCTCTTCCAAAGAGAATACTTTATCTATCTCTCCACTTACCTGGGCGATCGCTGCACCTATTGCATTAGCAACC
Organism: Archaeoglobus sp. JdFR-24; assembly: GCA_002011215.1. The sequence goes on from MTML01000066.1 coordinate 15,399, forward strand.
TCAAAGTTTTGTGGCTTTATAACCTTAGAGGCACCTTTTAGCTCATCTGGAAGAAGAATGCTACCGCCTCCAACGAGTATAACCGGTACTGGTTCTGGACTCGTTTTCATTCTATCTATTGCCTCTTCAACCATTAGCTTTATTTTCTCAGAAGCCTTTTCTGCAAATGGTCTGTCTATGTGTTCCAATTTCGATGGATCTCCCAATTTTACTCTACCTAAGCAGACTGCAATGTCTGTGGCAGTAAGTTTTTCACCTCCAAAAACCAGAGCTTCCTTTTCAAGTCTGTATCCCACGCTTCTTGGACCTACTTTGATATCTCCATTAACCTTTTCTACTAAACTTCCGCCTCCAAGCCCTATGGAGATTAAGTCGGGCATTCTAAAGTTTGTTCTTACTCCACCAATCTCTACAGCAACTGAACTCTCTCTTGGAAATCCATTAACCAAAACACCCACATCAGTAGTGGTACCCCCAACATCTACAACAATAGCATTCTTTAGTCCAGATAAAAACGCTCCACCCCTCAAACTGTTCGCAGGCCCTGAGGCTATTGTCAGTACAGGATATTTTAATGCATACTCGGCAGACATTAAAGTACCGTCATTCTGAGTGATGTAAACCTGTGCATCAATCCCTTTTTCTTTCAGCGCATTCTCAAAAGATTTTACTGCAGTTTCTGCAACCTTCACCACTGCAGCATTTAAAACTGCAGCGTTTTCTCGCTCTAACAAACCGATACTACTTATCTCATGTGAGAGTGTAATCGGAATGTTTCCCATTATCTCTCTCACTATCTCAGCTACTCTAACTTCGTGTTCATTATTAACTGGAGAGAATACTGCAGAAATTGCTACGGCTTCAACTCTATTGTCTTTAAAATCTTTGACAACTCTTTTTACTTCTTCTTCATCCAGCGGAGCTAATTCCCGTCCGTCGTATTCATGTCCTCCGCTGACTATATACATGTGCCCTCCAATTGCGTTAACAAGATCTTCAGGCCACGAGATAAGAGGCTTTATTGAAAGCGTAGCTGGTTTTCCCACACGTATTATGCCTACTTTCGCTAAATTTTTCCGTTCTACGATTGCATTTGTACAATGAGTTGTTCCAAGCATTGCGTATTTTATTTCAGATGAAGTGATAGAAGATTCCTTCAAAACACCTTCTAAGGCATTTAGTATACCTGTAGTGATATCTTCTGTTGTAGCCACTTTTATTTTAGCTACAGGCCTGTTATCACCATCCAAGATTACCGCATCGGTATTTGTTCCACCGACATCTATACCCAGTCGATAAATCATTCAATCTCCCCCATTATTTTCTCTATTGGCCTATATTCAACATCATAACCAAAGTACTTGGGGCCAGCAACTTCCAGCCCTTTTTCACTCCTCCACATCTCGCTGCAAGGTATTCCAATAACGAAACATCTGTAACCGTATTTCACCGATTCGGTCGTTATAGGCACAGCCGTTTCTAAATCAAGAAGAGTTATTAAATCGGGGACACTTGCAACAACCTTGCCATCTTTTATAGCGACGAGGTTTTCATTTTGTATGTGAACTTCTAAAATCTGACCTTTATATTCACCTATACCTTCAATTTTTATCTCTCCTTTTGCAAATCCTCCAGTAGTTCTTCTTTCGACATCCACAATCTTGCCTTTGAAAATCTCGAATCCCTGAGATGCTTCCAAAACTGCCTCAATAGGATTCTCCTTTTTATCTATAGCCTCTTTTATAGCTGCACCAAGTCTTTCCGCGAATCCCAGTGTGCCTGAAATTGCAACTTTCTTCAAATCTTTTCCGGTCATCGGATATAAAGCGATCCAGGCGGTACCTCCAAATCTGATTGTTATATCTCTTGCAATCCATTCGGCCCAATAATTGTCACACGTTTTAAGTAGAACAATATTGTCTCTCTCGTCTGCAAGAGCCATAGGAGTCACAGTAATTCCGTTTATATGGAACGTAGTCATCTGCAACTCAGGAAAAGCTCTTCCCATTCCATCAGCGTCCACAATCGGAATACCCATTTTTGCTCCAACTGCTAATGGAAAGGTTGAGTTCAATCCACCGGCTTCGATTGGCATAGTTGCATAGACTTCTCTTCCCAGATAATCACCTAAAGCCTTAAAAGCGTTGATTATTTCCGTTCCTTTTGGTAACTTCTCAAATATAACAGTCGGTGAACCCATTCCTGCAGAAGGGATAATAAGGGCGTCGTCAGGTACCTCTTTTACATCCATGATGTTAATCTCATATCCCTCTTCTAAAGCTTGTATAGCTGTAAGTTTTCCAAGATATGGATCTCCTCCACCTCCAGTCCCCAAAATCGCTGCACCAACAGCCAAATTCTCGACGTCTTCTTTTTCTAAACTCCTCACAAAATCCCTCCACTTCCATATTCTCTTTTTTTGACGTGTTCACATACGTGTAGCCATACTGCCAGTACTGAAATATTTTTTCATAATATTTAAATTTATTGGAAGAACTTTTAACAAGCATAGTTAAATTAGAAAATAATCTCCAGGTAGATCATACAACCTTCTTATCTGGCAATCCGAACAGCATATAGCTCGCTCATTCATGAGATTAAAGCCAATTATCCTAAGTAGAAGAACGGAAAATTATTCCGCGGAGCTGCAATTTTAAGACATGTGTGTATTAGTGCCACTCATGCTAAGCATCAGATAGAAATATTTTGAATATATACATAAATTTATTATAAATATATCAACTTTCTAAGCTTTATGTCGGAGAGGCAGGTGAGATTAGGATTATTATATAGGAGGTGAACAGCCCAGTTTTCAAGAAGGGATGTTTCCCAGTCTAAAAAATTTAACGCGGACCCGCCGGGAGTTGAACCCGGGTCTGAGGGTCCGAAGCCCCCAAGGATGTCCGCTACCCCACGGGCCCTTTGTAGTGTTAACTAAATTACTATTTGTCAACTGTTAGAAATCACTTTCTGTTTCTGATGAGGAGTGCACATAATGCAGACATTAAAAGACCTGCAAAGAAAATAACACCAATATCGAACCTATTATAAATCGATAACCACTCATAAACGAGAACCATTGTTGAAAAAACTGCTATTACTGCGAGACCGACATCGATTGAGTTCATGAATGCAGTATTCAAGAACAACATATAATTTTTGTGTTCTATTATTGGACTGATTGAGTAGTTGAACCACTCAATTCATCACCTCCATAATGAATTTACATTTTTGTAATTGCAAAAATAGGTTTAGCCATTTTAAATTAAACTTTTCAACGAAAAATTTATTTTATATTAACTGGAAAAAATGGGCCTGGGGTGAGGAGATGGAAGTCATCAGAAAACTAATTGATAACTCGTCAGAGGGCGACCGTATTTTGATACTTTACCCGGATATGTACAGTTTTTATATTATATCCAGGGAAATTTCTGAGATATATGAAAAATTGCTATGGCTAATATGGACTGATGCAGGAGTAGAGAGGGTAGATCATATCATAGAGAAAAATGGCTTTCCTTACAGTTCAGAGGCGATTTTTATTGGCACGGACAGAAGATGTAGCAAATTCAGTGAACTGGGTTCAATTGACCTCAAAGATCTTTCATTTGGAGTCCTTAAAGCCTTTCCCTTAGAGAACAGGATAATTATTTCCTTCGGGATTAATTTTCTTAGTATTTATGGATATGATATCAACAATGTAATCAAAACAATTATTGACCACGATAGTGGAATCCTGTTAAATTCGTTTGTAGGTGAGTATCCCAAGGAACTTGAAATTTTCCACGATGCTGTTGTTACAATTAGAAAAAATGATAATTCCTATTTGTCGTATTATACGTACTCCGCAGTCCTCAAATTCAGTATGAGGGGTGGTCAGGCTGTAATTTCTGATTCTTTTAATTTGCCTGAAAATGAAATGGTTTAGGGGTGATATTATGGTGGTTGAGGCGGAGAAGGTTGTAAATTCAAAAAAAAGAGGGAATGGAAAATTAAAGGAGCTTGAAGCCGAAGTGAAAAGGCTGAAATTGGAGCTTGAGAGAAGGGATAAATATATCAGAGAACTGATAAGGCAGATACCGGCGCCGGCTTTTTTCCTGGTTCTCGATGAAGAAGGTAGGATAAAATATGTCAACGAATATGTTGCAAAAATTTATGGTGGAGATGTAGAGGATCTTATCGGAAGAAAGCCAAGTGAGATTGCCAAAAATAAAGCTGCTGAAGGCAGTACTCTCGTTGAACTTGCATTTGAGAAAAAGTTGAAAATAGAGGGGAAAGAGGGATTCCTGGAAGTGGAAAATGGAGTTTCAATGCCTATTCTGACCAGCTGTGCACCGATTTTCATCGATGACGAGTTCTCAGGAATGGTGGATTTTTTCATAGACATTTCCAAAATGAAGGAGAAAGAAAGGCTTGTGGAGGAGCTTTTTGAGAAGATTCCAGTGGCTACATTGTATATTGATAAAGATCACAAGGTTGTTTACTGGAATAGAACCGCTGAAGACTTAACTGGAGTCAAATCAGTGGATGTTATAGGGACAAACAGACATTGGTATGCATTTTATGATGAGGAGAGGCCAATCCTTGCAGATCTGGTTCTCGACAATCCTGAGGATGCTGAGAAGTACTACAGTATAATCAAGAGATCTGATATTACTAAGGGAGCCTATGTTGTCGAGACATGGGTGAATTTGAGGAATGGAAGAAAAATCTATGCAAGGGCTACTGCTGCACCAGTATATGATGCGGATGGAAATATAATCGGAGCTATTGAAACAATAGAGGATTTGACGAAATCTAAAATGGCAGAAGAAGAAACACAAAAAATACTCGACTTCATTCAGAATCTCTTTGTGAACATACCCCATCCCACATACATTGTTTATGCAGATACAGACTACAAGTTTAGGTACGCGAACAAAGAAGTAGCAAAGCTAACGGGAGTTGATAGCGTTAATGAGGTAATTGGAAAGGAGCCATCGGAATTATTTGTTACTGATGGAAGAAAAACTATGCTTGAAAAAACAATTGATTCGGGTAAGCCAATACTGGACAAGGAGGTCATCGTCAAGACTATCTCTGGGGTGGAGATGCCTGCACTGATGTCATGTGTACCGATCCACAATAAAGATGGTAAGATGGTTGGAGCTATTGACGTTTTCATCGATATCACTCCGATTAAGGAGAAGGAGAAACAGATCAGGGAAACACTTGAATATACAAAAAGAAGCCTTAATAAGATCGGAAACGCAATCCTTGAGCTTCAGAGCGGAAAATTAAATGTCAGGATAGAGAAGGAGAAAGATGACGACTTTGGAAAGATATTTGATGCCTTTAACGATTTTGTAGAAATTCTGCAGGAAATAGTCAATAATATTGTCGGAGACATGAATGTAACTGTTGAGAACATCAAGGAAGCCGTAGAGGCTGTAAACCAGATGAATGCAGGTATGCAGCAGATATCTTCTGCATCCCAGCAGATTGCAACCGGAAGTGAAAATCTGAGCAGAATTGCAAACAATTCAGCTGTAGAGCTCAAGTCGGCTGAGGAGATATTCAAGGAACTGGCTAGTTCTGCAAAAGACTCATCAAACTATGCAAACAATGCTGTTAAAACTGCTGAAATTACAAAGGAAATGGGTAGCAACGCCCTCAAGAGACTGGAAGCGATAATTCAGGAAATCAGTAAATCTGCAGAGATTGTTGATTCTCTCAACCAGGCAGTAAGGAAAATCGGTAAGGTAACAGAGAAGATAAAAAGCATAGCCGATCAAACAAACTTGCTTGCATTGAATGCAGCAATTGAGGCAGCAAGGGCTGGAGAACATGGTAGAGGTTTTGCTGTGGTTGCAGATGAAGTCAGAAAGCTTGCAGAAGAGAGCAGAAAGAGTACAGAGGAGATAAATGAGATCGTGGCGAGTGTGCAGGAAGAGACAAAGAAGGTAATTGAAAACATCAAGAAATCCAAGGAAGAATCAGAGGAGGGTAGCAAGGGCATAGAAGAAGCATTGAATAAAGCTGAAGAGATCGCAGAGCACGTTATGGCCATTAACAGTATGCTCGAAAATGTCCTTAAAGGAGCACAGGAGGGGGTTGAGAAGATAGAATCAATTGCAAGAAACTTTGAAGAAGTTGCATCGACTGCCGAAGAGAATGCTGCAAGCAGTGAAGAAACGTCAGCAGCCATCGAAGAGCAGACTGCCGCAATCCAGCAGGTCAGTGCATCAATGGATAAAATCAACAGCATTGCAAATGAGACGCTTGGAACTGTGAAATCTATCTTCAAACTCTGATCTCTATTTTTAAATTTTGCAGGTGATGGCCATGCAGGAAACCCGGACAATCAGCAAGGATGATACTGTTCAGGTTATCGTCTTCAACCTTGGAGAAGAGAGATATGGGGTAGAGATATCACAGGTCAGAGAGATAATCAAGCCCAGCCAGATTACGAGAATTCCAAACGCTCCTGGTTTTGTAGAGGGAGTCATTAATCTAAGGGGGCAGATTACCACGATAATCAATCTGAGAAAGCGTTTTGGAATGGAATCGAAAGATGTCGATGTAAACACCAGAATAATCGTTGTGGAGTACAAAGATGCAGTTATAGGCATGATGGTTGATACCGTCAACGAGGTCAAGTACCTCCCATCTTCAGACATAGAGGAATTACCGAACATTATCACCTCAAGAAACGAAGCAAAATTCCTCAAAGGTGTCGGAAAGCTTCCGGATGGACTTTTGATCCTCATAGATCTAAACAAAGTGCTGAGTCAAGACGAAGTGGAAGGTTTGACAATGAAGGGATGATATCGAAATGAATGTCGTCGACAGTCAAGTAAATTCAGGTTCTTAGTTGAAGTATGAACCCGATAAAACTCCTGACAAAACAGTACAAGGATGAAAAATGGGTTGATGTGAACTTAGAAATAACCAAATCACACATTAAAATTGAAAAAAGACAGATAGAGATTAAAGCGATAAGAGATCTGGAACTTAAAGACATTGATGGCAAAAAAGTAATTCAGATTAAACTTGACAATGAAAACCTGAACCTTCTCTTTCCTCCCAAATTGCAACTACAGGTGTTCAAGTATTTAGCATTCAATCTGAAATCAGATAAGTTCATGGTTTACTTCCTCTCTCCAGCAACAAGAGGTGGAGTGGTAGTCAGGAATTCAAAATGGGAAAAGGGCTACATGAGTGTTACTGATGGGGCAGTGTGGTTTCTATCACCACAGAAGCAAATCCGAATCTCACTCTCGAATTTAGGTTCAGTTGAACGGGATGTAAGAACTGTTGCCGGAAAGCAAAGAAACGTTCTGGTTGTTGGGCATGTAGAGGGAAATGAGGTTCTCACAAGCCTTCTTCTCTGTCCAGAAACAACTCTGGAGATGCTTCAGAAATACCTGCTAAAGTTAATTGAGGAACATGGTAATTCAGAGGGGCTTGAAGAAATGGAAGAACAAATTGCCACCCTCATTTACACTGGACTCGATTCGGTCTCAGTGGAGCAGATGCTTGGATTGAGCACTGAAGAACTCAACAAGTACTATGACCGATTGGTTGAATTGGGCCTTGCAAAAGTTGTCAAAATAAGAAAGGAGCTTGAACTCACACCTAAGGGTGTGGCACTCGTAAGTCGGGTTCAGAAGGTTAAGAAAATCATGTGAGGGTTGGTATCTCGATATGGGAAATCTTGGTAGGAGGTGTAACCGTGCCGAAGGTATTGATTGTGGATGATACAGTCTTTATGAGAAAAATCCTCAGGAATATCCTGTTCCAGGGGGGTTTAGATGTAGCTGGTGAGGCAGAAAATGGAAAACAAGCTGTTGAGTTATACATGCAACTCAAACCAGATCTTGTAACAATGGATATAGTGATGCCTGAAATGAATGGGATTGAAGCTCTGAAACAAATCAAATCTTTTGACCCGGATGCAAAGGTTGTAATGTGCACAGCTGTTGGACAGGAACAGATGGTCAAGGCTGCAGTAAAACTCGGAGCAAGAGGGTACATAGTGAAACCATTTCAGGCTCCGAAGGTGATAGAAGAGGTAAAAAAAGTACTTGGAATGTAGTGTGGTATGCAACCTAGCAATATATAACAGTACGGGATTAAATGAAAAAGAGAGATCGAAGGAAAAAGAAAAAACACGATTATGGTGAATAGATGATCAGAGTCCTTGTGGTTGATGATTCCGCCTTGATGAGATCAGCCATTTCAGATTTAATTGATTCTCAGCCTGATATGGAAGTTGTTGCTACAGCTAAAAATGGCCTTGAGGCTTTAAAACTGGTCGAAAAACACGATCCGGATGTTGTAACTCTTGACATAAACATGCCAGTTATGGATGGACTCAAAACTCTCAAAAAAATGATGGGGGAAAACCCTAAACCTGTAATAATGCTAAGCGCCTTAACAAAGGAAGGTGCAAAAGAGACAATCGAAGCATTGAAATTTGGAGCTGTTGACTTTGTGCCAAAGCCCGGAGGAACAATCAGTCCTGACTTGAGCGAGGTGAGAGAAGAGATTATCGAAAAGATTAGGACTGTTTCCTCAATCAGCCCTTCTTTCATAAGACTTCAAAACTTAAAAAAGTTCAAACTTGGAACGGTTCACGGTAAATGGGGGAATAACAGAGATCTTGTTGTTTTGATAGGTTCATCAACCGGAGGGCCTTCTGCACTCGAGCAGATTATACCAAGACTTCCATCTGACTTCCCATGTCCAGTACTGATCGTTCAGCACATGCCCCCCAATTTCACCGAACAGCTTGCATCAAGGCTCGATTCCATGTCAGAGCTCAGAGTAAAAGAGGCCGATAATAATGATAGACTGGAAGAAGGGACAGTTTATATCGCTCCAGGTGGATTTCATATGAAAATAAGAAGATCTTTGGGTGTTTCGAGGCTAAAAATAGTTGATGGAGTTCCTGTTAATGCTGTCAAGCCCTCCATTGATGTAACCGCTGATTCTCTGGTTAGTGCATATCATGGTAGAGTGGTAGGTGTAATTTTGACAGGGATGGGGAGTGATGGGGCTTATGGTATGAAAAGAATTCGGGATTCAGGAGGTAAAGCGATTGCTTGCAGTGAAGATACATGTGTTGTTTTTGGTATGCCCAAATCGGCCATTCAGATGAACGCTATAGACTCTATCAAGCCATTATATGAGATACCAGAAGAGATCGTAAAATTTGTTGAGGTGATGACCGGTGGATATTGACATCTCGGAATATATGCATGAATTTATCCAAGAAGCTAGAGAAGGGCTTGAAATTCTAAATCAGAGCTTTATAGAACTTGAAAATGGAAAAAGTGAAGCAATTGACGAAATATTCAGAATCGTCCATACTATCAAAGGAATGTCTGGCTTTATGGGATTTAAAACCTTAGAGGAACTATGTCATAAATTAGAAAACCTTCTGGGAGATATCAGAGCTGGAAAAGAAGTTACATCTGATCTCGTTGATGTGATGCTTGAGTCTATAGATGCAGTAGAGATGATAATTGGAAAAATTGAGGAAGAAGGATCAGATTGCGTTGATGTTGTTAAAATTGCTGATAAAATTGATGCCTATTTGAATGATGATGATTTTGAAGATAAAGAATGTAACTTGCAATTAATAAGTAAAGGTAGAAAACTTGATAGTAAGATTGATAGTAATCAAGTTGATAATTCAGTTGATAATAACCTTATTTTGGAAATTAAGATATCTGAAGACTGTATAATGAAAAGTGTAAGGGCAGCCATTATTCTTGAGTCATTGAGTGAAAAAATTGATATAATTAAAGTTGAACCGCCGGAAGAGGATTTTGATTCTCAGAATTTTGATGGTATTCTCAGAATTATTGCAATGGGCTCTAAGGAAGATGCTGAGAGATCCCTCTCAAACATTGCTGAAATTGAGTATTTTAAAGCTTCAATAGCCTATAAATCATCATTGGAGGGAAAAGCTGTTAACACTCTTTTGAGGCAGAGTGGTTCAGCACAAAATGGAATCAAAAAGAATGAAAATGATTTCCAGGATTGTGAGCATAAAATACAGACATGTAATGTATTGGATTCTAAGGTGGATTCTAAGGTGGATTCTAAGGTGGATTCTAAGGTAGATTCTAAAAACAACACAATAAGGGTTAACGTCGACTATCTTGACAGAATAATGAATCTTGTTGGGGAGCTGGTAATAAACAAAAGTAGATTGCTTCAGATCTCCTCAACCTATGGTATTCCTGAGCTTAAAGAGGCTGTAAGTATTATGGACAAATCTATAACAAGCCTTCAGGATGAAGTCATGCGAATTAGAATGGTCAAAATTGGAAAAATTTTTAACAAGTTTCCAAGAATGGTAAGAGATCTTTCCAAAAAACTTGGAAAGAATGTTGAGTTTATTATGGAGGGGCTTGAAACCGAGCTTGACAGGACAATTCTGGATCAGATAAACGACCCCATGATTCATTTGGTTAGGAATGCGGTCGACCATGGAATTGAATCACCAGAAGAAAGAATAGCTGCAAACAAGCCGGAAAAAGGTAGAATAAAGCTCTCAGCCATGAGAGAGAAAAACAATGTCATTATCGAAATTGAAGATGATGGCAGGGGTCTTGATACGGAATTATTACGAAAAAAGGCGCTGGAAAAAGGCTTCTCTAAATCAGAAATTAATGAAATGTCGGAAGAGGAATTGATGATGTTAATATTTTCTCCTGGTTTCTCTACAAAAGAATCACCCACCGAGGTTTCCGGCAGAGGTGTTGGTATGGATGTCGTTAAGACTGTTGTAGAAAGGTTAGGTGGTAACATTAAACTACGTTCTAAAAAGGGGGTAGGGACGAAGATAAAAATCACTCTCCCTCCAACAATGGCTATAATAAAATCTCTTCTTGTGCGAGTAGGAGAGGAAGAATATGCTGTCCCAATGTCAAGTGTAATCGAGGCCCTCTACGTAAGCGATGAAAATTTCAAAGTTATACATGGCAATCCATTCCTTTTTGTTAGAGACAAGCTCATTCCGGCATTCAGGTTGAGGGATTTCTTCAGAATTGAGAATGGTAGGAATAGCAGGGAAGTGGGGATTGTGGTTGAAAAGGATGGTGAAAAATACTCTTTAATAGTGGATGCCATTACAGATCAACAAGAGATCGTAATTAAACCATTGGGGAGTTTCCTGTCTAAAATTAAAGGATTTAGTGGAGTAACGATTTTAGGTGATGGTAGGGTTATCCCAATAATAGATGTTTCTTCTCTTATAGGAGGTGATACTGTTGTATGAGACAAGTCTTGGAGAAGTAGAATTGGATGCTTTGAAAGAACTTGGTAATATAGGGGCAGGACGAGCTGCTACTGCTCTGAGCAAACTTGTTGGACGTACAATAGAAATGAGTGTCCCTAAATCGAAAATCGTCAAAATAAGTGAGCTGAACAGACATATCAGTGACGAGATTGTGGCCGGTGTGCTGACTGGACTTCAGGATATTGAAGGGCAAAATTCTGGATATCTTTACATCATGTTTCCAAAGGACTCTTCAATTTCCCTTGTAAAAACACTATGTGGTTCTGAAAGTCTGGGAGAAATGGAGGAATCAGCATTAATGGAGGTCGGAAATATTTTGTCCTCATCATTCTGTGATGCTACGGCTGAAATGTTGGGGCTGGTTTTACTTCCATCACCACCAGGTTTGGCAATCGATTATGCTCTGGCAGTAGTAGATTCAGTAGTATCCATAATGGCAGAAAGCAGCGACACTATAATCTTTTTTGAGAATCAGATGAGGGATCAGGAGGATTTGAAAGTTTATCTGATGCTTATACCAGAGGCGAGGTTTTTTAAAAATATGCTGGGTTTGCTAAAAATGGTGTATGCATGAAGGAGATAACCGTCGGAATAGGGGAGTACAAGGTAGAAAGCAATGCCATTTTAAAAACAATAGGTCTTGGATCCTGCATAGGCTTAGCAATTTATTCTCCAGTCAAGAAGGTGGGTGGTCTGGCTCATGTGATGCTCCCCAGCGGATCCAATAACGGGAATGCCAAATATGCAAATGCTGCGGTAAGACTTCTTGTTGAAGAACTCGAAAAAATGGGCGCATTCAGGTTCAAACTCATTGCAAAAATTGCTGGTGGGGCACAGATATTCAAACAGATGAACATGAATATTCTCAAGATTGGTGACAGGAACATTGAATCCGTTAGGGAAAATCTTTCAAAATTTGGAATAAAAATTATCTCTGAAGACATAGGTGGACATCTTGGTAGAAGTGTTTACTTCGATACCACCACAGGCGCTATGAGAGTAAGGTATTCAAATGGTGAGGAACTCTGGATTTAGCTACTGAATAGCCTGAATATATTGGTGATGATGTTTTTAATAGGCAGTAATAAGATAGGTGATATAACTTGGAACTAAAAAATCTTGACGTAAATCTTCAGAAAAAACAACATGGGAGCCAGGACATAGAATTCAAATATCTTCTCAATAAAATTTCGTCTTTGACCCGCATAAATTTGAGCCAGTACAGAGAGAGTTACATTAAGAGAAGAATTGACCTCAGAATGAAGCTTAAAGGAGAGTATAGCTATGCAAGATATGCCAAGCTAATAGAAAATGACAATAACGAAATGAAAGAGCTTATGAACGTTCTTACAGTCAATGTAACTGAATTCATGAGGGACAAAACACCTTTCGATTTTTTCAGAAAAAAACTTCTTCCAGAAATCGTTAAAAGGAAAAGTAAAGCAAAAAGTAGACTCTTAAGAATATGGAGTGCCGGATGCTCCTACGGAGAAGAACCATATTCAATAGCAATAAGCATTTCAGAAGAGCTTGGCAACGACTGGAACGTATCCATTTATGCCACCGATATAGACTTGAAATGTCTGGAATCTGCAAGAAGGGGGATTTACAAAAAGGAACAGCTAAATAATTTATCAAGGAATGAGATATTTAAATACTTCATCAAAATAAATGGTGAATATGAAGTTATAGATTCTATTAAAAAGCAGATTAGATTCAAAAGACATGATCTCACCTCTGAAGGTCCAATTTCGAGATATTTTGATGTGATTTTTTGCAGAAATGTTATGATATACTTCAACGAAAAACAAAAATTCAAGATTTTTTCAGATTTCTATCAAGCGCTCATAAAGAATGGCTATCTTATAATCGGGAAATCTGAAACATTGCATCCTGATTTTAAGAATAAGTTCAAACCCATCAGCTTATCAAACAAAATTTACATTAGACAATAGTATTTTTAAAATCTCTTCTCTGAATTCCCCAATATTCAAATATAAACGATGAGCCCTTTCACTAAGATCAGTACTGAAAACCGGCTAAACCAAAAAGTACAGATATCACAAGGTAAAGCAGATCACCCGCAATAAAAGAAATAATATATCCAGCAGTTATAAATATCAGGAAAGGTATCGCATGAGTGGCCCATATTCTGTCTATTTGTCCCTGTTCAGCCTTTCTTTTAAGCGTTTCCAGCATCACCTTGTCAGGCTCCACACTCTTTTTACCTCTCACCAATCTCCCACAGTCAAAATATTCAAACAGAAACATGAATTTCGGAATGGATTTTGCATCAACCTTTTGACCAAATAAGTAGTAGAAAAAATCCCTTTTGAGGCCCCGAAATCCCTCCCTGTAAAGATTCCTGATAAAATTTAGCAAAACCAGTAATGGCATAACCAGAAGAGAATTTGAAAAGGTAGAAAATGCAAAGTTATTGAATCCTGTTCCAAAAACAGGAAAAGGATAGCTCTCAGGATAGGTTGGAAAAATCAATCCCAATATAATTAATGCTTTTGCATCAGCTCCACCGTAGAGCCCCAGATAATATAGGGTGTAGCTAAAAAAGAAGATAAAAAAAACCTGGAATAGATAGTACATGAAACTCATCAAATTGAAGTTTGAATAATAGAGCTCTATGAGAATAAAAGGAATCATTAATAGAAGCATAAATTTCCATAATCGATCGGGAATCGTTCTCGTATTTAAGTCAAGGAAAGATGAATATCCCAAGAAAATTAAACCAATAAGATACTTTAACAATTGAATTTGCTCAATCATGTTTTAACCCCTTTACAGCACCAACTATTTTGTAGTCTTCAAGCTAAGATTTTAAAAGTTTTAAGTTAATTCATCAGGGAATCGGCAATTAAAAACAACCTCGGCAATTAAAAACAAACCACTAAAATTACAATAAAAAATTAGTCATTAACCCAATATGTAAAGAAGGCAAATAGCTCATCAAGCATTGCAGCAAGCTTCTTTCCCGAGTTCGTCAGAGTGTATGCGTCGTTCTCCTTTGTCACAAGACTGTATTCAATCAAAGCTTTTAAGTGTCTGTCAAGAATCCCTGGGTTCAGTTTGGTCTTAAACATAAGCTGAGAAAATCTCATGGGATTCCTATCCAGCTCAAAGAGAATCGAGCTTGCACCACTTCTCGATACCACTTTCAAGAACTTCTCACAATTCTCATTCCGCATAGATATGTCGCTACCTGTAACTTGAGTTATTGCCCCCACTCGACTCCTGTAACTTGAGTTATTGCCCCCACTCGACTGCACCTCCAATGATGATCACAACTATTATTATAATTTAAAAGCTTTTCGTTTTATCCTAACATTATGAGATAAAGATAATATACGATTTTTCTATCAATATATTTAAAGGAAAACTAATTTTTATTACACTATAATCATGCTATATATTGTTATAATAAGTTTTTTAATATTATTGATCTAAAATTAAAATAAGACAATACCGATTATTCAGGATTGACCAGTCAGACTCTTTTTTGAAAAATATCGATTATTACCTCTATTTGTTTAACTCTATACACTGTCAGAAAACTTTATTCTCAACTTTGTAGAAACTGCTAATCAATCGCATTATTTTAATTAATTACACTATTGCAATTACAAATATATAAATACAACTTAGAAAAAAGTAATTAGTAAATGTATCAAAAATTATTATATATTATGAGAGAGATAACGTAATTGGATTTGAAAGAGGTGAGGGTATGCGAATTGGAAAAAAAAGAATGAATAAAAAATGGAATGAAAAGGGATTCACTGGACTTGAAGCGGCAATAGTACTCGTTGCTTTCGTAGTGGTTGCAGCAGTCTTCAGCTATGTCATGCTCGGAGCAGGTTTCTTCACCACACAGAAATCACAGCAGGTAGTTGAGACAGGAGTGGGTCAGGCAACATCATCTCTTGAACTTGACGGACAGTATATTTTAGTAAACGCAACAGGAGATACTGGCTCTTCAGGGCATGCACAGGATATAACCTTCTACATCACACAGACAGCAGGTGGAACACCTGTAAACCTATCGAAATGCATGCTAACATACATTGACTCAGACGAATACATACAAATCGAGTACGATAAATCAGCATCCACTCATCCATGGAATTACTTCGAAGTGGTGGGTGACGGTGATGATCTGATAGAACCGAATGAGAAGTTCAGGATAATAGTCGATTTGACAGATTCCAGTTTCTCCAGTAAGCCAACCACTAACGAAGAGGTAACTATTGAAATTAAACCGCCTGTTGGAGCGCCACTTGCGCTTAAAAAGACGCTTCCGCCAAGTTTTGAGAACTATACTTATGTGTGAGGTGATTCCAGATGAGGTTAAAGATGTTTAAAGATGAGAGGGCGTTTACTGGACTTGAAGCGGCAATAGTGCTCATCGCTTTCGTCACAGTCGCTGCAGTATTCAGCTATGTCATGCTCGGAGCAGGTTTCTTTGCAACTCAGAAGGGTCAGGAAGTCGTGCATACTGGTGTAAAACAGGTCACCACATCACTCGAATTGGCAGGTAGTGTAATTGGAGAGGGTAACACTACAACAAATAAGTTAACGGGCGTTAAGTTCACACTACAACTCGCTTCAGGGGCAGAGCCTATTGATCTGAGCAAAACAGTTGTGGTTGTTTATACTGGAGATGGAGGTAGGGTTGTAGAAAATACATTGGATAACTTCTATACTTCCAGTAGCTGGTTTAATGCTGAAACTACTCCTGATGATTACTTAGAGGTGCTTGAAAAGGTTGAAATACATATTACAGGGCTCACTCTGGATCCTAATGAAGAATTCATGGTTGAAATCAAACCACCAGCTGGAGCCAGCTATCCAATGGAGCTGACAGTGCCTGCGAATATAGATGATGTAATGGTATTGTTATGAGGTGATTCCAGATGAGGTTAAAGATGTTTAAAGATGAGAGGGCGTTTACTGGACTTGAAGCGGCAATAGTGCTCATCGCTTTCGTAGTGGTTGCAGCAGTATTCAGCTACATCATGCTCGGAGCAGGTTTCTTCACCACACAGAAATCAAAGCAAGTTGTGCATACTGGAGTGGGTCAGGCATCCACATCTCTTGAACTTGACGGACAGTATATTTACATTGTACCAAAGACAACCGGTTCAAGTGGTAATGTGAGTAAAATTTACTTCTTCGTAACACTCACGGCTGGCGGAAACCCGGTAGATCTAAACCAAACACTTGTAAGTATAAAAACACCTAAGCTATATAAACAAGTGTTTTTCGGTACAAACAACCAAAGTATAGATCCATGGTATTATGAAGCAGTTACTGGAGTTAGTGATGGTGACAATTTGGTTGAAAAGAGCGAGAAGTACAAAATAACTCTCAACTTAGAAGATGATGGATGGAATATAGCCTCCTCAGACCTCCCAGGAACAGATGATGAAATTACAATCGAAATCAAACCGCCTGTCGGAGCACCACTGATAATCACGAAAACTCTCCCACCGAGCTTTAAATCGCTGACATACGTGTGAGGTGATTCCAGATGAGGTTAAAGATGTTTAAAGATGAGAGGGCGTTTACTGGACTTGAAGCGGCAATAGTGCTCATCGCTTTCGTCACAGTCGCT
>MTML01000128.1 GCA_002011215.1 Archaeoglobus sp. JdFR-24
GAAGAGATCGTTAAGCCAATACTGGAAGAAACATCAGGAATGAAATGTGGTGTGGATTTTAAGATAGGTTATTCTCCTGAAAGAGTTAACCCTGGTGACGAGGAGCATACAATAGATAAGATAACTAAAATAGTAGCAGGAATGGATGAAGAAACAACTGAAATTCTTGCAGAATTTTATAGTTTAGTCACCAATGTTTATATAGCTAAAGATATCAAAACTGCTGAAGCCGCAAAAGTGATAGAGAACATTCAGCGGGACTTAAATATAGCCCTAATGAACGAGTTAGCAATAATATTCCACAAAATAGGACTGGATACAAAAGCGGTTTTAGATGCTGCAGCGACAAAATGGAATTTCCATAGATATAGGCCAGGTTTGGTTGGAGGACATTGTATCCCAGTTGATCCTTATTACTTGGTTTACAAGGCAAGAGAACTCGGTTACCATCCCCAAGTGATTTTGGCTGGAAGAGCTATAAACGATTACATGCCGAAGTACGTGGCAGAGATGGCGATTAAGGGATTGAATGAAGTAGGTAAAGCAATAAAAGGCTCTAAGGTTTTGATTATGGGTCTAACCTACAAAGAAAACGTACCTGATACGAGAGAGAGTCCAGTGGAGGATATAATTAAAGAATTGAAAGAGTTCGGTGTTGATGTCTATGGTTATGATCCCCTGCTCAATAAAGAAGAGATAGAAAACCTTGGCGTAAAAGCGTTGAATGACTTGAACGTGAAAGTAGATTGTGTTATAATCACAGTCGCACATGAGGAATTTAAGAGGATGGTACTTGAGGACATAAAAGGAATCATGAACGAGAAGCCAGTAGTGGTGGATGTAAGGAGGATATTCGCCAGAAAAAGTGCTGAGATGAGAGGATTTTTATATATGAGTTTATGAGAAATGAGACCAAAATAAAAGTAGCAGTAAACGATGGTCGTGTTCAGGACACTAACGACATACAAATACAGAAGCGGAAACTTCAGTCTAGTTCATTCTGTACCTAAATACTCAAAGCATATATAAGCCTTGTTGGATAGCAATTTGATTCGTAAATACGTTTGTTGACATCATCCAAACAAACATGGATAAAAGTTATAAGTTCATCTTGTAATTACAAATGACCACGAAAATCCGAATAACGAGAAAGACCCATGGGATAGCAAAAAATAGTGCAAAAAAATAATAAGCAGAAAAGGTAACCTAAGTACTCTATAAATAAATGAGGAGAGAAAATGTGAAGGGGTGTGATTAAAAATGCAAACACAACCTAATATCTTATTTATTATAATCGACGCTCTCAGGGCAAGAAATTTAAGCTGTTATGGGTATCCCAAGCTTACAAGTCCTAACATTGATAATCTGGCAAAAGAGGGAATATTATTTGAAGATGCTTATTCTTGTGCAAATGCTACTGATCCATCACTTACCACCATTTTTTCGGGAAAATATCCTACATCTCACGGGATTATTCATCATGGCAGGATGGCAATTAGAGAAGACGTCAAGAGATTAAATGAAAGAAAGATAAAACTTTTGCCTGAGATACTAAAATTAAAGAATTATAGAACATTAGCCGTGGATTGGCTTGGAAGATGGCATAAAGGGGGTTACGATTATTATACGGGTATATCACAGAAAAGAAGAGCTTTCAATCTTTTAAAGAAAAATGTGCTTAACTTTGCAAGGTTAGACGGTTTAATTGGGTTATTCCTACCAACTCTAGCCAAGCCTTATGAGGATGCTCGTGTTGTTACTAATGAAGCAATAAAACTAATAAAAGAAAATCACAAAAAGAAATTTTTCCTGTTTATACATTACTGGGATACCCATTCTCCCTATCTCCCCCCCTCCCGATATGTTAAAAAATTTTATGATGAAGATGAAGATGCAAATAATAATATAGAATTAAACATAAATGAAATACCCTACCAGGTTGCTCATCCAAAGTACAAAAATTACTTGCTCAACTGCATTAGAGATGCAACAAACGTTGCCCAAGTGATAGCACGATACGATGGTGCAATAGCTTTTGTTGATCACGAAATAGGAAGGCTAATTGAGACTTTAGAAAGATACAGTATTTTAGATCAAACTCTAATTATATTGACATCAGATCATGGTGAGAGCCTAACAGAACATGGGATCTACTTTGAACATCATGGTCTGTATGATGTAAGCATTCACGTGCCACTTATTTTGAGCTATTCTGAACTTCCAAAAGGAAAGAGAATTAAAGGTTTTGTCCAGCATTTTGACATTGTTCCTACAATATTTGATATTTTAAACATAAAAATAGAAAGTGACTTTGATGGAAAAAGCCTTTTGCCTCTGATATATAATGAAGTAAGCCAACTTCACTCAGCAGTTTATGCTGAGGAGGCTACCTTACAACGAAAGAGAGCTATTAGAACTGCTGAATATAAGTATATTTATGCACTATCTAAAAAGGACGCAATTTGTAAATATTGTGGAAAAGTGCATGGGGGTGTTGAGGAACTTTATGACTTAAACAAAGATCCTGGGGAAAACGAAAATATCGTTAAAAGAAACCCCAAGAAGGCAAATGAACTAAAAAAGGTTTTGCTAGAATGGATAAAAAATCTCCGTGATAAGAATGAAAAAGCAAATGTGAAAGAGAAGATAAAAGAATTAAAGCGACTTGGTAAGATATAGAAAATTTACTGAAAAAATGAAGATCGTCTATATAACAGTAGCAAGGGTTCCGACAGAAAAAGCACATGGTTTGCAAATAATGAAGATGTGTCAAGCTTTTTCAAAAAGAGTTGATTTAGAGTTGATTAAGCCTTTTAGGTTGCAGCCAAAGATAACGAAAAATAAGGATCCTTTCGAATTTTTTGGTCTAAAAAGAGATTTTAAGATAATTACCTTACCATCACCACCTCTTTTATGGCTTGCCAAGTATTTTCCACAGAGATTCCAAAGGATTTTTTTCCATTTACAATCGATTATTTTCGCCTTAGAAGTGTTTATTTATTGTCTTTTCAAGAAAGCTGATATCTATTATTTAAGGGATGGATATTCATTATTTCTTTTAACTTTTTTGAAAAGAAATCTTTATCTCGAAGAACATATGCCTCAGAGTAGTAGATTTTATAAATTACTATTGAAAAGGGTTAGTGGACTGATCGTGATTACAAATAAGTTGAAGGAGTACTATGTGAGGGAGGGGGTGCCAGAAGAAAAAATTATAGTAGCACCAGATGGTGTAGATCTAGAAATGTTTGATAATCTAATGTCAAAAAAGGAGGCTAGGAGGAAGTTGGGTATTCCTATAGACAAGAGGGTAATTTGTTATACAGGTCACTTGTACGATTGGAAGGGAGTCAACATCCTAGCGATGAGCATGAAGTATTTATCTGATGATCACATCTGTTATTTCGTAGGCGGAACAGAAGAAGATGTTTTCAAATTTAAGAAATTTATCGAGAAGAATAAAATTCCAAACACTGTGGTTGTAGGATACGTCTCTCCTATAGTGGTTCCTATTTATTTAGCGGCTTCAGACATCCTCGTCTTGCCGAACATAAGAAAAGGACTTTCAGAGTTTACTTCTCCATTAAAACTTTTTGAATATATGGCTTCAAAGAGACCCATTGTAGCATCAGATTTACCATCGATAAGGGAAATTTTAAACGAGGAAAATGCAGTATTAGTAGAACCAGGCAATCCAAAAGCGCTAGCTGAAGGAATAAAAAGAGTGCTAAATGATAAGAAATTTGCCTACAAATTGTCAGAAAACGCATATAAAGATGTGCAGCAATATGATTGGGTTAAAAGGGCTGAAAAGATAATAGAGTTTATGAAAAGTAGGACTTAAAAGAAGTGAGAAAAGCTGATAGATCTAACAAAAGCAATAATGAAATTATTTTGACACCTACAAGTTTAAAATGGTGTCATATATATCTGTGGCATCCCAGATTAATTTACACTTTCTCTTCAACCAAACCACCACCTCCTGACAAACCACATAACCCCCTTCTGGAGGAAGCCTATACCAGAACATAGCTCATCCCAGTTTAAGCTTCTATGAGACCTAACCTCGTTGTGTCATCTCACAACAGCGTCAACTGATCCAAACTTATTGCCTCTTCTCTCAACCTCACCGAAGAACCTCTCAATCTTTCCATTCGTTTGTGGATGCTTTATCCTCACTACTACATGTTTAAACTCCCTTCTCAGCAAGAAACTGCTGAATCTATGCTTGGCTTCATCTTTATTCCTTGATGGAACGAACTGAGTTCCATGATCCGTTAATATTTCGTCTGGAATTCCATATTCAGCAAATCCTTTCTGTAAGACTTTTATTGTATTCTCTTTAGTTGCTTCATCGAAAACTCCACAGCAGGTTACAACTCTGCTTGTGTCATCCATGAAAGCTATAACCTACTTCTCTTCCCATTCAAGTTGATCATCTTCCAGTCTCCCTGCCCACATGAACATTGAATGCTTTCTTTCATAGCGAACCTATTTTCCTCTGCTTTTTTAGCATGTTCTCCTCACCAATCCGTGATTAAACAGGACTTTTGTAGATGGTGTTGTGTGGAATATGCAGTTCGTAGACTTCTTCTATTTTTCTTTCGAGATGGACAGGGCCAAGGTTGAATTCTTTGTGAGCTTCAAAGATTGTTTTCTCCGTTTCCTCGTCTACTGGTTTGGGCTTTCTTCCAAGTTTTTGAAGGAAAGGAATTCTGCTTGTTTCCCTGAACTTTCTGATGATCTGGTAGATTCTTTGTCTCGTTACCTGAAAGAATTCTGCTATCTTCCTTACTGGTTTCCTTTTGAGTAGTTACTGCTTTTCACTATTCTCAGTATGTCTTTGTTTGTTAGCTTCCTCACATGACAGTTTTGCTCGGGTGTAAAGTTATTTCGGGATGCTACAATGGTATCATAGTATCAGAAAAGTTTATTAAAAGTTAATTTACCGCTAGTAATGATGTGGGGTAAGAAAAAGCAGCTATCAAAAAGCCTTTTTTGGTATGAGCCGAAATTTAGGCGTGCTCGTGTTTGGTCAAATATTGAGTTAAAAAAAATCGCCCCTTACTTCAGAGGAGATATTATTAATATAAGTGGTTGGGCAGACGAAGATAAAATTGGAGGTACTTATCGTGAATACTTCGTAAATGCTACATCCTACCGAGTATCAAATAAAGAAGGTGGGCCACAAAAGGGGAAAAGTCTCTATTTACACGATAGTCTTGCAATTGATTTAGAAGTGCCTATTTCTGAGGAACACATTCAAGCTTATGATTGTGTTTTTGTTCATACTGTATTAGAACACGTCTTCAATATTTTTCAAGCAGTTGAGAATCTATGCAAGATGAGTCGGGACGTAATAATTTGTATCGTTCCATTTATACAAATGGTTCATACTGCGCCAAATTACAAAGATTATTGGCGTTTCACACCTTATTGTCTCGAAAAATTATTTGCTCAACATGGCTTTAAAACTATTTATGCTTCTGCAGGCCCAAATCTTAGTGAGACGTCGCTTTATTATCTTTGGGTGGTCTCAAAGAATCCTGACAAATGGGTTAAAGTTTTCGGATTTCCACCTAAGATTCCTGAACTCCCAAATGGCGATGTTATATATAAGACGTTAGGAGAGAGAATGAGAGCACTCTTACAACTTTTATTCTCAAGTTTTCAGAAATGGAGGTGCAAATGATATGAAAGAAAGACCAAACGTGCTTTTCATCGTCGTTGATGCTCTCAGGGCAAGGAACCTTGGTTGTTATGGATACTCTAAAACAGTTTCTCCCAATATTGATAACTTGGCTAAAAACGGAGTACTATTTGAAAATGCTTATTCTTGCACAAATGCTACAGACCCTTCATTAACAACAATATTCTCTGGAATGTATCCCACCAACCATGGAATTGTTAATCATGGACCTAAAGTAACAAGAGAAGAACTCCAGCAATTTAATAAAAATAGGATAAAGCTTTTACCAGAAATTTTAAAACAATGCGGTTATACTACTTTAGCAGTGGATTGGCTTGGCAGATGGCATCGTAGAGGATATGACTTTTATAGTGGACTGTCGACTAGAGGCCGCTACATCGACTTCAAAAAGAGAGTTAGACAACTACTCACGCTACTCAAATCTGGACGACTTAATTTTGGTTCTATAAAAAGACTCTTTGATGATGCTCCTTTTGGGATAAGAACAATAGAGGAGGCAAACTATGTTGGAAGTAAAGCTATAAACCTGATTAAAAATAATCGAAATAACAATTTTTTTCTTTTTATTCATTTTTGGGATACTCATGCTTATCACTTCAAAGGTAAAACCATTGACGAAAAGATCAAAAAATATGATGAAGCAATTAGTGCTGTTGATCGGGAGATAGGAAGAATTATTAGTACTCTCGAGGAATTTAAAATTTTAGATGAAACTTTAATTATTATAACTGCTGACCATGGAGAAAGCCTTACTGAGCATCAGATATATTTTGATCACCATGGACTATATGATGAAAGTATTCACGTTCCATTGATCATGACCTTTTCTGAGTTTCCAAAAGGAAAGAGAATTAAAGGTTTTGTTCAGCATTTTGATATAGTTCCCACTATTCTTGAAGTTGTTGGAGTTAGAGTGGCAACACATTTTGATGGAAGGAGTTTACTCCCTCTGATACGGGGTGAAGTGGAAAAACTTAGATCAGAGATTTATGCAGAAGAAACTTACTTTCAAAAGAAAAAAGCTATTCGAACTAGTAAATATAAGTATATCTTTGCCGAATCAGAGAAAGATGCTATTTGTAGAGCTTGTAACCGTATTCATGGTGGAATTGAAGAGTTATATGATTTGGATGCCGACCCTGGGGAGAACATTAATATAATCAAAGAGAGACCAGATATAGCTCGCCAATTAAGAAATCGATATTTTGATTGGATTAAAAGCACTCGACATAAAATAGAAAAAGAAAGAGTTAAACAAGAGATTAGAAGGTTAAAGTCTATTGGGTGGATATAAACCCACTCAATTTTAATGAATATATTGTATTATACGTGCGGACTAATATTTTCGCTATAATAGCTCCTAAGAGGCCAAAATTTAACACTAAAACAGTTAACAAAACGACCTCTACTATAGAGCTAGATATTCTTAGCTTATATAATTCGTTTACTTTTTTTTGGGAAGGAAATAAAGCCTTATTTAGTAGTGGGACAGGAGCAGCAATAATCATAGAAACTAATAGCAATTGAGCATAAAAGATCGATCCTACGTATTTTTGTGAATATAGTAAGGGGATAATGTATGGGCATAGTATAACTAAGATACCAGCAGGAATACCAAATCCTAGAACTACAAAAAGGAGTCTTTTTCTAACTTCTGAGTAAGCTGTTTTTTCATCCATCTGAGAGAGTTTTGGAAAAATTAGAGTAGTTATAGTAGATCTAAAAGGATTTAAAAGATTGGAGAATCCCAATGCAATAGAGTAGATTGCTAAATCAGAGAAGCTAAGAGATGTCCCGATGATTAATTTATCATAGTGCTGCCTTAGTCCGCTTGGAATCTGCGTTGCCGTTAAATGCCTACTAAAGGAGATTGCTTGTGGATCGTTGCTTAGGCTTTCCATACTTTTTAATGTAGATCTGAAGAAATAACCTCCGATCAAGGAGTTTGAAGCTAAGGACGCAATGACCATAAGCATTAGATTTCTGGTCAGGTAAACTGCCAGAAGAGTAGCTAACACAGTAAATACTTGAGTTACAACTAGATACTTGGCAACTTTATCGAATCTTTTTTTCCCGGTGAGAAACGCGTTGTAGACTTGAAAATTTTGAAAAAAAGGGAAAAAGAGCGAGGAAATCATGAAACACTTGCCCAATAAAACTAAGCCATTTAGGAAATAATAGACTCCGACTCCTAACACTGCTACGCTCCCTAAAATACTCCACTTAAATTTTTCCTTAATGCCTGTAATTAAGACTTTATCATGACCTCCGGCAACTGCTTGGATAACAGCAGTATTCATGCCAGGTAAGGTGAAAATAGCTAACATCCCTATGATGGAGAAAATATAGTTCCATTGTCCATACAAGTCTTTAGTTAAAAGTCTGGCTAAGAAAATGGAAAGTAAGAAACCTAAGCCTCTTGAAATAACTCGGGCTGAGAGTAGATAAAATGAATTTTTAGTGTAATATTTAAGATCTAAATGAAAATAGCTTCCAATTGCATCTAAAATTTTCTCTACTTTATCCATCTTATAAACCTCCTAATCTTTGTTAATTCCAATTTTGGTTTCCCAACATCTGCCAATGTGTACTTCACACCTACTTTTTTGTTTTTCGATATTATTTGTCGAACAAACTATAGCCATTCTCCTAATTCCCTGCACTAATAAAAAACTCCTCAACCCAGTACAATAACTCTGCCCCCTCTCACCAAATAACCCTAACGCTACACATAACACTCCTTTCAACCACCTCACCGAAATCAAGAATACTACTTAATTCTCTCTTTAGATCCTTCCAACCAAATTCAATTGGATTTAAATCAGGAGAAATAAGGTGAAAGATAGATAAAATGGATATCAAGCTCTTCTGCTTTTACCTTGACAATCCTTGCATGATGGTCCTTGCATTATCAAGAACTATACATATAGGTCTTTCTGGATTCTCCTTTCTTATAACCTCGAGAAAATCTATGAAATCATCAGACTTGGAGGAATCTGAAAGCATTACCACACCATTTCCATTCAAAGTTATGAAACCAAAGATAGATTTTGACCTCCTTTTCCCTTCCTTACATCTAACAATAGAAGTACTTATCACGCTTCTCTTGTTCGGATTGTGCTGAATTGAACTCTAATCAAGGAATCCTATTACAGGATTCTCAACCTTTGATGGGTAAATCACCACTCTTTTTTATAATTTCTTCTGCATTCTCAGGCCTCTTCTCATTCTGGATGTACGGTTTTTTCGTATTTGACTTTCTTTTTCTTTCTCAGAATTGCCCAAATGGTTTTGTATGCATATTCCTCTTGTTGTTTTAACGTAAACTGCAACTTCCTTTATTGTCATCCCTTTTCCTTCTGTTTCCTTGAGGACTTTATCCTATTCTTCATCCGAAATTTTTGGTTTTCTCCCTCTCTTTTTCTTGATAAAATTCCTTCGCATCCTTCTCAGTTCCATCTTCCTAACCATTCCCTGATAGTTCTTTCAGACCTCCTTAGGATTTTCGCAACTTCGTAGATGTTCTTTCCATCATATAAAAGAGTATTTATCACCTTAGGTTCTTATCATGAAGAATATTAATTTAAGAATAAGTTTCTATATAACATTGAGCTTCCACCCTTAAATACTCACCTATGTGGAACTCTTACAGAGGTATATCTTGATGAGTTTGCTATAAAGCATACCTGGGTTATACACCTCCATTCTCTTTAACATGTAATAGATGCAAAGCAACTTTTCCCAAGTCTATCTTCTCCAAGTTTATGTGTCATATTGTTCCCTCATTAAAGTTGCAAAGTCCTGTTTCAGCAACATCTTAAATATCTTCTATCTACTAAAGCTATGTTTATATTACTTCTTCTAATATCTTTTTTACCTCTTGTCCAATTATCCTTTGTGTAAAATTTTTCTTAAACAACCTATATCCCCTTTTTGCGATATGATTTCTAAGATTTTTATCTTCTTTTAACTCCAATATTGCATTTGCAATTGCCTTTGAACCGCCTAACTCCACTAGCAATGCGTTCTTTCTATCAACTATGCTTGCTTCTTTTATTGCTGGTGAATCTCCAGTTATTAACGGCTTCCTCATGGCTAAGATTTCAAATACTTTATTTGGTATCACTCTTTTCGCTTTGGCAGTGTCTCCAAAGATACCTAAACAAACATCACCTCTCTTAATAAAATTTGGCAATTCCTCGTATTTTACTTTTTCTCTAAAGATGATGTTTGAGGTTCTCAATTTATTAGCTAGGTTTATGATTGAGTTATATGTTTGTCCAGATCCCAAAATCTCAAATCTAATATCTCTACAGTTCTCTAATAGCTTTGCTGCTCCAACGATGTACTGGATTCCATGAAGAGGAATAAACTTACCGTGGAAGGTAATAATAAAGCTGTCATCGCCCTTTGTATTCTCTCTAGGGTAAAAGATGTCTTCATCCGTGCCAACAAAAACCCTTCTAAATTTGTCTTTATTAATTCCAAACTCTTTATGAAAGTAATTTATGTGCTCATTGGTATCAAGTAGAACTATATCAGACAGAAAACAAGTGAATTTGTCTTGATAGTAGTAATATTTGGATTTTAGTGACCCCTCCTTTATTACCTTTCTATCAAAAACAGCTGAATCATATAACGAGAGAAAAGCGTCAAATATTAAAGGTTTTTTGTTTGCCTTTGTCAATAGCTTTGCTAAAGGGATATCGGAATGTCCAGGGAAACCAACAATCATCGCATCATAATTCGACTGATACTTTTTAATAAGCCTTAAACAGATTTCTAAGAAGTTAGGTACAAAACGAGGCTTTGCTCGAATACTACATTCAATCACCTCCACTCCATTTTTTTGTAAACCCTTTATAATGTTTCGATTCCTAGGATAATTAGAGGTATATGTACCAAAGTACAAGACATTCATATCAACCCTTCCTACATACAAAGAAATAACCTAGTGGCTTTTTGGTTCTGAGAAATTTTAAAATCAGCTTATCAAGAAAAATGCAGATAAAAACAGATAACAAGCGAACCACTCTAGGTAAAAGGAATTGTATCTGAGAATATGCACTAACAAATGGTCCAAATCCCAGTGGTTTTATATCCATGTCTTTAAATCCTGCCTCCTTTAGTAACCTAAGAAGTGCAGTATCTGTAAATCTAAAATAATCGTAAGGATCACTATGCACATTTGCCAAAAATGGTACCACTCCATATAATTTTCCGTCTTTCTTCAAAACTCTATATGATTCATTCAAAAGAATCCTATAATTATAAATATGTTCCAACAAATTAAAGATTAATATATAGTCAAAGATTTCATCCGTCAAGGGAAAAGGTTTCTCCAAATCGGCAAGGAGGGATGGTTTCATTTTGGTTGATATGTTGACCGTAATTATTTCCGTATTATCTTCCATCTTCAAAAACCTATAATAACTGGGTTTAACATTTCCAGATCCTAAATCTAATACCTTACCGTTTACTTTATGAAATTTTAGTTCGTAGTTAAAAAGTATTCTCCCAAGCGATTTTCCCCTCAACGTCTCAACTATTATGGTTTTATATAAGCTCATCTAACCTTCACCACCTCTTCAAAGATATCAACTAGCTTATTGATTAAACTTTCAACACTATGCCTCTCTTTAGCAATCCCTCTCAAACTACAGCACAGTTCGTTAAGTTTATTCTCATCCATTTGCAGAATATTGATTATTTTCCCCGCTAAATCAATAGGGTCCTTTTTCCTAAACATTAGGATTGAAGAGTATTCACCAAAAATATCCTCAAAAGCCTCATTACATGTTATTGCTGGCTTTTCGCAAGCCATCGCCTCCAAAACTGTTTTATCTATACTCCCTGTCTGGCTTGCGCTTACAAATACATCGCATCCTTGATAATAGTCCACAATCCCACTATATGGGATATGACCAACAAACTTCACATAATTCTCTAATTTAAGCTCTTTAACCATCTTCTTTAATCTTTCATAGTATTCCTTCTGAGATGCTATTGGAACCCCTCCAACTATGAGAAACTCAAGGTTCTTTACGTCTTCTTCATTAACAAGAATATCCGCTGCTCGGATAAGCGTCTCATAATCTTTTATTGGGGAAATCCTTCCCACAGAGAGAATTGTAATTTTATCTTTTTTAACACTTCGATTTGTTGCTGGCTTAAATTTGTTAGTATCTATACCATGTCCGGTAATTATAATTTTGTTACTTTTTATTCTAAGACTTTCTTTAGAAGCAGTAACCATTTTGCTAGCAAGGAAACGCGCTATCTTTAATTTTCGACTTACGTGACCATGTGTATACCAAGTAACAATTGGCTTTCTAAAAAGCTTGGCGTAGGGGGCAACCCGTAAAGTAAATTCTGGATGCATATGGCAGAAAATTACATCTACCTTAGGGACAATTCTAAGCATTGTGCTGTGAAGATATATCTGCCTCTTTGTAGAACGTATCAAACTGCTTGGTCCCTTATCTAAACCAAATACAGTGACATTACTTGGCAATGATGTTTGTTTGTTATAACCTGATGTAATGACATAAAGTCTGTTTATCCTCTTAGCCAATTCTCTAATCCAAGTGGGAATAAACCCCAAACGAAAGCTTTCATCTACTGCTGGGGTAAACATTAGAACTTTCATATTTTATCTCTCCTTCCTGCCAAATCTATTATTTTTTTCCACATATCAACTATTTTTTTAATGTTTTTTTCCGGACAAAAATTTTTCGAAACATGCTTTTGTGCACGTCTCCCCATTATTTTTGCAAGTCTTGGATTCTCGATTAATTCTATCACTTTTCTTGCAAGTTGCTTGTGATTTCCCGGAGGAACCAAAAAACCTGTCACATTATCTAAAACGATTTCCGAAGGTCCAGTTACTTTCGTTGACACTATAGGTTTTTTTGCCATTGCAGCTTCCAATAGCACCTTCCCAAAACCTTCGTAATTTGAAGGTAATATGAATAAATCGCAAGTGTGATAATAATTTGGTAGGTAATCATTTGGAACAACCCCTAAAAAGACTACATAGTCTTTGATTCTTAATTCTTCTAATAAACATTCCAGATTCTTTCTTTCTGGCCCATCTCCACATATTAAAAACTTTGTCTCTGGATATCTACTAATAACTATTTGAGCAGCTTTTAGCAAGTTGGGAAGGTTCTTCTCCTTTGCAAGTCTCCCAACAAAGAGAACAATCTTAGCATTACATAGTGAAAATCTTTTTCTAATTTTCTTCACTTCAATAGGTGAAAAATTCATAAATTTTATTAAAAAAACTGGTGTGGAAATGACCCATATTTTATCTTCCGGGATGCCATAACTAATCAATTTGCTTTTTATACCAGAGCTTACTACTCTTACCCCATCAGCTTTCTTTATTAACCATTTTCCTAGTTTGTCAAAAAAAGGGTTTATAATACTCTCCTTTAACCAGTATTTATTATCAAAGAAATCTCCATGAAGATGCATTATCATAGGTATCTTATATTTCCTCTTTAACAGGTAACCAATTAAGCCTGTAGTAAAAGGATCTTGTGTAACTATCAAGTTGATTCTATTTTCTTGACAAATCTGATCAGCGATCCTGTAGGCATCCAATGGGAGGATGAAAAGGTTCGATGAGGGTATGGGAAAACTTCTTGAACATGTTGGGTAAACAGTTACTTTATTCGATAACCTTCTTGTCTTTAAGCCTTTCCCTGAATAAACAACAATAAAAAGGTGCGAAACATACTCGCCATACAGAATATGTCTATCCATGGCATCTCCAATAGTTTTCTTCTCCATCGCCAATGATGTGTCAGTTCCAATCATTAAAACGTTCATATCATTCTCTCCAGTTCTTCTTCCATGAGACTTAGGTTTTTATCCCAAGTAAATTTTTGTTTAACATTTTTATAAGCATTTTTAGCTAATCTTTTCCTTAATTTCTTGTTTTTTAAGAGGAGGGCGAGTTTTTCTTTTAGCTCATCATCATTATTCGGAGTTACCATCAACCCAGTTTTGCCATCTTTTACAACTTCATCTGTTCCCCTTATATTAGTCGTTATCACCGGAGTTTGGCAAGCCATAGCTTCTATCACTACATGAGGCAAACCTTCATAGACAGAATTCAATACGAATATGTCTGATTCTTGAATTAGTTTGATCGTTTCCTCACGAGTTGTTCTACCGTAAAATTTAACTCGACTATTGATGCCAATTTCTTGTGAGAACTTCTCTAAGTTGGTTTTTTCTGGTCCTTCTCCGACAATCAGAAGGTTAATATCCGGAAATTCGTCTGCAAGCTTTTCTATTGCTTTTATTATTCCCTCTATTTTTTTATGCTGGATCAATCTGCCAACAGTTACTACGCACTCGCCAAGCGTTTGAGACTCCTCATTTTTCGCTCCATCAAAATCTTTTAAATCAACCGAATTATAGATGACCTTTATTTTATCAGGATTGACATTATAGCAATCTATCAAAATCCTTTTCAGAAAGTAAGATGGAACTATTATTTTGTCTATTTCTTTAAATATAAATCTCTGTAGAATAACTAAAATCTTTATATTTATTCCACCTTCTGGAGCCTTAAGGAAATCTTCCAAATTTTTGTTCGTTTGTCTAGTATCAAATGCTCTTTCCCAAGCAGCATCACCAACAAATCTGAGTACAATTGGTTTTCGCATAAGTTTTGCTGCTATTAAAGAGATAAAACCAGTTTTAGCTGGATTTAGAGTATAAATAAGGTTGCTATCATTTGTCACTCGTAAAATTCCTGCTAATAGTCCAAAATAATTATAAATAAACCTAATAAACTTCAAGCTAAGACGCTTCTTTGGAGCTATATAAACATTGGGTATTGTCTCAGCTTTCTCCATAGGAGTTACTATTTTAACACTATGCCCCCTAGCCGTGAGCCGCTTCAAAACTTCCCACGCATAGGTAGCTGGACCTCCTATTTCTGGGGGGAAGATTTGGGTAACTAAAGTTATTTTCATAATCTTGAATATTTTAGATTCCTCTTATTTTTATCTTGAACCAATTTCTCGTATATGTCACCAATTCTTTGCAATATTGAACTCCAAAGAAAACACTTCTCCACTCTTTTTAAACCTTCCTCAGTAAAACAATTTCTAAGTTCCTCGTCTTGAAGTATCCTTTTAATCGCTATCCCTAATGCTTTTGTATCGCCTGGAGGGAATAAAATTCCGTTTCTTTCATGGTCTATAATATCGACTATTCCATCAACGCTACTACCTATAATCGGAATACCACAAGCCATAGCCTCAATAAGGGCGATGCCCAACCCCTCATGCCTTGAGGGAAGTACGAAAACATCAGCCATATTAAGATATTCCGGAATTTGTTCATGTGGTATAGATCCCAATAATTGCACATTATTATTGAGATTTAATTCATCAATAAGTTTTTCTAATTCTTTTCGCTGTTCACCATCCCCAATAACTATTAAGCGAATATTGGGGATATTTTCTGCCACCAAACTAACTGCTTTGATTAGGCAGTCAACCCCTTTTACTGGAGTCAATCTAGCTACACATACAATAATTTTCTCATCAGGAGAAAAACCATGACTTTCTCGTAATTTTTCTATATTATTCCTTGGTTTAAACAACTTACTATCCACCCCATTGGGGATTATCACTATATTTTTCACTCCAAATTCCTTAGCCTTTTGAGCCAAAGTTTGACTTATCACATGAACTAGATCTGCATTTCTAAAGCTCCATTTATATAATTTTTTTATAACTTCTCCTGAAAACACACTTTTAAAGCCAGTAAGAAGCTCACCACCCTGAATTGTAAGTATGATAGGCCTATTCTTTAGCTTTTTGATGCTAGTAGCTAATATAAATGGAAGCACACCGTCCACAGCGTGAATCAAGTCATATCTCTTTCTTTTATCTAACCTAAGAAAACACCGCATTAGCTTGATGTACTCTACAAGAAAAGATAAATATCGAACCTTCCCAATTTTTATTCTATGAACCCTAACACCGTTCACGTGAGCAAGGCTACTGAGATTACTATCAGGTGGCATAACTGTTATAACATCTACTTCACAGCCTGTTCTAGATAAATATTCAGCAACCTCTTGAGCAAACACTTCAGCACCACCGATAAACGGATAATAGTTATTTGTTATTATAGCCACTCTCATTCTGAACTCTCCTTTAATTTTTGCCTATACCATTCAATAGTCTGTTTTAACCCCTCACTTATATCATATTTAGGTTTATACCCTAGAATCTTTCTCATTTTTGATATGTCTGCAAATCTGTGTCTTATATCAAGTTCCCTCTCTGGCGCAAATATTGGTTTTAGATTTTTTCCACTTAGCTCAATAATTAATTCTGCAAGATCAAGAATAGTTATTGGTTTGCCAGCAGCAATATTGAACACTTCACCGTTAGCAGTATTACTTTCACCAGCAATAACTGTAGGAATCACACAATCATTAATATAAGTAAAATCCCTAGTCTGAAAACCATCACCATATATTACTGGAGGCTTGTTCTGCAATACCTGGTTAATGAAAATTCCAACAACAAAACCATAGGGTGTAGAATTTTGCCTAGGACCATAAACATTGAATAGGCGAAGTGAGGTTGTTTTCAGTCCATACTTCTCGTAGTAAATTTGAGCATATTTTTCTCCCACCAACTTAGAAATAGCATAAGGTAAATCTACATTTTTTGGGCTATCTTCCTTTTCTGGCACCTCTACTGGGTTCCCATAAACTTCAGAAGAGGATATATTGACTACTTTCTCACAACCAGACTTTAGAGCAGCTTCTAGCACATTTACAGTCCCATTAATATTTACATCTAAAACCTCTTTTGGTTTCTCAAAAGTTCTTTTTACCCCTACTACAGCGGCATAATGATAAACTAACTCAACTCCTTCCTGTAGAAAGATCTCTTGCAATTTGTTTTTGTCTCTAACATCACATTCAAATAATTTAAAATTTTGGTTTTCCAATAAATGCACAATGTTTTCTTTACGTCCAGTGGAAAAATTATCTAAACAAACAACTCCATACCCCTGTTCTAAGAGATACTCACATAGATTGCTACCAATAAATCCTGCACCACCTGTTACAGCAACTTTCACCTCAGAAACACCTCCATATTTTGTTTTATTTATTTATGTTTTACTAATTTTATTTCCCCTATTTTAATAACTTTTGCTATAGTACATCATAGTTTCTTATTTGTTGATATATCTTTTCTCCTTATTGATTATTCCAAAAGCACCGACAGATCCACTGTTATAGAAGCAAGAAAAACCTTTCTCTCCTAGAAGCTTAACTGGATTATAATCCAATTTTGTAAATGAACGATAGAAAGTATTACGCCTATTCTGACTTTCTTTCATATTAACCATAATTACATAATTCTGACACTTACTAAAATCCTTTGTGAAGAAACATTCATCTACTGAAAATTCTCCTTTTGAAGTTATACCTATAAAAGTGAAACCATGCCCTGGGTAATTATTCACCCACACATTATCCATTAGCTTTGAAACTGTCTCAATCGCTTGTACTTCTGACGTAGTCCCTGCAACATGAACTTTGGAGTCTTTAAACAGCGGATTATCCATATTTGCTTTGGGGACCATGATCATTAGAAAAGACATGGTAACTACTCCAGTCACTATAAATAATATTCTTATATAATCCTTTCTTAATACTGAAGCAAATAGGAAAAAAGAGACAGCAAATGGAATAGATAACAGAATATGGGAAAAATAATACCATCTGTCTACTAAAAGTCCAGTACGATTAAATAATACGGCAATAAATACAATAGTTAACACAATTAACCCTCCAGCAGCAACACTAAAACCATGTGGGTTATTAGTTTTTTTAGAAAACATATAGAAGCATCCGGCAAGAGAGATAATCCAAAATAAATAGACTCCTATAGTATTGAATAACCATTCTGAAAATGGCGCATTATATATGTATTGTTCAGCTCCTTCGGTAATTACAGCTGGTCTTGTGAACCACTGGGATCCAAAGCCCCACTCTATTAATTTTGATAGAGCGAAGATGTGTCCGGAGGCATATTTCCACCAAGCGAGCATTACCACAATAAAAAATATAGTAATGACTGGTGTTATGCCTATGTTGTGATTCTTGTTGTATATTCTCATGAAAGTTTTATTAGCTATCAAAGATGTGACAAGAAGTATCGCCATACATGCACTAGATACGGTGTGGGTAGTAATCAAGCCTACCATAAGGAGTATAGCAAGAAATGAGCCAATAAAAAGATTATTTTGCTTTATTTTAAATAGGATGTAGATGATTGCAGGTATCAGGGCAGCACTAATGGTTTGGGGAACTGCCCAAATAGACCAGTGAATGAAAAGAGTTGAAACCCCAAGAAGCAAGGCAGCAAGTAACCCAATTTTAGCGTCAAATATGAGTCTAGCTAAGAGAAATATGAATGAAACAAGCAAGATCACTTGCATCGAAGAAATAGAGAATAATGTAGCCATTTTATAGTTAAGACCAGTTACCAATGAAGTTTCCCCAGTCAGAAGGTGCATTAATGGCAACTTTGAGTATGGAAAGCCTTCAGGTATAAAACCAGAGTTTAGTATATCTTGAGTAAAAATTTGATGTTTTAAAGAATCACCTCCAAAAACAGTAGGAAAGAGAAATGACTGAGATAATAATAGACTTAAGGGGATTATTGCTATTTTTGACAAAACAAAACCGATGTATGGCTTATTACTAGGGAGAAACAGAATTTCCACAGTTAATATACCTACTAAGAAGATCGTGGAGATAAAATAACTCGTGGGTCTGACATACGTTTCTGATCGTAAATATAACGATACTATGCTGTAAAAAAAGATTAACAAAAATGCGATATTTAACAATAAATACACCGCGGGATTCACCTGTAGTCTTAACATTTCGAAAGATACTTCTTTTCTCCTTATGTGTAAGTAAGTTATACAAACAAAAAAAGTAATAGAGCCAACTATAGCCCAAAGAGGAGACATTGTGAGTGATGACAAAATTAATGTCAAAGCCACAAGCAGAGTGGTGATTGACAATACACTATCCAGATCGTATACTAGTAAACCCCTAAAACTGTTAAACCCCACCATATCACCCACATTCACAGTTTGTTGAAAATTTTCTTTTGAAAGCTTAAGTATACTAACATCAATCTAACACTTCCAATATTTTTTTGTATCTCTCTACAGCAGCTTCATAAGTAAATTGTTCCTCTATAAGATTTCTTGCTCTCTTTACGATTTCATCCAGATTTGGATGATTCAAAGCTCTTATTATGTTTTTTGCAATACAATCTGGTGTATTATCTTCCATGATAAACCCAGTTTCCTCATCTTTTATTACATCAGGTATTGCACCAACCGGTGTTGCTAGTACCGGAGTGCCGCAAGCCATAGCCTCTAAAATAATGTTTGGTAGCCCTTCTGTATGGGAAGGTAAAACGAGCAGCTTCAATTCATTCAAATATTTAGGAACTTCATCATGAGGTATCAATCCAACAATTCTAATTTTATCATTCAAACCTTTTATATTCACTAGTTCTTCAATCCCACTCTTCAACCTTCCCTCTCCACCTATCAAGAACCTAACGTCCTCTCTTCTCACCAATACTTTCAAAGATGCTTCAATGAAATTTAAAACTCCCTTCCATTTTTCGAGAGCTCCGATATACCCACATAAATCATCTCTTTTATCCAAATTCTTTTGTATCCTAAACTTATCAACATCTAGAAAATGTTCTTGGGCTATGGAGACCTTATTGAGGTGTTTCTCTAAACCCCATTCCTTAATGAGCCTTTCTGAGTACACTATAACTCTATCTGACAAATACAGATTAATGTGTTGCGAAGTTGCTAATATCAGATCGAGTTTACTACTTTCTACTCCAATAGAACCCGTTAAAACCAATATAACTTTTCTCCTCAATAATTTTGCAGTTAATATAGGTAGCAATAATGCACTTCCACCTAAAAAGAAGAACCAACAATCTACTTTCCCTCTTAACTCTATTACCCTAAATGAAGCTATTAACTGCAAGTAAATTTGACCTATAACCTTAGCAAATATATTCGTTTTTTTCTTGTACTTCGGTGAATATACGTGTGCTTTACTACAATTTGCTTGAGTAAAATTCCAAGTAATAACATATATATTTTTCGAGATAGAACTTAACAAGTCTACAAAGCTCATCAAAACATGGTTTGTGGCTTTGAGTACTGGTGGAGTTATTATACCAACATTTTTATATTTTCTATACTTTTTAGTCACCATCTTCTACCCCTCGCCACAGAGCTAACTTTTGTATACGGATTCCTATTAAACACCCTCAATAGTAATAAAACATCACAAAACTTTCAAGCCAACACTAAACAGACCTAAAAGAACTATTAAAAGGAAATATATCCCAAAACCTCTTTGTTTTATTCTTAAGCCTAGAAAAGAACCCTTCTACAGTACTCCCCCGTCAGAGGTTTCATGTTTATATTTCAATCCAAGCCTTTGTAAAGTTCATAAATACAAAATATCCTCTATCTACTGAGGGGTATAGTCAAACATTCTTTTATATCTATATCTACAGCAGTCCAGACAAAGACCCGTTCGTTTTCAGTTTTATTTTGTAAAGTAGCTAATATTTTTTAACTTCACATTTTTTATTCCGATGAAAAACTTTTGTGTCTCTAATTTCCTCTTGTTTATTTTTTATTATTTCGATGCTCTCGTTGAATTGTACGTTCAATTGCTTCTTTAAACCCATTTACCATATGCTCATACGTAAATCTTTTCTTTATAATTTTTTTAGATTCTATTCCCATCTTTTTCTCCAATTTAGGGTCAGATAGGATTCTCTTAATCGATTTATATAAAGCATCAATATCTTTTTCTGGAACTATAAAACCATTTATGCCGTTTTTAATTAGATCGTATGCCGACGCAACCGCTGTAGTTGAGATTACTGGCTTACCAATACTCATTGCTTCATTTATCACAAGACCCCACGCTTCTGCGTGAGCATTCAAAAAAATAGTGGGTAGAACAAAGACATTTGCTGCCGAAAAATATGGATACCTATCTTCAGGCTTTATTAAACCTGTGAAGTGAACATTTTTTATGTTTAAAATGTTACATAACTTTTTACATTCGCATATAAAATCACCTTCACCGCAGATCAACAAGAAGATGTCATCTCTCTCTTTTTCTAATTTTGAAAATGCTTTTATCAAATAATTTAATCCTTTTATAGGTATAACTCGACTAAAATATAAAATAATTTTTCTTTCTTTTATTTTCAGTATTTTTCTTACATCAATATTTTTTTTCTCTTCTAATATGCTTGCATTTGGAGCAATAAATATTTTATCTTTTTTAGCATCCATCTTAACATATAGTTCCTTGGTTTTGCTCCCTGGTGCTATACAGGCATTAGAATGCTTAACGATACACTTAATTAATGGCGATACTAGTTTTCTTCTAATATCAGGAATCGGTGGATACCAATGTTCGAGCCATAGTATAACTGGCTTCCTTTTTATTTTTGCAACAACAAAGCAGAAAATTCCTTCAACAAACTCAGATATATTGCTCCAACCACCAACAATTATTAGGTCATAATTCACTTTTAGTAGCCTTAGAATTAGGCCAATTGCAATCCCAAAATAGTTATTTAATATTATGTAATTGATCCCTTCAATATCTTCAACTTTATTTTCATGAGTAAAGAGAAAATCCACATCATACATATCAGATAACTCCATAAATAAAGTTTTTCTATACCATATTAATCTATTATGAATGAATGCAATCTTCATCTTCATCCTCCTTAACTTTCTTTTTTGCTACTAATATAATTTGAGTGCTAACTTTTTTCAAAAAAGGTGCAAAAACATCATTAAATTTGCTTGGTATGGACGATATATACCCCTTTTTTTCTTTTATATTAAAACCTGTTCTTTCCACCAAAAAGCTAAAAGTCTCTAATGTAAACGCATATATATGATCTGGATTGGCATAACCCTTATAAAATTTAGTGTATCTTGGGACGATTAAAATAGAAACCCCCTCCCTCTTTAGGACTCTGTGAATTTCTACCAATAAATTATGCGGAGAAGATACATGTTCAAGTACATGAGAGCAAAATACCCCATCAAAGCTTTCATCTTCAAATGGTAACCCTTTTTCTATGTTGTACTTTTCCACGTTTAAACCTATAGCCTTTGCAAAGTTAATTGCATGTTCATTGATATCTACTCCCCAAGATTGTCTCGATAAGTGAATCAGAAAATGACCATACTGGCAGCCAATATCTAGAACCTTTATTTTATCCATATTATATTTTCTAAAAAGATTCAAAACGTACTTATCTAAAGCTGCCTTTCTACTAAAATAATATTGATATATTTTCAAATTTTCTTCTCTACTATACGGACCTTTCTCAAATATGAGATTTCGAATGTCTTCCAGGTCCCCCATTTTTCTCATTTGTTAACACCTATAAGATCAGAATATAATTTATCGTGTTTTTTCGCTATTACATCCCAGCCATACTTCTCAACATACTTTTTAGCGTTCTTGCTAATTCTTTCACGTAATTTCTCATCATTTAATAAACTCAAAATTGCTGCGGCTAACTTCTCAGGGTTTTTTGGTGGAACTAATAATCCAGTCTTTCCATCTTTAACTACATCAGTAATCCCCCCAATTCTAGATGCTACAACTGGAACACCGCAAGCCATAGCCTCTAGGTTTACGATGCCAAAGCTTTCCGTTTTCGATGGTAAACAAAAAATATCTGTAGCCTTATAATAAAGGGGTGTCAAGTTCCTCCCAGCAAATCCAGCGAACTTAACATTTTTCTTAATACCTAACCTATCAGACAGGTCTTCGAGCTCTTTTTTCATCCTACCATCTCCAACAAAGATTAACTTAATATTTGGAATCTCTCTTACAACCATAGACATAGCCTTTAATAAAATATCAGGTCCCTTATATTTAGTGAGTGCTCCAAGAAATAAGATTATCTTCTCATCTAGAGGTAAACTTAATCTCACCCTACACTCTTCTTTTGAATGCCCAATATCAAATTCATTTATATTTATTCCATTTGGGATGACAATCACTTTGTCTCTATAACTTCCTAAAAATCTTGATTCATTTATGTAGCGCTCCGATGGAGAGATAATAACGTTTGCGTGAGAGAAGCATTTTTTGGTTATATGGCTGTTAAGAAAATACACAAGCCTAGTTCTATGAATAAGACCGCTATAAACATTCGTATCAGAATGATGCGTGACAACAAAAGGAATTTTCTTTCTCTTTACATATAGTAATCCAGCTAGACCGTCAATTTTAACACTGAGATGAGCATGGATAACATCTACCTGCTGTTTGAAGGGTTTATAAAATAAACCACAGGAAATATTATACTCACCAACCCTAAAACTCCTGCCATATCGATGTACATAAATATTTCCGTATTTTTCTAAATGGTCCTGATGGTCGAGTGATGTGGTGAAGATGTGCACTTCATGACCTCTTTTTGCCATATTGATTGCTAGATAATATGCAGCTATTTCTGACCCACCCCAACGATATTGCTTAAAGTATTTTACATCATCAAAGTATTTTATATATGGGAAATGTTGAACATAATATCCTATTTTCATCTTTTTACACCTTTCGCGGATTCAACATTGTGTTACGTGGTGGTGTCAAGTTAACACCTCCAGTAATTATAGAAAACCATAAAACTCTCTAACCAGCTCTGAACCGAATCAAAGGAACTATTATGAGGAAACCTGTTCCAGAATCTTTTCGTTCTCTCCTTAAACCTTGAGAAGAATCCTTCTACAGCATTTCTACGTCCAAAGGTTTCATGCTTGTATTTTATCTTTAATCTCTGTAAAGCCCATCTGTACCAGAAGCCTCTATCTACAACTATCTCCGGCTTGCTTTCACAATATCTAAGTATGTCTCTTAGAAAAACATACGCATGGAAGCTTGATCTTCCTTCCGATGCCCAAATAGATAAACATTCCTTACTTTCCACATCAATAGCAGCCCAGACAAAGATCTGCTTCCTTTCCAGCTTTATTTTGGTTTCGTCTATCGCTATCAACCTTCTTTTCTTCCTTGTTGGTTGATCTATTACCTTCTTGAGTCTGTGATAGTATAATCTGACTGATTCGTGACTTATTTTATCGAAGAAAGACCGAAACTGACTCGTCTTTCTCAACGAAAGACCGAAGAAATATAATAATGCCGCTAATATCTTTAATTCTACATCTTTTTTGTTGCGACGAAAGACTTTTGTATCTTTGATCTCCTCTATTAGTTGGGTTAGTGATGGTTGCATAATTTGTATTTTCTTTATTTATTTTTTGTTATTTTGACACTGCCGATTACTATTAATCACTCGCCAATTCTTGGTATGTAGATAAAAACTTTATAATGGCATCCTTATTAAGCTCGAAAACGAATTCGGATGCTTTCGTACCTATTTTTGTTGCCTTTCTTTCATTCTCAAGCAGATATTTTATAGCTTGTGCCAACTCCATAGGATTGTTCGGTTCTACAATCAAACCAGTTTCACCATGCATTATAATCTCTGGTATGCCGCCTACATTTGTCGCTATCACCGGTAAGCCACTTGCCATAGCTTCTAGAACAGATAACGGATAATCTGCGGGCCCATAAGTGCTTGTGAATGGAGCAACAAATATATCGCTCTTCATCATAGCTTTAGGAAGGTTTTCAATTATTCCTAGTGGAACAACATTCTCTGTTATGTCTAAAGCTTCAAGTTTTTTATTTATTTCAAAATTTCCACTCTTAAATTCATATAAGGGTATATCTAAACCGAGCAATAACTTTATATTTGGAAAATCTTTCTTAACAATTTTCAAAGCCTCCAAAAGTACATACAAACCTTTTGTTTTTGATAGATTTCCTATGTAAAGCAAACATGGTGAACGTGTTCTCTCTTTAAAATTTGGAGTGAATCTTGATAAATCGATGAGCGGGGGAATTATTTTTATCTTGTGTTCTGGAATAACATTTCCTAGCGAGTTTCTTACGTTATTACTTATTGCAACTACCAAATCTAATTTTGAGAAGCAGATTTTTGAAGCTGTTTGATAAAACAAGTTATTATTTAAAGGACAATATAACGTATGAATTGCAGGTATGTCATTAAATACTTTGAAATGTTCTGGTATTAATGCCACCCAGGGGAAGCCCGAATGCCCATGGATAACGTCAAACCCTTCTTTTTTATGGAGTTTTTTGACTGCTGATACAATTTTAAAAAAAGATTTAAATCCATAACCCAGACTTAATCTTCCTTTTTTAGAAATTTCATATAAGGCATTATCATGACCCGTACTTACTGTATGAATTATCACACCTTTCTGAATTTCGAATGAAGTTTCTTGTTTCCCCATATCAGTATGAATCGGTGGAGTAGAAATGATATGGACCTGAAAACCTTTTTCAGCTAAAGCTCTGGAAAGATTAATAACATTATTTACATGACCGCCAACAAAAGCACCATGCGTTTTACCTATACCAAGTCCAACCATACAAATGTTCATTTATTCACCTCTAGCTATACCTATCACCCCTCATACTCCTACTGAGATAACCGATAGAAAGGAGTGCTTTTCTAACAGGGGGACATCGCTTAATCATATTATGGAGTGCGGAATCTTTTATCCTTAATCCTGCGCTATCTAAAATTAGCGAGATATTAATAAATAACTTATCAAGTCGACTCAAATTGATTCCTTCTATCTGATAAACACATTTCAGAATAAAATTTGCACTAAACAAATATGGGAATGTAATTTCCCTCTTTTCTACATACATATTTTCATATATCAAGTCAAATCTCTCCAAAGCAAGAAGAAAGACATTATACCATTTCATAGTCTTTGCGTAATTTTTGCACAATTCAATGTCTAGCTTACTACTTTTTATCTGCTTTAAATGCAAAAAATCCAGTAAGGTCAAATATCGATGCCCAAATAAGCTATGTAATAAAGTCAACATAAACTCTACCTTATTGTTT
This sequence comes from Archaeoglobus sp. JdFR-24, assembly GCA_002011215.1. Next base: position 25,825 of record MTML01000128.1, read on the forward strand.
AAGCCCAAATAATATATACCAAAAATCTTTTTTTTCTCTATAGAGTCAAATAAAAAATCTTCACTTAAGAATTCATTACCAAAATAGATAATCTTAGTGTAAAGATCTATAGGTAAAATGGATTCACCTATTAGCGTGGTTTCTATGTTACCAGAATGTACGCATTTTATATTATGGTCACTTAAAGCTTTAATCATATCCTCTTTTTCCTTTACACGGACAAAAACATCTACATCTCTTGGAACATGCGGAATTGTGTTACAGTCTTTAATTAAAATATATTCTATTCCGTAATCTTCTGAAATTCTGTTCAAAAGTTCAATAGTCTCCTTAAATCTCTCTAGCCTTTTATTTTCCTCTTCCCACTGTTCCACATTTACAAAAGATGAACTGAGTTTTTGCTCTAATAATTTGTAAATAAAGTAGTAGTAAAGTCCATTTCTTCTTGCTAGTTTTACTGACGATTCAAGTAATCTATTATCTTTTACAAGCTTTTCTATCTCTACATTTTCTGGATATTCTGGATCTATAATACCTAAGATACACTTTACTGGACCCAAATTACCCATGTGCATCACCTTTAACTTTCTTTGTTAAATGTTTAAACATTATATCATTAATTGTCTCTTTATCGAGATTGGCATCAATCCTAATAAAGTTATTTTCCTGTGATATTTTTCTATAAAAATTAAGAACTGCTCTGTAATAGTCGCTACTTACAGACGTATCGAACGGATCATTCATTCGTGAGTAAAAGAGCGTTAAATCCCCATCCAAGAAGAATGTGATATCTGGTTTTGGGAAAATTTTAACTATGTTTTGACTCCAATTCCCAAATAAATCAAAAAAGAATTGATAAAAATATCTATCGGAAATAACAATTTTATTCCTACCTAGAGAAATTTTCATGAAAAGATAAGTTATAAAGGCATACACATATCCTAGGAGGCATAAAAGTATTCTCTTCATAGAATGAAACACACTTTTGTGCATCTTCGTGTGTGAGGTACGAATTTTTCTAGGGCTAATTGATGTGATATTCTTTGAGCATTTCAGAATATTCAAAAGAATATATACTGGTTGAACATATATTGTGTTATATCCCTTCCTTTTCAATCTTTCGCTCAACTTTTTTGCTTGAGTCGTTTTTCCACAACCGTCTGGTCCGATAATCGCTACTATCATATCTCTTCCCATCTAAGCTCATTTATAACTTATTATCAGATCTTTTAATCCATCTCTAAGTTTTATCTTAGGCCTCCAGCCAGTTTCATTCTGTATCTTTGCTATATCCGCAAGTAAATTCCCCCTCTCAATTTTTCTCATCTTTCTCTTGTCTTGCACAATCTGGATTTCCTCACTCAAGATTTCGCTCACAATTTCCACAACCTCCTTAACCGAGTATTCAGTCCCACTGCCTATATTATATATCCCTTCCTTACCATGCCTTAAGAGTGCAATTATCGCTTCACAAGCATCATCAACATGAATATAATCCCTTCTTGGTGTTAGATTTCCAAGTTTAATCTTACGTTTCCTTCCTCTTATCTGCCCAATGATTTCAGGAATCAAGTGCGGATTTGTATCGTTTGGACCGTAAACATTGAAAATCCTCGCTATTATTGCCTTTTTGTTGTGTAGCTTTACCAAATCCTCTCCTATTAGCTTGGTTTTTCCATAGATGTCTATTGGACCATGTAAATCTTCGGTTAAAGGTTTGTTCAGGGGAGGATAAACTGCTGCTGAGGAGGCGAATAAGAATAGTTCAGGCTTGTAAGACTCGAGAATATTTCTCGTTCCCATAATATTAACATCAAAAGTCTCCTCTGGATTGTCATTGCAATAAGGAATGTAATGGATTGCTGCAAGGTGCACAATAACATCGGGCTTGAAATTTCTCACAACCTCTTTTGCTTCCTCAGATCTGATATCCAACTTATTGAAGGCGCACCCATCGCTGATAAATTCCTTTTTACCAGCAAACAGATTGTCAATCACCAAAACTTCAGCACCTTCTTTCAAAAGGTAACGAACCAAATTCGAGCCTATAAAACCTGCTCCCCCCGTCACTACAACTTTACCGTTTAGCATCTTAACACCCTCTCATAAACTTCTTCTATTCTCTTGACTATAACACTCCAATCATGACCCCTTGCAAAATCCCTCGCATTTTCACTCAATCTTCTCATTTCCTCCTCATTTTGAAGCAGGTATGTAACTTTTTTTGCTACCCCTTCAGGAGATAGATCTAGAATAAATCCATTATAACCATCTTTAACAACTCCAACACTAGCATTCTTTTCATGTTTGACAATTACGGCAGGCAAGCCACAACTATTTGCTTCAAGAATTGTATTTGGAAAACCCTCTCTCGTGGATGGTAAGACAAAAATTTTAGATGATTTCATGTATGAATAAACATCCTCCTCTCTTTCAACAAATCCAAAGAAGGTGACATTATTGTCTAAACCGAGGTTTTTACTCAATTTTATTAAATTTTCTTTTTCTGGACCATCTCCTATTATTCCACACTTAATATCTGGAATTTCTTGCTTGAGCTTAGATAATGCTTTTAACAGAACATCAACGTTCTTATGAGAAATTAACCTTCCAACATAAATTACATCAAACTCTTCACTGTCTGGCTTTACTTTCTCAATTTTTTGAAAATCCACACCATTCGGAACAACACTCATAATCTTCTCAGAGACACCTATTGACTTTAAATCTTCTTTTATCTTCTCAGAAATTGGAATTATGGTTGAGGGTAACTTTACAGCCATTCTCTCCACAATCCATCCAAAAACTCCTTTCTTTCCCAAATACCCGAACCAGTAATCCCCCCAGACCTCATACCATGTTATCACCAAGGGAGTTCTTTTCAACAAACTATGAATCTTTGCAGAAAAACAAGGAAAATATGGGGATTGTTGACAATCTACGATGTCAAAATTCTCTTTTAATAAAGGAAACAAAACTTTATAAGCAAAATAAATCGCCTCTTTTATCGACCTTCTTCCACCAACATACAATTCCTTTGGATCGCAAACCCCGTGCAGGTAAACTCCATCTTTCATAATAACATTTTCACCATTCCACCACTTTATTCCAAATAAATGCACTTCATGCCCTTTTTTAACTAATCTTTTTGATATTTCCCATATTCTCTTCTCTGCACCACCTTTTATATAAGGATAGATAACATCATAGATGTATGCGATTCTCATTTATAAAATCCCCCATAATCAATATCTGTTATACGCATCTTTTTACATTCTTCACATCTTATTTATTGGATGCTCAATCAACAATAATTACTTTCAAAATGGTTTTATTATATGATCTGAAACATCCCTCAAAACTCCTTTATTTTATCTTCTCCATTTTCTTAGAGTTACAACTAAAATCTTTCCATTCGTTTTATCCCACACATCTTAACATCCTCTTCAAAAGGAGTTACTTCAAGTGTTAAAACTCACACACCATAAATAATTTGGAAATGCCTCCACTGGCAGGAGAGTCAAACTGATCCGATGTGAATCGGAGTACTTCCAGCGACATTTTGATAATCTTGAAGTGAGTACTAACAATAATGGCAAAGCTCATTTTTCAATCAACGACTCGTAGACTTCGAACATCTTCATTACAATCGTATCGTAGCTAAAGTTCTCTTCAACATGCTTTCTACCATCTTTCCCCATTCTTCCTCTTAAATCGTCATCTTCAAGTAATTCAATTATTTTGGATGCCATTGCCTCAGCATCTCCTGGTTTCACCAGGTGACCTGTTTTCCCATCTACTACAATCTCTCTAGTGTCTCCAACATCTGTAGCCACTACAGGAACGCCACACGATAAAGATTCGATACATGTTGTTGGTGAACCTTCCATATAGGATGGTAGAACCGAAACTGCTGTTTGATGGTATACATCAGGCATTCTATCGTGCGGAATGTGTCCCATCAACTTCACTGGCAAATCAGAATTTTTTAGTTTACTTATAAGACTACCATCTCCGACTACCATAAATTTCACGTTTTTAATGGCTTTATGAATTATCCTAAAAACATCTATAAGAACATCTACACCCTTCCACTTCTCCAGTTTCCCTACATATGTTACAACCTTGGAGTCTGTCTCCGAATAGCTGAATTTATCAGTACAAACAGCATTTGGCATCCATTCTGCATCAACACCGAACTTCTTTTTTATTACCGGAATATCACTTTTCGCTATGCTTAATACTTTATCGGCTTTTTTTACTGTGAGTGACCCAAGTGTTTTATCGTAAATATTTTCCTTTGCCCAAACTCTAAAAGGATGAAATTTCCTCGTATCTTCGGAGAAGTTCAAACCACCATGAAACTGCAAAACGTACTTGAAATTCTTGAAGTATCTTGCCAATGCAGTCATATTTGAGAGGAAGAAGATGTAAGAGTGGACATGAACAACATCGAAATCCTCACGCAGCAACTTTGTAAAAACATCTGCAACGGGGTTTATGTTCCACACCATACCATATGTTCGCAGAGTATGGATGTGAAGGTTATCGTTATGTTTTATTTCCTTAAAATTTCCAACGCTTGATGTGTATACATGAACTTCATTTCCCTGTTCGGCTAAACGTCTTGCCAATTCATATGCATATACTCCAGAGCCTGTTGGATATGCTGGACCCCAAAATGCTGTTACCATCGCAATTTTCATTTCCACACCACTTACTCAATCAACACATAAACTCGATTTTATCACTTCAGCTCCAGCAAGTCTGGCAACCTCTGCTGTCTTGTCATCGCTCCCATCATCAACAACTATGACCCTGTCTACGTACTTCCTCGTTCTTAACACAACACTACCTATGGTAATTTCTTCATTGTATGCGGGGATTATCGCTACAACGTTCATATTTCCCCCCAGTTATAGTATAAAAGTAATGAAAATATAAAAGGTTAACTTTAACTTTCATTCTCCCTCTCTCGAAAGGTTCAAAGTTAAGATGGATTACAGGCTGATGTTTGGGATCATTGCTTCCAGACATAATAGATAAACCCGCAGGGATGATATTGTCACCATTAAACAACGGCAGAGTTTTGGACACGCTCTGCTGTTCATCCTCATCCTGATTGATCTGTACAGAAAATCCTTGGCCTTCGCATCCTTCCTCCACTTACTTGAGGATGAGTTATGGAACGAGCCAGAAACATTCTTCTGGCCTTTATAGGTTTTGAATTTCCGCAAAAGAACATTTAACGAATATCTTGAGAGAATTATATCTCAATATACCACCTTCCCCTTCCCATGTGTTCATCTCGGAAGTTATAGGCTTCATCATAATCTTGGTATTCTTAAAAGAGAGGTAATTCCTACAAGCTAAACGATTCCGAGTTCTTCTCCAGCTACTCTCAGGAATTCTTCAGCAAACCCGACAACAAATTCCGCTTCTTCTCTGCTCACAAGTAAACCACCGTACTGTACATTATGTCTCGAAAGTCTAATTTTGTCGAAGGTATTAATCAA
>MTML01000094.1 GCA_002011215.1 Archaeoglobus sp. JdFR-24
GGCAGTCTGATCGTTGAGCGACCAGATTTCCCGGGGGACTTACCAGCCCGGCTACGAACGCTTTAGGCCCAATAAAAGTGGCCGCCACTCGGGCCGCCGGTATTACCGCGGCGGCTGCCACCGGCCTTGCCCAGCCCTTGCTGTCGGGTGCTTTTTAGGCACCCGGACAGCCCGCGCTATGCACGGGCACTCTGGCTGACCCCGTCGCGCTTTCGCGCATTGCGGAGGTTTCGCGCCTGCTGCGCCCCGTAGGGCCTGGACCCTTGTCTCAGTGTCCATCTCCGGGCTCCTGCTCTCACAGCCCGTACGGATCTTAGGCTTGGTGGGCATTTACCCCACCAACTACCTAATCCGCCGCAGACCCATCCTCGGGCGCCAACACTTTCAGTCATGGAACATTCCAGTATCCATGACCTATGGGGTATTAGCCCCAGTTTCCCGGGGTTATCCCCCACCCGAGGGCAGGTTGTCCACGTGTTACTGAGCCGTCCGCCGGTGCTTACCTTCCCGAGAGAAGATAAGCCCCCTGACTAGCATGGCTTAGTCCCAGCCAGATAGCAGCGGCCTCTGGCAGGATCAACCAGAATTGTGCGGGGGAAGTTGCGATGAATACGCCTCTTCGCCCACTGGATTAATCCTAAGGCAAACCCACCTCAGACCACAAAAGCTGTGGTCCTCATTTTTTTACCGCAGAGGGGAACTATAACCCTTCATCCAAGGCTTGCGCCAACATCCGGGTTTTTGCCGGTTCTGCGGCTCAGGTTTTTAGGTTTTTAACACCTTTTGGTGTAAACGATCATTAGGTCTTCTTGATTTATAAGCCTTTTGCTATCATTAGATGTATCTGAGGAGCCTCGTGATGTATTTAAAGGCTCTCGTGGTGCGTCTATTTGAGGTGTTCTCACCGTGAGAGGCAGCGGATATTTAAGCTTTTTGCCGAACAATCTATCACACACCAGACCGGTTGAGACAATAAAGAAACCACAAGATGGTTATACATCTAAAATTCTGAACTATACTATATCTATTCAAGAATTCCCTAATACTCCTCTCTAATTTAACAGAACAGAATCACGAAACAAATTACTAGAAACAGATTACTAAAATCAACGCATTGCGATCAAAAGTATTCCATTCAAGTGAATGATTGCAGGAAAAGTTGGAGAATTTCGGAGGATTTCAGAGGAATCCAGTACACCGAAATATATATATTAAGCAATATCGGAGGTTAGGGGAATGACTGTAATTAATTTCCTTGGAGGATGCAGAGAAGTAGGTAGATCTGCTATATTAGTTGATTCTATAGTTCTGGATTACGGTATTAAACCTTCAGATCCCCCTGAATATCCCCTCAATGGGGTTTCTCCAAAATCAGTAATAATATCTCACGGACACTTGGATCATGTTGGAGTTGCTCCCAACCTTATGTATTACGATCCCGATATATATATGACCCCGCCAACAAGAGAGCTATCACACATACTTCTTAAGGACTCCATGAATATAATGGAAATCCCACCTTATGGTAAGAAGGAGTTTATGCAGTTTGAGAGCAATATTGCTGAAGTTGATTACAATGAACCATTTTTTCTGAACGATTGGGAGATTTTGTTTCTCAACGCAGGTCATATACCGGGAAGTGCCAGTGTTCACCTCTCAAAGGATATAAATATACTCTACACCGGGGATATAAAACTCGAAGATACAAGACTCCTCGAATCTGCCGATATTTTTTATCCCGAAACAGACATACTGATAACAGAGAGCACTTATTTTGGTGTGGAACATCCAGATAGAAAGGATCTTGAGAAGACCTTCGTGGAATCTGTTATCGACACGCTGGACAGAGGCGGGCATGCAATAATCCCCGCATTTGCGGTAGGGAGGAGCCAAGAGGTGCTGATGATCCTCAACAAATATGGCATCACCCCTTATATCGACGGAATGGGTAAAGAAGTTGCAAGAATACTTGAAAGATATCCCAAATACATAAAAAATGTCAAGAAACTTAGAAGGGCAATTAAGAATGCAATTCACGTGGAGAGAGGTAAAAGAGAGGATGTTCTGAAAGAACCTGCAGCAATTGTTACAACTGCAGGAATGCTGAATGGTGGACCGGCTCTCTTCTACATTTCACGACTCTATAACGATGACAGATCTAAAATTATCCTCACAGGATATCAGGTTGAAGGAACCAACGGAGAAATGGCACTTGAGAGGGGAACCATTAATCTGGGAACCAGAACTGTTAAATTGAAAATGGCTGTTGAACAGTATGATTTCTCAGCCCACGCAGATGACAAACAGCTGAAAGAACTCGTTAAGATCGCTGCTAAAAAAGGAGTTGAGACTGTTTTCACCGTTCATGGAGAGAATACCGAAGCTTTTGCAACATGGATTGAAGAGGAACTTGGAATAGAGGCATATGCACCTAATAATGGAGATGTATATGTGATATAGCTTACACCCAAGATGCCTCCTATCCGAGATTATGAGGGTTCTGATTATCGCAGACATCCATTCAAATTTTGATGAGCTTGAAAGGATTTTGAATTCAAATGATTTGAATACCGATTATGGATTGATCGCAGGAGATATGACACACTTTCATGCCAGAGATTTGATGAGATTAAACGCTCTTTTCAACGATTACGGCATTGATGTTCTGGCTGTTCATGGAAACTGTGATCCGCCCGAAATTGAAAATCTCATTGAGATGACAGAAATTGAGTTCATCCATGGTAGGAGTGTCAAGTTTGGTAAATATACGCTCCATGGAGTTGGAGGATCAAATTACACCCCCTTTTCCACGCCAAGCGAATACAGCGAGAATCAGATCAAAGAATTCGTAAGCAGATTTGAGCTGGGAGATCGGAACGTCCTGCTTACACATTGCCCCCCACGTGGTATCCTTGATATGACAAAATATAATGTAAGAGCAGGCTGTTCTGTCATTAGAGATATAATGAGAAACTTTGAGGTCGTGTTTTGCGGGCATATTCATGAGGCCAGAGGTGAGTGGAGTGGAGAAAAAACTCACGTTGTGAATCCCGGCCCAGCCTTTGCTGGATACTTCGCAATCTGGGATACCGATGAATTCATGAGTGAATCTATGAGTAAATTTAGAATCGAACTGAAAAGATGTTGATTTCTATTCGCTCTCCTAAACTAATGGACAGAGCTGATTTAAGATATACAGCAATTTCAATCGACGCGGGATTCAAGTAACATCTCTAAGTAGGACTTCCTTATGCTTTCCAGCCCCTCAAGGCCAAGTCTTTTTGCCATTTCAAAAATTCTTTTTTTAGCTTTTTCCACATTATCGCTTTCGATTTCGATTTCCACAAAATTTCCAATGCCATCAAGGTGGTCCAAGCATATTAAAATATCATCTGCCCTGTAAATCTTCCTCCTTTTTACAACCACTGCAACCCTTTCAAATCCCAATTTCTGGAGGAGTTCAACGGCTTTTTGGTAATCCTCGGCATTAAGCCTCACCTTAACCTCTTCTCTGGTTTTTGTTTGAGCATCAATTTTTGGCCCCTTATAAGTTATACTGACTCCTTCAACATCCTTCCTTATTCTCAAAGCCTCGTCGGTTTTGGTGAAATCCCTTACCGGTGATTTGAAGTAAATATCCTCCTCAATCTTGTCTATCACAAATTCCGCAAATTCTATGACCTTCACCTCAATCTGATCCGGATCTTCAATGCGGAACTTGACTTCAACCTCCATCGTTACACCAACCTTTTTATATCGAACACTGGCTGTATAACACTGGCTGTATAAAAAACTGTGGTGATTGATATGCAAAATGAGGTTAAAAAGGGAGATTTCGTCAAGATAAGCTATACTGCAAGACTGGAAGACGGTACGATTATTGATTCAACAGATGAGAAAGTTGCCAGAGAATCAGGGGTGTTCGAGGAGAGAGCGAGATACGGAGATATCATCGTCGTGGTGGGTGACGGGCATGTAATAAAAGGACTCGATGAGGCGCTCGAAGGTAAGGAAGTTGGTTTCAAAGGTGAAGTTGAGGTTCCACCGGAGAAGGCATTTGGTGAATACGATCCCGAGAACAAAGAAATTGTGACTCTGACGAAATTCAAAGAGAGACCATCAATCGGCCAGAAGGTTCAGGTCGGAGAGAAATACGGATATGTTGAGAGAATTATCGGTAGAAGAGTTATTGTTGATTTTAACCACCCTTATGCCGGTAAAAAGATCATATTCGATTTTGAAATTAAAGAAAAAATAGAAGATCCTCTCGAAAAAGTCAAAGCCCTTATCTTACTCTATACTGCAAAAGAGGTGGAGGCTAAAATTGAAGATGGTAAAGTGATTGTCGATGTTCCAAGAGGAGCCAGCTTCGACCAATTTTTCCTCATAGGTAAGTTCAGCGCGATTAATAGCATATTCAAACACTTCGAAGAAATAAAAGAAGTTGACTTCATTGAAAGATACCCGAAGCCTGAACCACCAGCATCTGAAACAGAGAATGCTGAACCGGTAAGTGGAGATGAACCTGATACTGAGACAGATACTGAGGCAGATAGCAGACCCTCAGATGAGCCTGAAGATGAGGGTAAGGAGAAACAGGAACCCAGCGAGGATGCAACCGAAGCAGAAACCAAAAAGTGAATTCAAGAGTTTTTGAGAAGTGGCAGAAGCAGAAATTATTAAACATTCAATTTTTTGTAATCATTTTCATAATTTGCAATCATTTTCATAACCTAATACTTAATTTTAATTATGGGCTAAAACACCAACAGGTTAAAACACCAACAGGTTAAAAAATTTAGAGGCTTATCACCCAGAGATTCTAAGATCTACCTCTAAAATCTACCCTCCGTGGATTGCTGGCAGATTCGGGATTATTATTGACATAGCCATAGACGAGAATACTATAAAAGCAAGCAGTCGACCAGCCATCATTGATATCTCTTCACCCCTCTCTCCAAACCTCCTGGAAAGGAGTGATGAAAGGGTTTCATGAAAGACTCTTCCTCCATCGAGAGGAATCGCTGGCAGACAGTTAAATAATCCAACATAGAAGTTTATCCACCCTGTCCAATACAGTATATTTAAAATGTAAAATATAGTGTTACCCTTATCCTCCCAGAATCCATTGGGCAGGAAGAAGACTGCAGTTTCCTCACCAAACCCTCTGAAACTTATTGGCATAGATATGATCGCCAGCCATCCCTGGACGGAGCTGAGATGGGATGGGATGCTTCGCAGCCAGGTAAGAACAAAACTTGAGTGGACGATTCTCATTCCGGTAATCTGATCTTCAACAGTCACACCCATGAATCCCGTTTCTGCCGATGGGTGTTTAACCAGTCTGATCTGATAATCGGAAAATTCTCCGTTATGGTAAACTCTAACTTCAACGATATCGCCGGGTCTTGTTTCCTGCATGACTTTAATAAACGAAGTTATTGTGTAAGTTCTAATACCATTAATCGAATATATTATCATTCCTTTCTCCAACCCAGCTTCTTTAGCTGGAAAACCATCATGAACATCGATAATTCGCGGGCCCGCAAGGTTATCGAGCTGAATTGTTTTAATTTCATCACCTTTTTGAAGAGTGATCTCTAGAACCTGGGAGTTTTCAAGCGCCTTTTCGGTATCTTCGGGTGTTAGGATCCGCACACCGTTGATTTCTTTGATGATCGACATCTCTTCAACCAGGCCGTAGGCTGGTGAGTCTTCATACACGCCCATTACAGCAACAGTAGGCGAGAGGAAACCAATCAAATAGAAAAACAGAGCAAAAGAGAAAAATGCAACTATAAAGTTGCTTATCACACCTGCAGAGAATATCCTGACTCTCTGTATCCTTCCTGTCCTTTTTCTATCCATTAGCTGATCTTCATCCGGTTCAGCAAACCCTCCGATAGGAAAGAGAGCTAACAGAACTCCCATTGATTTAACTCGCACTCCCTCAACCCTGCATAGAATTCCATGGCTGAACTCATGTACGACAAGGGTGACAAGTAAACCGATAATTCCCCATTCCAGTGGTATCCAGTCATTCAAACCCGGAATCAGAAGCACATTTTGAGGTTTTGTCAAATCCGATGGTGGCGGTGGATTGGTCAGAAGAACGATATCCATAAGAATTATCAGAACGAACATGAATATCATTCCGGCAAAAACAGCCGGTATTCCAGCATCTGCAAAAATTCTCCAGAAACGCCTGCTCTTTGCCACCCTGTCAAGGAAATTTAACCCTTTTTCGGTTCGGATCATCAGCACTGGGCCAAATGTGGATATGTTGTATTTCTCTAAGATTTTCTTCTTTTTCAGTATGCTTACAACCACCCAGTAAACTAAGAAGATTGCCAGTATCATCATCCAGTTGGGGGAAATCATTTTTAATCTCTCACCCTGTTTTTTTTAAAAATTTATGCTGGAGGGTATAAATATGTATATGTTCGTCTATGTTACTGCTGGAAGTGAAGATGAGGCTGAGAAAATTGCAAAAAATGTCCTTGAGAAAAAACTTGCTGCATGCGTAAACATGTTCAAAATCAACTCAATGTATTTCTGGGAAGGGGAACTTGAAAAATCACCGGAAATCGGGATGATCATCAAAACAAGATCAGATAAATTTAAAGAACTGAGAGAGGAAATAAAAAGAATTCACAGCTATTCAGTACCATGCATCTGTGCTATTGGAATCGAAGATGGGCTCAAAGAGTATTTTGAATGGATTGATGATAGTGTATCGGAAAAATAGTCGTATGTATTAAATGTTAATGTGTGTTAAATGTTAAAGAAAGGGTAGGTTTATGGCTTCAGGAAGAAAAACCGCCACATATGGTGCAAGAGGGGACGTGATCTATTCACCTGAAAGATGGCAAATTCTTGAGAAGAAGAGAGACAGGGCCAAAGAGATAATGAGAAGGCTTGAAAGGAGATCGATCCCATCAATTGTCTACGGTAGCGTCGCAAGGGGGGATGTTGTTCCCGATAGCGATGTTGATATCTTCATTCCTGTTAAAGTTCCATCTTTCCTCATAGAAATATCACTTGAGGGACTTAATGTTCTTCAACGAAGGGTAGTTCAGGCAACTCCAAATTACGCTATCAAAGGAGAGATAACCCTGGATGACGATACAACCCTGAGTTTTCCTTTAGTAAATTTAAAGGATAGAGAAATAGACTTCTACACATTTGGTGGAGCCATAAATCTTTCAGAACTCAAAAATAATAAGAGGGTGGCAGGAGTGGATAAAAGACTTGTTTTGATAATGCCTAACGAAAAAGGGCATTCAGAAATACCCATAAACGAGATGGATGAGGCAGAACTATCAAAAATTCTTGGCGTGGGTATAGATATAATCCTTGAGAGAAAAAGAGTACTTGAGAGAAGAAGAGAGGTGGGTCGAACAGGTGTTTTTATGTGTGAGACCGTTCCCGATGCTGAGAGTTTCGAGTCCTTTATTAGAGAAATGGCAAAAAGAAATCCTGCTGTCAGAAGGAGGCTGGGTGAAGTAAAGTGAGAGTGAAGTTGGTGAGATGCTTCTTAAGTAAGTTTTTATATCCATCATGCATTTAATCTGCAGAGTTTCAAAGTTTGGTATGCATTGCTTGACTGATTGCTGATAGATTGCTGATATAAACAAAAATAAGGATTGACATGAAATATGAAAGAGAATAGAATTGAAAAAATAGAGGCGGGGAGTTTCTATACATATCTCCCTGAGGGATGTAAAATCTGCAGAGAGGGTGCGAAACTTGTACTTTTCCTCACCGGCGAATGTGTTCACTCATGCTTTTACTGTCCAATATCTGAGGAGAGAAAAAACAGAGATGTTGTTTTTGCGAACGAGAGGCCTGTTAATTCAGAGGAAGATATCGTTGCTGAAGCTGAAATGATGGATGCAGAGGGTGCAAGCATTACAGGTGGAGAGCCGCTCGCAAAACCATCCAGGCTTTATGAGATTCTGTCTCTTCTCAAGAAGCTCGATTTCCATGTTCATCTCTATACAAGCATTCCCGCCTCGTGGAAAACAATTGAAAAACTGAACAAACTTGGATTAGATGAGATACGGTTCCATCCTGTCAACCTCGAGAATTCTGATAAATTCACAGACTGTATAAAATACGCAAAATCACTTGGAATTGATGCCGGATTTGAGATTCCCGCTTTAAATTTTAGAGTAGAAATTGCCGAGATCTCCAACCGTCTTGACTGTTTTATTAACCTTAATGAACTTGAATTCTCCTCAACAAACTATGAAAGCCTTCAGATGAGAGGTTACGAAGTGGATGATTTTTATGGAGCCATAGGGAGCGAAAGAATCGCAAAACTTTATGCAGAAGTGACCAATAAATTCCATTACTGCACTGCAAGATTTAAGGATGGAGTACAGCTCAGAAAGAGATTGTTAAGAATGGCTTTCAATCATCCTGAATTTTATTCCATTACTGAGGATGGAACAATAATGTGTGGATATATTGAGGGTGAAAACATTCAAAAAGCCATTGAGTTCTTCGATAGATTGGGAGAAAAATATGCTGTAGTTGATGGTGGTATTGAGGTTGGTATGGATGTTGCTAGAAAGTGGAGTGAACATTTAAAAGTAGAGAAGTTCAAAGTTAGCATAATCGAAAGATATCCCACATTCAAAAGAATAATTGTGGAGATAGACCCCATATAGAATGTGAGGTGTGTCTCCTAAATCCCCCATAAGGTGTGTCTCCTAAATCCCTAAATCCCCTATGGAGAGGTGTGCACGTGGAAGACAAAAGAAAAGAAATAGAGGCCAGGCTGAGGAAGTACCTTGAAAGAGATAAAAAAGGAGTTAGAGTTGAGATACTCAGGATTATGCTCTCAGGAGAAAAATACACCACCGATGAGATATTCAGAGAACTCAATTCAAGAGGGATAGTGATCAACACCCGAGGTGTTTCAGCAATGGTGGGACTGATGAGTGCAAGACTTGGTATTTTAAAGATGGAGCTTGGAATTAAAAACAGATATTTCATCAAACCTGAATACACAGACCTCGTTCTCAAAGTTCTGAACGAGTACCTGAATTCCCTGAATTCCCCGAATCCTGATCCTGTAAACTCCCAAAATTCTAAAGAGAACTGATCAAAGGGATTCAAATGCGAATAAGGTTGGGGATTTTATACTCAATATATGAGAAAAAACTCACATCCGAGGTAATGAGAAACGGGATGCCAGGGCACATAGCCATTATAATGGACGGAAACCGAAGATATGCCAGAAGAATGGGTTTACCTCCCAGAGTAGGTCATTACTTCGGTTCAAGAAAGGCTGAAGAGGTGCTTAACTGGTGCTGGGAATTAAGAATAAAAAATGTGACTGTATATGCCTTTTCTACAGAGAACTTCAAGAGAGATCCGGAAGAGAAACGGAACATCTTCAGCCTCATTAACAAAGAGCTGAGGAGACTTGCAAATGATAGTCGGATTCACAGAAACAGAGTGAGAGTAAAGATCATTGGTAAGAGGGAGATGCTCCCTGGCTTTCTCCTGGAGGCGGTTGAGGAGGTTGAGGAGGCTACAAAAAACTATGACCTTTTCTCGCTGAACATAGCAATCGCATATGGAGGGAGGCAAGAGATCATTGATGCTGTTAAAAAAATATTGACCCTCGTTAAGGAGGGGAAGGTGGAGCCTGAGGAGATATCCCCATCACTAGTAGAAAAATATCTTTATAACAATGGAGATTACTCAAGTGTTGATCTTGTAATAAGAACAGGTGGCGAGCAGAGACTTTCAAATTTCCTTCCCTGGCAGTCCGCATACGGCACTGCATATTTCTGTGATGTTTACTGGCCTGAGTTCAGGAAAATTGACTTGCTGAGGGCTATAAGGGCCTGGCAAAACATGAATAGAATTCGAAAAGGTGATAGTATTAAACCAGAAATCCAGGATATAAAGGTGATAAACGATGGGATCAAAGCTAACGTATGAATTTAAACGGAAGCTCGAAGAGCTGGAGAAAATGAAGGGTAGGGGTACCGAGCTTATCACCCTCTATATTCCCCCGGACAAAAACATCGCCGATGTAGTTAACCAGCTCAAAAGCGAATTGAGTCAGGCATCAAATATCAAATCAAAGCAGACCAGGAACAGTGTTATGACTGGTCTTGAGGCCATACTGCAGAGGCTCAAATACTATAAAAAACCCCCCAAACATGGGATGGTCATTCTGAGCGGTAATATCGATCTCGGTGGGGGGAGACAGAAGCAAATAACTGAGATAATAGAGCCCCCGGAACCCGTTCCCCTTTACAAGTATCATTGTGATTCTGCCTTCTATCTGGATCCTCTCAAGGATATGCTCAAAGAAAAGAAAGTTTATGGACTTATTGTTATCGATAGAAGGGAAGCCACAGTGGGCATTCTGAGGGGAAAAAGAATAGAGGTTCTAAATTACTCGTCATCAATGGTTCCGGGAAAACACAGACAGGGTGGACAGAGCAGCGTCAGATTTGAAAGGTTGAGGGAGATCGCCATCCATGAATTCTATAAGAAGGTCGGTGATAAAGCGTCTGAGGCTTTACTGCCCCATCTGGATAATCTTGTAGGTATCCTGATAGGTGGGCCAAGTCCGACGAAAGAGGAGTTTTATGAGGGAGAATATCTCCACCACGAACTTCAAAAAAGGATAATCGGTCTTTTCGATGTAAGTTATACTGATGAAAGCGGACTCTACGAGCTAGTTGAGAAGGCGCAGGATGCCCTTCAGGAGCTCGACCTCATAAGGGAGAAAAAGCTGATCAGTCGGTTTCTGTACGGGGTTGCAAGAGATGGGCTTGCAGCCTATGGCGAGGCTGAGGTGCGAGAATACCTTGCCCTTGGAGCCGTCGATACATTACTTCTGAGCGAAGATTTGAGGTATGAAAGGGTCAAATACAGATGTCCCGTTTGTGAAGAGGAGAGAGTTATAACGGTAAAAGAGGGTTTTATCAACCCTCCGAAGTGTGAAAAGGACGCCGTAGAGATGGAAGAAGTGGAAAGAGAAGATGTCGTACTCGAGCTGACAGACATGGCTGAAAGTGTGGGAGCCAAAATAGAGTTTATTTCTACTGAATCCGAGGAGGGAACGATGCTGATGAATGCCTTCGGAGGTATTGCTGCTATTTTAAGATTCAAACCAAAAACCAACGGATAAGGGTGAATAGATGTTCAGGATTTTCAGAAAGGAGGTTGAGAAGTTACTCGAACCCTATGGAGTGGAGAGATCATACATAAGGGAAAGTGAACATGCAGATCTGGCCTGCACAATAGCATTCAAGCTTGCCAAGGAGAGAAGAGAGAAGCCCGCAGATATTGCTCAAAAAATCTTAGAGGAGGTCTCAGGAAACATACCCGATTACGTTGGCAGCGTTGAGGCTGTAAATGGATATCTGAATTTTTACGCCAGCTATGAGTTTTTAGAGGATGTGGTGAACACAATCCTCGATGAGGATGAGGATTACGGAAGCATGGCCACAGGAGGTAACGTACTCATTGAACACACATCGGCAAATCCAGATGGCCCGCTGCACATCGGGCACATAAGAAACTCCGTTATCGGAGATACCCTGGCCAGAATTTTCAAAAAAGCTGGAGTGAATGTTAAAACACACTATTACACGAATGACATGGGAAGACAGGTCGCATTAGCCGTTATCGGAATGAGAAGATTCGGCCTGTCCGATAAAAAGCCTGATCATGCTCTCGCGGATGCCTACATTGCCATCAACAGAGTGATGGCTGAAGATGAGACTGAGGCAGAAAGAATTAACCAGGAAGTTGAGAAAATAATGCTTGAATACGAGCTCGGGAATGAACAGACTGCCAGAGAATTCAGATTTGTCGTTGAAAAGGCGCTTGAGGGCATAAGTCAGACCCTTGAAACGCTCGGGATAAGACATGACGAAGTGGTATGGGAATCCGAATTTATAAGAAATGGTTATGTTGACAGAGTTATTAAAGCGCTCGAGGAGATGGGACTTTTAAGGAAGGAAGGAGCGTGGATTATTGATCTCGAGGCAAGAGGTTTTGAAAGGAATGTTGTTATAAGAAGGGAAAATGGAACAACCCTGTATATCACAAGGGATCTTGCATACCACATCTGGAAAAATGAAAACTTCGATCGATTCATAAATATCCTGGGAGCTGACCACAAATTGGTTGGGAAACAACTGAGTGATATACTCGCTTTGATGGGTCTGAAACCACCTGAAATTGTGTTCTTCGAGTTTGTATCTCTGCCCGAGGGTTCGATGAGCACGAGAAAAGGAAAGTTCATCTCCGCAGATGAGCTCATAGACAGAGTTTACAGAGAGGCATACGAAATAATCAGGGAAAGAGATATCGAGGAAATTGAGAAACAAAAAATTGCAAAAAGTGTTGCCGTCGGAGCCTTAAGATTCGATTTCGTCAGACTTGCACCTGAGAAGCCCATGTTCTTTGACTGGAAAAAGGCCCTCGACTTTGAAAGGCAAACTGCAAGCTACATTCAATATTCGCATGCAAGGGCATGCAGCATTATGAGAAAGGCTGTTGAACAAGGTATGGTGGAGCTGGAAATCGTTGGTGAGCTGTGCACTCCTGCAGAAAGAACATTGATTATGACACTTTCAAAATTTTCCAGCGTGATTGAGAGGGTTTTGGGGGAGCTCAGACCGAATGTTTTCGCAGATTACGTGCTTGATGTAGCATTGAAATTCAATGACTTTTACAGAAACCATCCGGTACTCAAAGAGGAGAGGGAAGTGAGAATGCACCGCCTTGCTATCGTGGATGCCACGAGGATTGCTCTCAGAAACGGACTTGAGCTTCTTGGAATTGACGCACTTGAGAGGATGTGAGTTATCTGATACATCTG
The DNA here is from genome assembly GCA_002011215.1 of Archaeoglobus sp. JdFR-24. The sequence goes on from MTML01000094.1 coordinate 12,866, forward strand.
AATGGCTTCGCAATCTGTCAGATTAGAGTGTTCAGTTCAACTTTTTTCAGTATCTTCTGATATCTCTTCATCCCCCGCTCTATCCTTTTCTCCCTTTATTCCGGGTTTTATTTGGACCTCTCCGTCCAGAAGTGCCAGCTCTCCCTTAATGTAAACTCTCTGAGGGAATACCGCTTCAAAGTTTTCAAAGGGTGTCCATTCAGCCATGCTGTGAAGCCTGTCAGCTTTGATCTTTGTTACAGCTTTCAAGTCGAATATTGCAATATTGGCATAGTTTCCAACCTCAATCTCCCCGTATTTTTCAAATCCGAATATTCTTGCGGGATTTACTACCATCCTTTCAACAACAGTCCTTATGCCGATCAATCCCCTTCTCATGAGATTAATCATAAGAGGATACGTCGTCTCAACTCCTGGAAATCCCGGTACACCATTTTTCTTTTCTTCAATTGTATGGGGCGCATGGTCAGATGCGATTACATCAGCAAGCTGCAGAACATTGAAGAGCATCTCAGCATCAACCTTCCTTCTCAGAGGTGGATTAACGTTTACAAAACTGCCAAGTCTTTCATAATCCTCTATACTCAAGAGAAGATGGTGTGGTGTTACTTCAAATGTCGAATTCGTGTCCCCAATATTTAGGGCCGCTTCATATGTGGAGATGTGACAGAAATGAAAGTCTCCATAAGCCAGACACTTCTTTACCGCCTCAATCTCCGCTTCTGGTGGTCTTAGATTGAAATTGGACGATTCAGTTGATTCTGATTTTGATTCTGATTCAACCAATTCAGGGCTTTCGGCATGGACTGTGATCAGCTTTGAAGTGCTCTTCTTGATATCTTCAAGAATCTCATAAGAAATTTGAAGATCAGGATTATCATTCTGCAGAAAAACCTCTCCAATTGCCGGAATTCTGTACTTCTCCTCAATTTTCTTGATTGAATCAAGTATAGAGCCGTATCTCTTTTTCGTAAGGCCGATATTCAGAGCATATCCGATGTAAGATTTTTTCTCGGCCTCCTTCATCCTCTCCTCATAAACCTCGACCGAGTCCACGATGGGTTTCGAGTTGGGTTGATCAACAACAAGGCAGTTTCCGCCATAAAGGGCTGATAATGATCCACTTTCTATTGTCTCTTTATAACTCTCATCGAAGTCCCTGAAATGGACATGCACATCAATAGCTGCTGGAAGTATAATTCCTCTTACTTCTTCTCCCTCTATTGTCTTTTTTATTTCCTTTATTACCCCATTCTCTATTTTAATCCCCGCTTCTATTATCTCTCCTCTGTAAAGCATTTTACCTCTAATAGCAATCATCAATAAGTATTAAGAACAAAGATTTATATACTATTCGTGGGGAATTAAAAAAGAGGTTTGAAGAAGGAGAGATGATTATGAAATCCATTGTTGAGGAGGCTCTTCAAAGGGCTGAAAGAGAAAAGAGAGCAAAAATTCCAACAGAACCTGTTGAGGGCATTGAGGATGAAATAACCCAGTTATTGCATGAATTAAAAACTGTAATAAAGGTAATAGGTGTTGGAGGTAGTGGATGTAACACTATCAGCAGAATGTATGAGACGGGAATCGTGGGAGCTGATCTTTATGCTGTAAATACTGACGTTCAACACCTGTATTACACAAAAGCTCATAGAAGAATACTGATAGGAAAGAGGAGGACAAGAGGTCTTGGAGCGGGAAGCCTCCCACAGGTGGGAGAGGAGGCTGCAAGAGAGAACGAAGATGAGATCAGGGAGCTTGTAGAGGGGTCTGATCTCGTTTTCATAACGTGTGGTCTTGGAGGTGGTACAGGAACCGGAGCAGCTCCAGTAGTAGCAGAATCATCTCAGGAAGCCGGTGCACTCACAATAGCTGTCGTCACGTTTCCATTTTCAGCTGAAGGTGCGATAAGAAGACAGAATGCTGAAGCCGGGCTTGAGAGACTAAGAGAGGTGACAGATACAGTCATTGTAATTCCAAATGACAGGTTGCTGGAGGTCGTGCCGAACTATCCCATACAGCTCGCTTTCAAAGTAGCAGATGAGGTTCTGATGAGAGCAGTGAAAGGAATAACGGAACTGATAACCAAACCGGCACTTGTGAATCTCGACTTTGCAGATGTGAGAACAGTTATGGAGAAGGGCGGTGTTGCGATGATAGGTCTTGGAGAGGCAAGTGGAGAGGATAAAGCTGCAGAGTCTGTCAGAAAAGCTCTGAAAAGCCCATTGCTGGAAGTAGATATCTCAGGTGCCAAGTCCGCACTCGTAAATGTAACCGGTGGACCGGATATGACCATAGAAGAGGCAGAAAGCGTTGTAGAGGAAATTTACAGCAAAGTTGACCCTGATGCAAGGATTATCTGGGGTGCGATGATAGACCCGAGCCTCGAAAACACCATGCAAACGCTGGTAATAGTAACCGGAGTTAAATCACCTCAGATACTGGGAAGAAAGGGGCTCCCCATTACCAAAAGGTTTGGTATAGACATCGTAAAGTGAGAAAGTAATTAAAAGTAATTAAGAAAAGGTGTTGAGGAAACCCAAAAAACGCCAACACAATAAACTTCAAATACCCATCATTTTTATACGAGGCTTATGGTCAACAATGGTGATATTCAGAGAAAGCTTCAGGAATATTACAATGTACTCAAGATGACGAGAAAGCCAGATAGAGAAGAGTTTGTCATGACAACAAAAGTAGCCATGGCTGTAATGCTTGTTGTGGGAGTTATAGGTTTCATAATATATCTTATCACTGAATTAATAACAAGTCTGATTTAAGGTGTAAATAATGAACAAGTTTTTCGTGCTAAAGACGACTGCAAACCAAGAAAAGGTTGTTGCCAATCTAATGGAAATGGCCGTGAGAAAGTATAACCTCTCAGTTTACTCAATACTATCACCAAAAGAGGTAAAGGGATATATCTTCATCGAGGCTGAAGGGATGGAAGATCTTCTTAAAGCCATCAGGGGTCTTCCACATGTGAAAGGAGTGGTCAAAGGAGATGTTAGCTTTAACGAAATAGAGCATTTCCTTGCACCCAGAAAAGCTGCAGAACAGATTAAAGAAGGCTTTACAGTTGAGATTGTTTCCGGGCCGTTCAAAGGCGAAATGGCAGTAGTAAAGAGAGTGGACGAGGCAAAGAACGAGATTACCGTAGAGCTCTTAGAAGCTGTTGTTCCAATCCCAATTACAGTTAAAGCTGACCACGTCAGAGTGATTGATAAAAAAGAAGAGGAGGTGTAGAATTATGGATAGAGTTGTCGAAGTACTGGTTCCGGGTGGTGAAGCTTCCCCAGGTCCCCCACTTGGTCCCGCGATAGGCCCTCTCGGACTCAATGTTAAACAGGTAGTCGATAAGATAAATGCTGCAACAAAGCAGTTCAATGGTCTTTCAGTTCCAGTTAAAATTATAGTGCATGAAGATCGTTCATTCGATATTGAAGTCGGTATCCCACCGGCAACCGCACTCATCAAGAAGGAGCTTGGAATAAAAAAGGGATCAAACAAAACCGGAAGAGAGTCTGTTGGGGATCTCACAATGGAACAGGTTATCAACATCGCTAAAATGAAAGTTGAGGAAGTACTCAGCTATGATCTCAAAAACGTTGTAAAAGAGATTCTCGGTACATGCGTTTCAATGGGTGTAACTGTGGAGGGGAAAAATCCAAAAGATGTGCAAAAAGAAATCGACGCAGGCGTTATCACGATTCAGGACTAAATAAAATCCGGGTAAAAGCTAAGAACGGGCTCGACCCAATAACCCAATTTTTTAAACACACTCTTTATTCGTGTTCCTTTATTCGTGCTCCCACCGCTGTTCCTTTATTCGTGTTCCCACCGCTAATCAAATTTTCACAGGTAAATGAACTGAAAACCGTTTACATTCACGAGTACTTTCCCACCTCTATTCTTTGCGTAAATAAGCCAGGAAGGCTCATCACTTCCACAACACTGGACATTTGGAAAATGTGTGCCCTTAGCAGGATCATACCAAGCAATAAGCATTTCTACTCCAACTTTATCTGCAATAACCTTTGAGATTTCCTCTGCTGCAGTAAAATCCAGATCCAGTCCATCTATCTTCACCTTTATTTCCTTCATTTTTATCCCCTAACACAACATAACCTACTATAACATAATATTTCATCCTTAATAAATTCTCCTGACAGATGCTTGAACCATGCTTAAATTCAAATTATTTCTCAATGATTTTTTATAATCGAAAAGTTTTAAGTAGTTTTGGGTTATATTATAATTGAGGTGAGTTTATGGTATATATAGTCGTGGATAAGGATAAGTGTGATGGATGTGGCGAGTGCATCGCAGTATGTCCCGGAGGTGTATACGATTTCGATGATGATGGAAAGTCAGAGCCTTTCAACCCGGGAGATTGCATAGAATGCTGTTCATGTGTTGAGGTCTGCCCGAACAGCGCAATTACAGTTGATGTTTGTGAGTGATCCAAGCAATATCATATCATCCAATACTGGGCAATAATCACTGGGCAATAATCAAAAATCTAAAATATACATTAAATATTTTTTTATGTCGTTCATGAAAACAAACATTGTTGGATTCGTAGTGGTTCTGATTTCCGGATTGACAGCTAACGTTAATGGTAAGGAGTGAACTCCTTCCCACTATACAATCCCACCAAATTTTCCAATTAAAGTTATATTCTGTAAAATCAAAAATGATTATAATGGAGGGTTTGAAAAGGGTTGTACTTAAACTCTGGCATCCTGGTTGCTGGTCAATTGAGACGACAAAAAGCCACCATGATGTTTATCTTGTTGTAGCCGGGGCTTTTAAAATAGGTAAGGAGATAAGGGCAAATTTCAGGCTTGTTGCAGAGAGTTACGAGGCTCTGAAATCCTACATTCAGGATATAAAAAGTTTCAACAGGCTTGCAAAGGATGTTTTCGTAATTGGTAAGAATGATCTCGAAGCATATATTCATGGCCGCTTTCCCACAGAATCCACTTTTTATGAGAACGTTTTCTCCCTCGAATTCATGCCCACAAATATTACAATTCACAAGGGCAATGAGTACTGGACTGTTCTGGTATATGAGGATAAACTGAAAGAGACTCTCAAAAAGCTCAGCCAGCTTAAAGATGTAAGGTTCGAGGTTGAGAGTATTTCAAAATTAAAATCACTTGAAGATGAGACACCAGCTGATATAATCGATGAAATTTCGTTAACTCTGTCAGCAAAACAGAAGAGGGTTCTTGTTGAGGCATACAAAAGCGGTTATTTTGAGTGGCCAAGAAGAATGAACCTGAATGAGCTTGCAGGAAGGTTTGGAATAGCAAAATCCACTTGTCTTCACCATATCAGGACTGCAGAACAGAAAATCCTGAAAAGGTTCATCGAGGAGATTAAGGAAAGAGAAGCACATCTTTCAGACAATTAGCAAAAATACATGACTCAATAAAACCAATTACGAGAGGACTGATGGATGTAAATATACTGACCATAGCGGAGGTTTTTTTGCAGTATACCATACATAGCCAGAGGGTTGGTTGAGAGAGCACCCCAATATCTCAAGGGGATTTCACCAGTGAGATTTCTTGGTATTGCTCACTTAATCCACAACTGGCATTGCTCACTTAATCCACAATTAATTTCATACACAACATCTCCAGTACATAAGGCTGTGGAACTATTAACTTAACACTGAGCTGCATTATTTTTTGCTCAGCATAGTTTATGAATTGTGTTGAGGTTATTTCAGGCAAATTTTATTTTCTTAACGCAAGAACGAATATGTTCGCTTGTTGTGTTATATAGGTTTTTGGGCAATTAATCATTATATGAACATAGCTATAAGATTTCATGGTAGAGGTGGGCAGGGTGCTGTTACTGCCAGCAAGCTTATAGCTGAAGCTGCACACCTTAAAGGATTTTACGGCCAGTCAATGCCATTTTTTGGAGCTGAAAGAAGGGGGGCTCCGGTTATAGCGTTCACAAGAATATCTGACGAACCAATTTTCGAGACAAGCCAGGTATATCATCCCAATATCGTTGTGGTTTTAGATCCCATTATAATGGATGCAGTTGACATATTCAAGGGCGTGAAAGAGGGAGGAACGATAGTGATAAACACAACAAAATCCCCTGATGAATTCTCTTTCAATCAAAAATACCTCGATATAATAACTGTAGACGCGACCGGCATTGCAATAAAGCACGATTTAAAGCTTGCCGGTATGCCTGTTGTTAACACTCCAATGCTCGGTGCCCTTGCAAGAGCTCCAGTACCTTTTGGCCTTGACGCAACTGAAAGCATAGTAAAAGTGAAGTTCAGGAAAGCAGGTGCAAAGAACATTGCTGCAATAAGAGAAGCATACGAGCTTTCATCCATCAAAACGGTCAAAGGAACAAGAAAAAGAAAGTACGTTAAAAAAGGAAAGATCAGGGTTAAAATCCCTGTTTCAACTCCTTCTGAGGGTGTTGCCGGAAAAACTAAGATGTGGAGAGACTTCAGACCAGAGATCGATTACGAACTATGCAATAAATGCCTGAATTGCTGGCTTCACTGCCCTGAATCCACCATAAGGAGAGTTAACGGAGACGTAGAGATCGATTACGAATTTTGCAAAGGCTGTCTTGTATGTTCAAGTGTATGTCCAAAGAAGGCAGTTAATTTTGAAAGGGAGGTGTTCACAGATGTCGAGATCTGAGATGCTCAAATCTAACAGTATGCTGCAAGATGTGAAAATTTTAACTGGCAACGAGGTGGCAGCCTATGCTGCCCGGAATTCGAAAGTCAGGGTTGTTGCAGCTTACCCGATTACGCCCGTCACACCGGTTGTTGAGACAATTTCGAAAATGGTTGAAAGCGGTGAGATGCTGGCCAGGTTTATCAGGGTTGAATCTGAGCACTCTGCACTGGCTGCCTGCATCGGTGCAAGTGCAGCAGGTTCAAGGGCCTTTACTGCAACATCCAGCCATGGTCTTGCCTACATGCATGAGATGCTTCACTGGGCTACAAATGCAAGAACACCCATTGTGATGGCAGTCGCAAACAGAGCAATAGGTCCGGGATGGAACATATGGGCTGATTTAAGCGATAGCTTATCTCAAAGGGATGCCGGATGGATGCAGTTTTACTGCAGCAGCAATCAGGAAATATATGATACAATTGCAATGGCCTACAAACTTGCTGAGAATGAAAAGGTGTTGCTTCCATCAATGGTTTGCTATGATGGGTTCGTTTTATCACACACATCAATGCCGGTTCAGCTGACAGATCTTGATGATTTTATGCCCGAATATGATGCTGTATGGAGACTGGATTTTGATGATCCTTTCACACACGGCAATATTCTTCCACCTGAGAACTTTGCAGAACTCAGACATAATATCCAGAAATCACATGATAAGGCTTTAAAGCTCATGAAAGAGGTTGAAAAGGAGTTTTATGAGGTAAGCGGGAGAAAAACCACTCTGAAGATGGAGGAATACAGACTTGAGGACGCTGAAATAGCGATTGTGACAATGGGTGCCATTGCCTCAGAAGCCAAGGTTGCCGTAGATAGTTTGAGAGATAAGAGAGTAAATGTTGGTTTGCTGAGGGTGAAATCCTTCAGACCGTTTCCGGAGAAGGAGATCAAACGCGTTCTTGATGATATAAGTAAAATCTATGTTTTTGATAGGGCCCTGAGTCCCGGATCGGGAGGGCCACTTTATCAGGAGATTAAATCGGCTCTTGCATTCACACAGGAAAAGAGGATAATGCCGAGGATTGTTGGCATCGGGGGGATCGATGTAACCAAAAGAACAATTGAGAGGGCGATTTTTGATAAAAAGATTTGGATCAAGGAGGTGGTGGCATGAAGATTTCAGAAATTGAACAGGAAGAGTTCCTCTTAGCCGGAACATCAGCATGTCATGGCTGTCCTTCTTCGATGTGCCTGAGAATTGTATTAAAGGCTCTTGGTAAAAGAACGGTTCTTGTGGTGCCTGCCTGCTGCACTTCTGTTTACATGGGACCATTTCCGAATTCAGCCATAAAAGTACCGGTTTTCAACACCGCCTTTGCTTCAGCAGCAGCAACCGCTTCAGGAATCAAGGCTTCGCTTGAAATGCAGGAGATTGAGGGAGAGGTTGTTGTATGGGCAGGTGATGGGGGGACATATGACATAGGTCTCCAGGCGCTTTCAGGAGCTGCTGAAAGGGGAGACGATATCATTTTCATCTGCTACAACAATGAAATATATTCCAACACAGGTATTCAGAGAAGTGGAGCCACTCCCTTCGGAGCATGGACTACCACAACCTGGACGGGAAAGAAGGAGCATAAAAAGGATGTTGCCGAACTCATGCTCGCACATGGAATTCCTTATGTGGCGACTGCATCAACAGGATACCTGAAGGATCTTTACGAGAAGGTAAAAAAGGCAAAGAAGATTAAAGGATTCAGGTATATAGAGATTCTCGCTCCCTGTCCTCCCGGATGGAGATTTCCAATGGATAAAACTGTTATGATGGGGAGGCTTGCTGTTGAAACGGGAATGTGGATCCTTTTTGAGAGCGTAAATGGCAAAACCCGTTTGACCGGAGTAAGTAATCAGATAGCACTAGGGAGGAGAAAGATGAAGGATGTCAGAGAATACATCAAACTCCAGGGTAGATTCGATCATCTGGATGAGAATGAGATTGCTGAAATAGAGAACTATATTGAGAGAAAATGGAGGAGACTGATTTCCGCTGAAGAGGGATCTGATATTCTCATGTTCAAAACCGTATGAATATATTGCGGTTAGGGTAACAGAGAGTAGGGGCATCTTCCAGTTCAGAGAATTCCTGTCAGCTGGTGCTTACACATAGGTGCTTTAACATATCTCCCCCACCTACTTTCGCATATTTTCTCTATATATTTACTCTTTTTCTATCGAAATGTAGCTCAAAATGATGCCGAATATTATGAGAATCGTGCTCAACCTCAGCATAACCCTGAATCCGAAGATTTCCGCCAGGGTTCCACCGAAAACTGGCCCTATCACCCATCCCAGGTTCATGATTGTCCCGTAGGTACCCATGGCCATCCCCCGTTCTCCCTTGGTAGTTATGTCTGCGATCAGTGCTGGAGCAGAAACCCCTATGGTCGACCACGCGAAGCCTTCAATTATGTGGAGCGGGTAGGCGTAGATGTATTCACTGATCATGGAATAGCCCAGCATCATGACTGCAAAAAATGCCTGAGAAATAATTACAAGAGGTTTTTTACCGTATTTATCGGCAATTTTTCCGGCCAGTAAAGAGTTCAGGGTGCCAACGAGGGCTCCAATTGTGAATAGAGAGCCCACGATTACTTTGTTTGCTCCAAGCTCATCTGAAAGGTAGATCGGTAAAACTGAATAGATCATTCCAGATGACACCATCATAGGCAGGAGGGAAATTCCAAACATCACAACCTCTCTTCTCATGAATTTTCTTAAAACTCCTGATTTAAAAGGTGTTTGGGATTTGATAGGCATGACCAATTCTGAAAAAACCCCAAAAGTTTTTTCTTCCGATATTTTTATGAGAACGAGATGAACCATTTTTCCAGATATATCATGGGATCCAAATATATCATGGGATCCAAATATATCATGGGATCCAAATATATCATGGGATCCAGTGAAAAAGTGAGAACTTTCAGGAGGATTGGCAATGAGTTCGCATCTCAAAAATAAACCATTCCTGGGTCTTCCGTTATACTGTTCATGGTGGGAATGTCGTATGCCATATTGAATGTTCCAATTAGTAGCTGGTTCCAGTCGAGTGTTCCAGAAGATCTGAGAGGAGAGGTTTTCGTTTTCAAAGATATACTGCTAACCACCATGGTTTTTACGTCTCCCTATTTGGATATCTTCTGACTCTGATGAGTCTAGACAGGCTTCTGATCTTCGCCAGTATAGTTCTGTCTGGGGGTGTGGGCTATTGCTATCAGAGCAGAGGGTTAAGGATCAGTTTGAGATATCAAACCTGGCTTCTGCATCCTTCAGATCCAGTTCCTCCTTTATTCTTCTGTAAAATTCAACCATGAATTCATGCCTTCTCTTTGCCAGCCTTTTAGCAGTATCGGTGTAAAGCAGATTGTAAAGTTTCAGGAGCTTTTCATCAAAATGGGCTATCGTATCCTCAATTGTCCTGCCCCTCTCACCAGAGAAAAGAAAGGTTCTTGCCACTCCAACAGCCCCCATGGCATCCAGTTTATCAGCATCACTGAGAATTTTCGCCTCCAGAGTTTGAGGTTTGATTCCCGAAGAAAAGGCATGGGATTCAATGCAGTGTGCAACCCTTTCAATGAAATCTTCATCATATCTTTCAGATCTCAAAATCTCTCTTGCCATTTTTGCTCCTTCTATTGCATGGTTGCTGAGGTCTCTTGCCACATCATGGAGCTCGGCAGCCTTTTCAAGAACCTTCAAGTCGGCATTTTCAATTTTCCCTATGAAGAGGGCAATTCTCTTAACCCTGTCAGTATGTGCTCCGTCATGAGATGATTCCGGTATGCAGTTTTTATTCTGCACACCGTTTATGCAAGACCGGACTATTTATTTCTAACTGTATGCCAAGGTTCGAATTGTGAACTACCCTTACGCATGGGGTCTTGCAAAGAACAGGAAGATAAAAATCGTTAACTCAACATTTCAGGAGGTGTTTCAAGTAACAGCTAAACACCATAATCATTAAAATATTCGCCCACAAATTTTTTATATCGATCTCCTTCTATATACTGGTGCGAGAGAGCTTGATTGCAAGCCACATCTAAACCCGCCTTAGCTCAGTCTGGCCAGAGCGCGCGACTGTAGTTTGTGCTGCTCCGCAGATGAGCAGGTATCGCGTGGTCCCCGGTTCAAATCCGGGAGGCGGGATCCCCCTCTTCCGGTACAAATCCTCTCTTTTCGAATTAGGGCTAAGCAGTGGTGCACAGGCAGCAGTGAGTTCCATCATCATGACTTTTGTGGTGGAGTCTACGTTGATATTTTCTCGGGGAGAGTGGTATGGTGAGGGGCGAACTCGTAAGCTGGTTCTCTATTGGAGATGCAGAGAGGAGTTTATCCCCGTCAGACCTCATAACTCCAGAAGAGTTCAGGAAAATGTTTGATGTATGCACAAACTCGCGGGATAGAGCAATACTGGCCCTTTTGTACGAAACCTGTGCCGAGAATCGGTGAGATTGGGAGTATGAAGATTAAAGATGTAAATCTAAAAGTCTGGATAATCATTGGGAAAGTTAATATACTTGTCCCACAAAATATTGATTATGTGGGTAAAAGTTGATGAGAGGGGGAGACTGTACATCCCCAAATCACTAAGAGGTAAAATTGGCAAGGAAGCTTATCTGGTAGAGGTTGAGGATGGCATACTTGTCATCCCAAAACCTGAAGATCCGATAAAAGAGCTTGAAGAGATTGGTAAGGCTATTCCGGATAAGCCAATAGATGAGATTAAGAAGGATATACTTAAGCAGGCTATGGAGGAGCTTGAATGATCTACGCTGACACAGATTTTTTCATTGCCCTGCTTAAGCCAAGTGACTGGTTGAAAGACAAAGCTAAAAAAGCTCTTGAGAGGTATAAAGGACAGATAACCACTTCTGAAGTTACATTTATCGAGCTTGCACTTCTGGCTAAAAGATACAATCTCGATCCAGTCAGGATTACAGCAAATGTTATGGCAATATGTGGGATTGAGGATGACACTTTTCTCAAAGCAGCCATTTACATAAGAGATTACGGTTTCGGGGTGTTTGATGCATTCCATGCAGTCCACTGTAAAGGCAGGATCATAAGCTCTGATCATGTCTTTGATAGAGCCAGGATAGATAGGATCAAACTCGAAGAACTTTGATACAAAACCCTTTTCAACTTCTTCAATCGATCTAAAACATGAAATCCAAGGTTATCCTTGAAGAGGCTGAAGAAGGCGGATATGTTGTTTATGTTCCCTCTCTGCCTGGCTGCGTTTCTCAGGGGGAGAGCAAAGAATAGGCTTTGGAGAACATCAAGGAAGCTATTGAAGTTTACCTCGATATCAACGATGCTGAGATTGAGACTGAGATCAGAGGTAAGAAAGCTGAAGTTGTGGAGATTGTTCTCTGACATCTCTTTCAATCTCCATTTATAGGGTATCATACCTAGGTTATGTGTCTGAAGCTACCTGTAATATCAGGAGCGCTATCAAAGCCCTGCACAAAGCCGGCTTTAGAGTCGTTAGGCAGAAGGAAAGCCATGTTCGAATGGAGAAAAAGATCGACAAAGAAACTGTTAAGGTTACCGTTCCATTGCACCCATCACTTAAGAAAGGAACTCTCAGAATAATACTGAGGCAAGCTGGATTAAGTGTGGAGGAGTTTGTTAAATTGCTTTGATTTAATTTTTTATTTCTTTTCAAAATGATTTCTTTGCGGTTAGTGGAGATCTCTAAATAGTGAGTGTTGCAGTGGTCCATCAGAGGGGCAATGTAGGCGTTAAAGGGTCCATATATGTGGGATTAGGGAGCTGGGGATCTTTGCAGGACATCAGGCAGTCACCTCTACTTCCAGTTTTGTTATCTCCAGTCAGTTATTATCCGCTTTTATTAACAATGTTCCCCTACAAATTTACGGTGTTAATGAAGTTACGGATTAAGTAGAATAACTGCTCTTTTAAGAGACTAGTTGGGAAGTTTTCTGAGATGGTGAAGGTTAAAACATTCTTCTTTAGTGAACAACATTTCATTATCGAAATCCTTAAATATTTTCGATGCTAAATTAGTGTTGTGAAATAAGAAACCAAGTTTCCTAATAATAAACAGAAGGTGATAGGGTGGAAAAAGTCAGTATAGCGATAGTAGGACCCGGGAACATCGGAACAGATTTGATGTACAAAATTCTAAAAAGGAGTAAGTACATGTATATCAGAAGAGTAATCGGAATTTTTCCTCCATCTCAGTCAGAAGGTCTGAGAATAGCCCAGCAAGAGGGTATTGATATCGCTTGGAACGGTATCAAAGGAGTAGAGGAAATCGCCGATGAAATAGATATTATTTTTGAAGCTACAACTGCCAAAGCGCATCTCCAGAACGCTCCAGCTTACAAAAAAATGGGGCTAGTTGCAATTGATCTCACACCTGCAGCTGTTGGACCTTATATAGTTCCCGCTGTCAATATTGAAGAACATTTAGATAAAAACAACGTAAATATGGTCACCTGCGGGGGCCAAGCTACAGTACCGATAGTTTATGCAGTAAATAGAGTAAGCAGAGTTAAGTATGCAGAAATTATCTCAAGCATTGCAAGTAAAAGTGCCGGTCCCGGAACTAGAAAAAATATTGATGAGTTCACACAGACAACTGCAAAGGCATTAGAGAAGGTTGGCGGTGCTAAGAAAGGAAAAGCCATTATAATTCTCAACCCTGCTGAGCCACCCATAATCATGCAAAACACAATACACTGTATAGTCGAGGATATCAGCAAGAAAGAGGAAATCCTACAATCAATATATGACATGGTAAAAACGATACAGCAATACGTTCCTGGCTACGCTCTCAAGGTATCTCCTGTAGTTTTTGAGGATGAAAACCGTGTTACGGTCATTATACGTGTCATTGGCGAAGGAGATTACTTACCAACCTATGCTGGAAACTTGGATATTATGACAGCTGCAGCCGCAGCTACGGGTGAAAGATTTGCGGAGAAAATACTAAAAGAGAAGGGAGTATTAGAGACTGAAGTTTTAGCTAAATTAAGGTGATTCAGATGTGTAGCGGTGGAAAACTAGGAAAGAGATGGATTAGACTAATAGACACAACACTTAGAGATGGAATGCATGCAGTTAAGCACAAATTTACTGTAGAGCAAATGATAAAAATAGCCGGCGCATTGGAAGATGCAAACGTTGGAACGATCGAGGTCTCTCACGGGGATGGACTGGGTGGGTCATCTATCAATTATGGATTTGCTGCAGCTTCTGACAAAGATTATTTGGAGAGTGTTGCTTCAACTCTGTCTAAGTCTAAACTAGCAGTGCTTCTTTTGCCGGGTATAGGTACAGTTGAGGACCTAAAGATTGCTGTAAATGCTGGTGCAAAGGTTGCTAGAATAGCCACTCATGTAACCGAGGCAGATATTTCTGAGGAACACATAATTTACTGTAAGGAAATGGGACTTGAAACAATAGGTGTGTTAATGATGACACATACAGTTGGTCCAGAGAAAATTGTTGAACAGGTAAAGCTTATGGAAAGTTATGGGGCCGATATGGTTTACCTGATGGATTCTGCTGGAGCAATGATTCCTAAAAATGTTGAGGAAAGAATATTGGCTCTGAAAAATGAATTATCAATACCAGTTGGATTTCATGCTCACAACAACCTTGGATTGGCGATTGGAAATTCACTTAAAGCAGCAGAGGTTGGAGCTGTATCTTTAGATGGTACTTTAAGAGGTTTAGGTGCTGGAGCCGGAAATGCGCAAGAAGAAGTGTTAGTTGCTGTTTTAGATAAAGCTGGCTACAAAACTGGTGTGGATTTATACAAGATAATGGATGCTGCAGAACTCTTGGATTCGATAGTAACACGACTGCCTAAAATAGATAACACATCCCTTCTGCTCGGTTATGCTGGAGTTTATTCCAGTTTTCTCTTACATACTTTCAGAGCTGCTGAAAAGTTCAATTTGGATCCGAGAGACATAATAATCGAGGTAGGCAGGAGAGAAGCTGTTGGTGGGCAAGAAGATTGGATAATCGAGGTTGCGGCCGAAATGGCCGCTAAAAAGTCTGGGGGCAAGTAGTATGAAAGTCGTGAATATGTATGCGGAAATAGACCCCGATAAGTGTACGGGGTGTAAAGTTTGTGAGAAAGTGTGTCCTACTTTGTCAATAAAAATTGTGGGAGAGAAGAAAGAGAAACTGGCAGTTGTTGATTTGAGTTTTTGCGTTGGTTGTGGTGCATGTGTTGAAAGGTGTCAGTTTGAAGCGGTTAATCTGAAAACCTTAGATGGACCCAGAATCATTAGAGTTGATCTGAAATCATTGGATGAAGAAAAAGTATCTGAACTCTGTCTCAAAGCAAAGTTACATCCTGAACAGATAGTATGTTTCTGTACTGGAACGAGAGCAGAAGAAGTGGCCGCAGCAATCTTAATGGGAGCATCTTCACCCGAAGAAATTTCAAGGATGGCTGGTGTCAGGACTGGTTGTAAAGTAGAATGTATTCAGCCCATTCTCAGACTCCTAAAAGCCGCTGGAATAGAGCCTACACCTGTGGAGGGGGGCTGGCAGTGGTATGGAATTACCCCTACAATCTGGGACATTCCAGAAGAAGTGATAAAAAAGTACTCTGCTAGAGGATTTTATTTTGAAGAAGATAAGGCTCTGTTTAAGAAGCTTCTAGATACTGTAAAGGTTGGTGGTGAATGAAATGGTTGAAATGGTTGCCAAGTTCGATAAACCCGTAAGACCTCTTCCACCTAAGCCATCCAGATATGGGCCAGATCCAGAACATATCAAAACTAGGGCTTGTGATCTAGAGAACATTGTTTCTGTAAAAGTGAGGGACCTATTCCCAGACATACCCGAAAGTATCTATCCTAGTGAGAAGGGTGTTAAAGCTATTAGAGATGCCACGGTAAATGCGCTCGAAAAAGTAGATATGAGTATGATAAAGTCCAGAGATTCTGTAAATATACTTGGATCCCATCATGGGTTCACAATACTTGGAGGTGAGCCATATGCTGAAATGCTCAGGACCATTAAAGATGTCATAGCAGATAGAACTGGCGCAGAGAACATTCGTCTTAGAGTAGGAGTTGGTTTGAGGTTCAGGGAATCCGATGAATATATAAAGAGGTTCGGTCTGAATGAATATTTCAATAAGAAAGCAAGAGGCGTAGCTCCTATTGATGAGGGGATTCCAATAGAGACGGAGATCGGGACGTTGTATGGCATTAAGAGGTGTTATGATGCTGA
>MTML01000053.1 GCA_002011215.1 Archaeoglobus sp. JdFR-24
CCGTCGTGAGACAGGTCGGTTGCTATCTAACGGGGGTGTCTGGGAGGCTGAGGGGAAGGAGGCTCTAGTACGAGAGGAACGAGCCTCCGGCGCCACTGGTCTACCGGTTGTTCGGCAGAGCACTGCCGGGCAGCTACGCGCTACGCGGTTAAAGGCTGAAAGCATCTAAGCCTGAAACCGCCCCTGAAAAGAGCCTCCCCTAAGGGCGCTCGTAGAAGACGAGTTTGATAGGACCGGGGTGTAAGCGGTGAGCTTGCGCGAGCCGTTCAGCCCGCGGTTACTAAAGCCCGTGCCGGTATAGCTTAGCTAGTCCCAGGTACATGCTGGAAGTGGACCTTACATGGTTTTGATTAATTTTTTATGAGTAGATGAAGTAAAGCCTGCAAATGGTTTGGATTTTAAATTGATTTCAAAGCATACGCAGTGATTAACGTTTGAAAAAGGATTTTTACTTGCTTTTTATCTTTTTAAACACTCGAAAATAAGTCTATTTTTCTTTTCTTAAACTCCTCTTTTAACTCTAAGGGCTCCTTGAAGAAGTGCTCCTTAAACCATCTGCTAAGCCACCACTTAACAACTTATCTTCTTTCAGCACTCTCAGCGCTTTGTCTATCTCCGATAAACAGAGCGGGCATATCGGCCTGTCATCAGCGTGTCTGGATACTGTGTTCAGGCATACGGGACACTGTCCATCAACAACATACTTCTGCTTAAAAGCAGATTTGCTGCGAGATCGAGCTTCTCAACGTTCTCTTTCTTTGCAACAACTTCAACTGGCAGCGTTGTGTGTATTTCTATGTTGGTGCAGCACCTCCTATCTCCTTAAAAGCTGCAGCCATCTCAACCCTCTTTGCCGGATCTTTGACGTCTTCACTCTTAAACTTTGTATTGTAAAGCTATTGTAAAGCCAGGCTGCTTTGAATACCATCAGCTCAGTGGTCTTTATTTAAATAGTCAGAGGATGTAGTATGCCACATGTATTTGATCGATCCGGCTAAAGCTCATGAACTTGAATCAGAGCACAGAAAGAAGTTTTTTCCAGCTGAAAAGGTCTTTGAAGTCATTGAAAGCATAGATGGTCTAAAAAAGATTTGGCTTTTGACATTGGTGCAGGTATAGCAGTTTTTGCTCTCTAAAGTTTCAACGGAAACCTTATAAACAAAAGTTTCATATGAAACTCTATGGACATAGGAAAGACACTCTTCATGATTCTCCGGGACATTAAAAAGCTCGTAATGAGAAATCTTTCTGGAGAGGTGACTTTCCTCGAGTTTAAATGTCTTAAAATTGTATATCAAAATCCGATAACTCAGAAGGAGATAATCGAGGAGACCGGAATGACTAAAGGAACCGTCTCAAAAGCTCTGAGAAGTCTGGAGGAGAGAGGGTTTGTAACGAGGAGAAGGGTGGGAAGAGAGTATAGGGTGGAGATAACGGAAGAGGGTAAGGCCGTGATGAGGAAATTTGAAAAAATAGCTTCAGAGATTAACGAAATTCTCCTGAAAAACTTCACCGAAGATGAAAAGCAGACTCTGCAAACCCTTCTGAAAAAAATGCTGAGAAATCTTGAGCAGGTGGATGATGAGACATGAAAGAGTTACGAGAGGTTAGAGTTCTTACCGGAGACCCGAAAAAGGCTCTGATAAAGCTTTCAATTCCGATGATGGTAAGCAACCTCGTCTTCACGCTTTACAACTTGGCAGATGGAGCGTGGGTTGCTGGGCTTGGGGCTGATGCCTTGTCGGCGATAGGCATCTTCTTCCCGCTTTTCATGATCTTTATCTCATTATCGATGGGGTTAGGGATAGGAGCAAGCTCTGCCATATCGAGAAGGATAGGGGCTAAGGATAAGAAAAATGCAGACAATATCGCGATGCACGCAATTGTAACGGGTTTTGCTGTGGCATTAATGCTCACCTTAATCATAATCCGGCTCGAGCATTTGCTGAAACTGCTCGGAGCTGAAGGCAACGTTCTGAACCTCGCCTTAGAGTATTCGAGAATAATTGTCGCAGGCTCAGTCTTTCTCGTTTTCAATAACATATCGACGGGCATACTGAACGGCGAAGGAAATACAAGAAGGACGATGTATGCAAATGTCGCCGGGACGGTTATTAATATCATTCTGGATCCTATCTTCATCTACATTCTCAACCTCGGCGTTGCCGGAGCTGCCTACGCAACTGTGGTGTCGATGGCGATCTCATCTGCCGTTTTCATCTACTGGTTCTTTGGTGGAAAAACCTTTGTTGATGTAGGAGTGGAGAGCTTCAGAGCGGACAGGAAAATTATGTTTGACATTCTCAGAGTTGGTCTGCCCTCATCCTTCTCAATGCTGTCCATGTCGATTGCGATGGTCTTTCTGAATATGATAATAGTCAGAGCGGGAGGGAGCGATGGGATTGCCGTTTTTACAAGTGCATGGAGATTGATAAGTTTCGGCTTCATACCGCTCTTCGGGATGGCTGGAGCTGTCACAGCCGTTGTTGGAGCTTCTTTTGGAGCGAAAAATGCTGAGAAGTTGAGAACAACCTATCTTCATGCAGTAAAGCTAACAGCTCTGATAGAAGTATTCATAGTTTCAGCAATGATAATTACCGCTCCAAAAATAGCATTCGTTTTCACGTACTCCGAGGCTTCAGTCAGAATATATCAGGAACTCGTCAATGCGATGAGAATTCTACCAGCTTTCCTGCTCTTCACACCAATGGGAATGATGACTGTAGCGATGTTTCAGGGAATTGGAAGGGGGGAGAACTCCTTGGCTATCACGATCCTGAGAACCATAATCCTGCAGCTCAGCTTTGCCTACATTTTCGCTTTTCTGTTTGGCTTTGGATTTTACGGAGTGCTGATAGGGGTTACTATTGGAAACATAACCGCATCTCTGATCGCATTCACGTGGGGAACGCTGACCGTCAGAAAACTCGAAAAAGAGCTTGCAGTAAAGGTGATAGCATGAGGCGATCGGCGCTCATAACAATAACTCTCGCATCATTCCTAACTCCTTTCACACTTTCATCGGTAAATGTTGCTCTTCCAGCGATCGGAAATGAGTTTGAGGTAGATGCAATAACACTGAACTGGATCGCCACAGCCTTCCTGCTCTCATCGGCAATGTTCTTAGTTCCATTTGGAAGGCTTGCAGACATCAAGGGCAGAAAGAGGGTTTTTGTAACTGGCATGACCGTATTTACAGCCGGGTCTCTCCTTTCAGGAATATCGAATTCGGCTGAAATGCTGATATCATTCAGAGTTCTGCAGGGAATTGGAGGGGCGATGATATTTGCGACGGGTATAGCAATTCTCACCTCTGTCTTTCCAATCAAAGAGAGAGGGAAAGTTCTCGGAATTAATGTTGCCTCCGTTTACATCGGCTTGAGTCTTGGACCATTCTTTGGCGGAATTTTAACCCAGAACTTCGGATGGAGAAGTGTTTTTTTTGTAAATGTCCCTCTCGGCGTTTTTGTTATTGCAATTGCCTTATGGAAGCTGAAAGCAGAGTGGGCTGATGCAAAGGGAGAAAGATTCGATTTAACCGGCTCAATCATTTACAGTCTGATGCTCGTTCTGATAATGATTGGTGTGTCTGAGTCATCCTCGATTCTGATAACAGCGGGCCTGGCTCTGCTGATCATCTTCATTTTGTGGGAAAGCAGAATCGAGCATCCTGTCTTCGAAATAAGGCTTTTCAGGCGAAACATGACTTTTGCCCTCTCAAATCTCGCTGCACTGCTGAACTACTCTGCAACATTCGCTGTAATGTATCTTCTCAGTCTCTATCTGCAGTTTATTAAGGCTCTAACTCCTCAGCAGGCTGGGACTATCCTTGTCGCACAGCCAGTCGTTCAGGCTTTGCTCTCTCCTTTTGCGGGCTGGCTTTCTGACAGAATAGAGCCGAGGGTTGTTGCCTCTGCAGGAATGGCTGTCACCGCAATGGGACTCTTCATATTTTCCTGGATAAATGCAGACACTGATATCTCGATTATTGTGGCGAATTTAATGCTTATGGGCTTTGGATTCGCTCTTTTTAGCTCTCCAAATACGAATGCAATTATGAGCTCGGTAGAGAAAAGATTTTACGGAATCGCTTCAGCAACGCTTGCAACGATGCGTGTTGTGGGGCAGATGCTCAGCATGGCTATCGTTATGCTCGTCTTTGCCATCTATATTGGAAAGGTTTTGATGACTCCTGAAATTTATCCGTTGCTGATAGACAGCATGCAAACATCCTTTGTTGTTTTCTCACTGCTCTGCTTCTTCGGGATATTTGCCTCGCTTGCTAGAGGGAGGATAAGATAGATATATAAATTTTCAACCTTATACATATACAGAAAAAATTATTATTTTAAGACCTAATATCAACCTCAACGAACCACGTCCTGATAACTTCCTGACAACTAATAATGAATCAATTTAACTGATCGATAAGCTTTTCAACTTCCCTTCTGATAGCATCTCTTATCCCTTTATATACCAAAACCTTCAAATACCAATACCGTGAGAAATTATTTTGTAGATACATCTGGTAAACTTAAACACCTAAGTCTTAAATGCCAGGGTGGCAGAGGGGCTATGCGGTGGACTGCAGATCCACTTTACCCCGGTTCAAATCCGGGCCCTGGCTTCTCATTCTCCCAAAATAGTGATTGTTTTGAGTTATATTCCTTGTTTAGCCAGGTCTGTAAGCTTATATACGTAATTGGAGATTGATAAAGCTTCGTGTGCGCTGCAGGTTAATGGTAGATGTGAGAGGATACTATAATGTTGACGAGTCGAGGACGTATTCTGAAGGAGCTGCTGACTATGTTGCTAACGAACAAGGTAGAGAGGATTCAGAAGATGTTATAGGAGTTATAGCTTTCCAACTCTCCAACTTTCTGACGACAGTCTTCAACGACAACCTTCACATCGATTCTGAACATATCATCCTACTTAGCATTAACTTTAAGTACTTTTTAATGGTTAATAATTAACTTAATGAGGGGGTAAAAAATGAAAACAAGATTACATTGGATGATAGCTATTTTAGTGATAACGACTTTGGTGTTTTCGGTTACAGCAGTAGCAATGCTAATTCCTATATCAGAAAAAGGCATAGATAAAACAAAAGCAGACAATTCACCAATAATGGAAAAAGAAGATGGCGATTTGGCTCTAACGCCACCCGGTTTGGAGAAGATTGTATTCATACACTATAAGAAAGGCTTTGCAAAGCCATCATGGGTTGAAGGAGGTAAAAGCGAATCGAAATGCTACGACTTTTTAGGGAAAGGTGTTAAGTGGAAAGAACTACCAGTAGATTATGTTGTAGATCCAGATAATCCAGATGGGTTGACAGAAGACTTTGTAACTGGTGCAATCTATGCAGGAGCAGAGGAATGGGATAACCATACAGGTGCAGAACTTTTTGGAAATTATTCTATTGATTACAGTGCAAGTTGGGACAGTGATGCACCAGATGGTAGAAATGAATTGTTGTTTGGAGATTATCCAGAAGAGGGAGTGATTGCGGTAACAGTAGTGTGGGGATACTTCTATGGATCACCAAGTACAAGAGAAATAATTGAGTTTGATGTCTTATTTGACACGGACTTTAATTGGGGAGATGCAGAAATTGACCAAGCAGTAATGGATCTACAGAATATAGCGACACACGAGATCGGTCACGGTGCTGGTCTAGCAGATTTATATAACACGATCTGTGCAGAAGAAACAATGTATGGTTACTCCGATTATGGAGAGACAAAGAAGAGAGATTTGAACACTGGTGACATTGCAGGAATACAAGAATTATATGGAAAATAACTTTTTTTAATTTTTTAATTTTAGGGCACCATTCAGGGTATCCAAATTTATCTAACGGCTGAACCTCGTAAAACAGCATACAAAACCATCGTTATTGGCGGCCACAAGTTCACTGCAGGAATCTTTTTTGTATCTGGATATGCAGTCGTAGTCTAGCGGCAGGATCCCGAGCCTCTAACCCGGGTTCAAATCCCGGCGGCCGCATACACATACTTCTTCTCGCTAATATTTCAACTGATTTTCCAATCCTCCCCTCTTATCTCTCTTGTCTCTCTTATTTCCCTTATCTCCACACCCAATCCTTCTACCTTATCCTCGCACAAAGTCTCTGTATCCAGCAAAAAGCAATGTTAATGCTACAACAGCCACAATAAAAAGCCATGTGTTGAAAACCCAGGCAATGGCTATGAGGCTGTAAAGTACACCTCTGCTCCCGAGGGTGTAAAAGCTGCAACCTCTGTTCAGCAGTCTGCCAAGATACTCATGACCTTCGATTCCTGTATGCTTCTTTATAATATCGGGAGGTGTCGTGATAAATAGACTGACTAATCGGTAGTATCTGAGCGATGAAATGAAGAACATGAATGAGATAGCCTGAATTGCTGCTATAAACAGAATTTTAAACTCAAAGGACAATACATCTGTAATTCCAAGACTCTGGGCGAGACCTGTCAGATTTATAAGAAGGTTGAGTAGTATACCTATGAATATGAGGGTTGAGGAGGCGAAAAGATTGCTCACAGAAATTACATCTCTTAATTGCTGGACTAGAAGGAGGTGCTCCCCTTTTTTGAGCACATATTCTATCCCACTTTCCCTGAAGAGGTTTGCATGAGACTTCACAGTTCTATCAGGATACCTCTGGTAAACCAGGAAGTACACACTATGGTAGCCAGCAAAGCACACAAGAAAAATGATCAGGGCAATCTGGTTTAGATCAATCTGGTTCAGGAGTTCCATAGGTTAAATCAATCTGTAAAACAGAAAAAGTTTACCTTGTTGTTTTAATAAATCAAAATCCTCGATAATTTTCCAGCGATTTCAGGTAAAATCAATTTCAGGTAAAATCAGTATAAGGTTATAATAATTGTCGGGATAGCAAATTCGTTCTCTCAGCAATCATCTGCCCCTGACCATATAAACAAATCCTGCCAGAATCCCACCGACAACTAAAATAGTAATGATGGCAGCAAAAACATTCAGGTCAGATTCCTCGGAAACCAGACCTCCTGACTCATTCACCTCTGAACCCGTATCTGAAACGTTTATATTATTCGTACTCTCATTCCCCATCTGATATTTCAACTCTTTCCCGTCTTCCGAATTTCCTGATTTTACTGAAGCATTGAGCGACAGATCAAGCAGAACATGTGGAATTTCATCGATCTGGTTGGTTTGAATGAGTTGATTGAACTCATCATCTTTTAAATTCATCTGATCTATTACCAATATTTTATTTCCTTCAGCCTGAATTTCAACGTAATCATGCCTGCTTGAACCCATTTTTATTTTCTTTATGTTTGAACCAGTCAGTATCCATATTGTGTGGTTTTCTGGAGCCTCAATCAATACTCTCACAGCTCCATCCTCTGAACTTTCAACACTGGCTTTGATAAAGGAGTCTTTGATTTTGATAGGTATTTTTAGAATATCGCTTGCCATTTCGTGAGATACCAGGATCAAAAGATTATAATCTCCCCTCTCTACCCAAGTGTTTTTTATAACTACTTCTCCACTGAATGACTCTATGTATTTCTTTTCTTTGACCTCATACTCATATCCACTGTCACTATACAGAGTGACCTTTACTTCGAAGCCTTTTGAATTTGTGGATACATTCAGTCTGATCGGTTCACCAACATAAATTGCAGGTTGAACCTTTATTGAGCGAATTCTGAAACTCTCTACGTATACTTTGCTTTCACTCAAAATCTGATCTCCAAACAGGACTCTCACATTGTATATTCCTTCATCAAGGTCGAATCTAACTGAAAACGAATTATTTTCTACTCTCACATCTTCCACGGCATCATCTACTTCTATTCTCAATATATTTCCGTCAGGTATGTTTGTTTTCCCACTTATGGTCAGATTACCCTCAATTTTCGAAACAAAAGTGATGTTGACATAGGGGTTAAATTCTTTTATTGATATCTCCAGAAGAGCGTCATTTTCACCATCGCTCGCATAAATACTGTATTTCCCTTCTGGGAGATCACTGGTGGGTATAGATATTTTTCCAGATTTGTTAATTGTGGTTTCCCAAATAACTTTCTCTCCTATGAGCTGCACAATGGTTTCTCGTGTGGTGTATACACTTATGATAATATTTTCACCTGTTTGGTACTCTTCTCTATCGACACTAATCCTGATTGCCGATGTGATTCCCATTGAAAGGATGATCACTACTATTGCAACTGAGAAAACGCATAGATGGAACTTCATTTCTTTCTTTCCTGAATCCATTAAATTTGGATTACGTTTTAGTAAATAAAAAACCATCGATTTCAGAATTTGAAATATCTCTTGCCTGTCAGCCTGCCTGTCAGCTTAATATTCTACTGCCTGATATAATACTTCTGTATATCTGCAATAGCGCAACATAGGTTATGTGGTGTGTGCAATGTGTGCAATGTGTGCAGTATTGATGCGTATTAACCGCATATGTAATGTAGGTGATTGGTGATATGAAACCATCAGCAAATGGCATTCATGAACCCTATACAAAAACGACGCACTCTTTTATTGGTGTTGTTAAGACCGTATAGTGTTGATATTTTCTCTGCTGATATTCTGTTGATAATCTGATAAGGTTTATTTTCTCTGGTTTGGAGACTGAATTGGGTGTTTGACGATAGAAAATACTTATAAAATAGGAAATACTTATAAAGTATCACAGAAAATAAAAAGGCATGGTAGATTTAATAATAGTAGGCATTGGAATCGTAATTGCCCTCTTCCTTATATCAGGGATCAGGGTCGTCAAAGAGTATGAGAGAGGAGTAATCTTCAGATTGGGAAGATTGGTTGGGGCGAGAGGTCCAGGGTTGTTTTTCGTTATACCTGTCCTGGAAAACATAATGATTGTTGACCTCAGAACTGCGACTTATGATGTGCCAGCTCAGGAGGTCGTAACCAGAGATAATGTTACAGTGAGAGTTAATGCTGTCATTTATTACCGGGTCGTGGATCCAGAAAAGGCCGTTACAGAGGTTTTTGATTTTAGATTTGCAACTGCTCAGATAGCTCAAACCACTCTCAGGAGTATTATCGGTCAGGCTGAACTCGACGCGGTTCTTTCGGAAAGGGAACAACTTAATGTTAAGCTTCAGCGTATAATAGATGAAGCAACAAATCCATGGGGCATTAAAGTGTCGGCGGTGGAAATTAAGGATGTTGAACTTCCCAAAGAGATGCAGAGAGCAATGGCAATGCAGGCTGAGGCCGAAAGAGAAAGAAGGGCAAAGATCATCAGGGCTGATGGTGAGCTTCAGGCAGCAATGAAACTAAAGGAAGCATCTCAGATCATGGAAGCAAGTAAAGGAGCAATGATGTTGAGAATTCTTCAGACGATAAATGAAGCAGCAACAGATCAGGCTACCAAGATAATATTCCCGATACCTATTGAGCTGCTTGAGTATTTCAAGAGGCAAAAGAGAGAAGAAAAGTAGGGTATAAGATGGTGATAGCAAGGGCATTTAAAATTGCCCCGATTTCAATTTAATTTTTTAACTTTTTGCATTTGAAGAATCTTCTTGTGAGGTTTCTGTGCACTCTCTGCTTTATTTTCACCTCGATGGAAAGTCTGTCTTCAATAATTTCATCAATGTCCCGGTTTGAGACAAGTACAGCATTACGGTTAGGTTTTAAAACCCTTGAAATCTCATCTATGGAGTTTTCATATAGCTCAGACAAATCTCCAAGACTTTTTGAGGATTGAAGATATGGAAAATCTGTAACAACCCCATCGAAAGCATCATCCTTGAAGGGCAGTTTTTTAGCGTCACCTCTGATCACATTTACTGGAAGTGAGTAGTATTTCAGGTTTAATGCACATCCATGGGCTATGTTCCTGTAAGCCTCAACTCCTGCTGTTTTCAGCTCCATCAATCCTGCCTCAATGAGGATGGTTCCTGTGCCACACATTGGATCAAGAATAATTCCATCCCTTACGCCTGTTATGTTTACAAGTGCTCTCCCTATTCTGGGAAGGAGAGCCCCTGGTCTGAAAAAAGGTTTTTTATCAGGTCTTCTTTCAAGGAACTGTGCTGTATCAGTTGTGTGATTCAGGATTCCGATGTGACACCTCTCAGACACATAAACCTTTATGACAACGTCAGGATTTTTTACATCTATTTTAGCTCCTCTGTACCAGAGAATACTCCCGAGTTCTCTCTCCAGCTTATCGGAGCTTATGTTTCTAGCACACCTGTTCTGAACATCTTTCTTCAGGCGTTTAACCCTTACACAGATGGAATCATTCTGAAATCCTGGAAGTCTTAAGTTCTTAAAAAACTCCTTTAAATTTTCAAATTCAACAGATCCAAGATAAATGAATGATTCCCTCACCATTGAAAGCCTGCTGAAAAATTTGCTGTCAAGAGGCTGAGTTTCTGCGAAAATCAGCCTACCGTCTTTGAAAAGTATTTTCGAGTCAGGAGAAAAACCTTTCAAAAGACTTTCAACCTCAACCTCTCCTAACTGAGGAAGGTCACCGAGAATCATAAAACCGTACTTCATTTTCATATTTCTTACGTGTGAATCTCAGAATATTGAATTTTTGAGGTTATACAATTTATTTTTACATCTTTATTTTTACATCTTTATCTTTGTTTCTTTCTCTTTTTTTTCTTTTTGGTTCTCTCTTTCTCTTCTCTTGTCTCACTTATTTTTCTGGCCAATTCAATCATCAGTTTTGATTTTGATCCGTGCTTCTCAACAACAACTCTCCCGCTCTCTTCCCACCAGCATTTAGGATATTTCTTATCTTCCGCCCTGCAATGAATTTTAAGACTATTACATGCCTCGATAAGCTCATTAAGCTTAACATTTGGAACAGAAAACCTTTTCGGGATCTTTCTGCCTTCGCTCCTCGACTTTCTTCTATCGAGATTAACTGTCCAGATAACATATTCTGCTGAATTCTCTCTCATGGCTATCCCCTGCCTATCATATCATCTTATATACTCTTTTCCCAGTTTTTTTAACATTTTGGGGCACTCTCATAGGGAATCTCCTAAAGTCCCCCTATTTTTTACTTTCCTACTTTGTGTTCTTGAATGTAATCTCGACGAGGGGGTGGGAAACATCTTCGATGACATCTATATCATGAAGTGACTTTATGCCCTTTTTCTTAATGAGCTTCTCCAGTCCAAGCTCGATTTCAGGCGGAACCTCCAGTATATATGCATCAAGCTTTCTCAAACCCATTCTTTTAGCTGCAACCACTCTGTGGTGCCCATCAACCAAGTATAGCCTTTTTCCTTTTCTTATTACCACTATTGGTTCTGCAAGACCTCTCCTTATTTCATACACTCTGCCTTTGAGTTCGTCGGCGAAAACCTTCGTCTGGGTTGGTATCAGTCTGTCAACCTCAACATCTCCCCTCTTGATATCTACATTTATTCCATGTATCTTTTCAATCGTTCTCTTCAGTTTGTGAACCTTTGTTGGATCAACTCTCTCTATCTGACTTCTGATAACATCTGAATTTGTAATGATGCCAACCAGCCGATCCTCCCCATCAACAACGGGGAGTTTTGAATGTCCGGTCCTGAACATAACTCTTGCAGCATCACGCAAATCCATAAATTCTCTTGCCACGTAGATCTGTCTTGGCATTATATCTTTTATTTTCAGTTTTGGATCCTTTTTAAGCAAATCTATTGAGGAAATGTAACCTATTACTCGCATATCCGAATCTACTACTGGAAATCCATCATGACCTGTCTTTTGAATGAGGTTTATGGCATCCTCAACAGTATCCTCGGAGGTTAAGGTGATAACACTCCTTGTCATGTAATCGCTGACCTTGAGTTTTGACATCCAATCTCAAATTCAGGTGACTGATATAAAAGCTTAAGCTTCCCGAACTTTCAATTTTCCGAACCAACCGATATATTACAGTCCAGGTGTTACAGTCCAAGGCACCTACAAAATGATTATAAACAATGTACTGAGATTTTTAAATGGAGATGTCGTTTAAGTGTATTGTCTACAGCTGGGATGACGTTTATAGTATGTGTGAAACTCTGGGCAAAGCTATACTTGATTCGGGTTTCAGGCCAGAGGTTGTTGTTGCTATTGCCAGGGGTGGCTGGGTTCCTGCAAGAATTTTATGTGATATTTTGGATGTTAAAGATCTCTACAGCGTGAAAGCTGAACACTGGGGGAAGGTTGCTACAGCTTCAGGCGAAGCAAAGCTAACCCAGCCCCTTAACGTATCCCTTGAGGGTAGGAACGTTCTGCTTGTTGATGATGTTACAGATACTGGAGAAACGATTTTGCTGGTCTCGAATCATCTCAGGGAACTTGGGGCAAGAAGGGTTAGAATCGCTGTACTCGATCATAAAAAAACGTCGAAATTTGTTCCTGATTATTTTGTTAAGATGATGGACTCCTGGAAGTGGATTGTTTATCCATGGAGCTTTTATGAAGACACCAGGGATTTTATTGGTAGACTTTCGCTCAAAAATAAAACACTTGAAAGGATAAAGAAGGAGCTAAAAGAGAAATTTGATTTTGAGGTTAGCTCAGAAATAATTGAGTATGTCCTCGGAGAATATAGGGTTGAGGTTAAGGTTGAGGTTGAAGAACTCCAGACGGAAAAATCTAAGGAAGCTTAAAAATTTAGTTGATGTGGCATCGGGAAGAAAAAAGGCGGATGCGGTCATAAAAAATGTTGATTTAGTTAATGTTCTGACAGAGGAAATTTATCAATGTGATATAGCGATTTATGGAAATTTGATTGCTGGAGTGGGCAATTACAGAGGAATGAAAGAAATTGATGGTAAAGGTTGTTTAGCGGTCCCGGGTTTAATCGATGGTCACACCCATATTGAGATGTCAATGCTCACATTATCGGAGTTCTCAAAACTTGTTGTGCCTCGCGGAAACACAGCGGTTGTTGCTGATCCACATGAGATCGCAAATGTCCTCGGCAGGGAAGGTATTTTACTCATGCTTGAAGAAGCTAAAACACTACCGATTAGATTTTTCTGTATGCTTCCTTCATGCGTCCCATCTTCGGATCTTGAAACTTCTGGAGCAAAAATAGGGATAAAAGATTTGGAAGAACTTTTCAATCTGGAGGATGTTTTGGGACTGGCAGAAGTAATGGATTATTCACATGTGATCTCGGGAGATGAAGAAATCCTGAGCAAAATCGAAATTGCCAGACCGAGGCCAATTGATGGTCATGCACCATTTCTTTCCAGAAAAGATCTCAACGCATATGTGGTTGCTGGAATAGGGTCAGATCATGAGAGCATTACAACTGATGAAGCTAAAGAGAAACTGAGACTGGGAATGAGGGTCATGGTAAGGGAGGGAAGTATGGTCAGAAATCTCAGAGATCTCCGGGATATCGTAAAAACAGGCAACAGGAATGTTATGCTCGTAACTGACGGTGACAGAAATCTGAAAGATATTTTCGAGGAGGGATATCTTGATTATGTTTACAGGATGGCTGTTGAGGAGGGAGTTGACCCCCTGAAAGCACTTCAGATGTGCACACTGAACCCGGCAACATGGTTTGGACTTAACTGCGGCCAGTTGACACCCGGGAGATATGCTGACATCGTTTTGCTCAGAAATCTTGAAAAGTTCGAGGTAAAAGCCGTTTTTATCGATGGAAAAAGGGTAGACAAAATTCGAAAAACCTTTACCTATCCCGAATTCGCAAAGAACTCTGTCAGGGCTGTGAAATTAAAGCCTGATAATTTAAGAATTGAGCAAAAGGGGAAGTGTGTGAGGGTTATGAAATTGATAGAAGGGGAGATTGCAACGGATGAGGTGGTTGTTGAGGCTGAGATGGCACTTCCTGAAAGGGACATTCTGAAGCTGGTAGTTGTGGAGAGGCACACTGGAAGTGGTAGGGTGGGAAAAGGTCTGGTCAGCGGATTCGGCCTGAAGAGGGGAGCAATAGCCTCCTCGATTGCTCACGATTCCCATAATATAATAGCGGTGGGGGTGGATGATGAAAGCATATGTGGTGCTGTGAACAGGGTGATCGAGCTGAATGGTGGGATAGTTGTTTATGACGACTCCGTAAAGGCGGAAATTCAGTTTGAAATAGCTGGTTTAATGACTGAGAGTTCAGCAGAGGAGACACTGCAAAAGCTGGAGAGGATACATGCCAGCATAAAAGAACTGGGATGCAAATTAAAATCACCACTCATAACTCTAAGCTTTCTCGCCCT
This sequence comes from Archaeoglobus sp. JdFR-24, assembly GCA_002011215.1. Next base: position 14,229 of record MTML01000053.1, read on the forward strand.
TCCTGTGATACCAAAACTGAAAGTAACTGATTTTGGGCTTGTGGATGTGGAAAAGGGGGAAGTAGTTGATATTTTTGTTTGATCTGGTTGTGATTATCTAACATAGAATTTCTCAGCACATTTAAGAAGCAGAAATTATTAAATTTGATGGTTATGTTCTCTCAAGGGGTGGTGCTATGGACACATTTCCTGATAAGTTTAAGTGTGTGATAACAAACTGGGATTATATGGACAACCTCTGCAGGAGAGTTGCGGAACAGGTAAAGGAGGATGGTTTTGAGCCTCAGATGATAGTTGCTCTTGCAAGAGGTGGCTGGTTTGCTGGCAGAGTCCTCTGCGATTTGCTTGGGTTGGATGATCTGACCAGTCTTAAAATTGAGCACTATGTCGGAACTGCAGCGAAAAGCGGTGAGGTGAAGATAAGGTATCCTTTGCCCGATGGATCGGTCGAGGGAAAAAGAGTTTTGATTGTTGACGATATCGCAGATACGGGTGGAAGCCTTAAAACAGCTCGAGAGCATGTTGTTGAGCAGAATGCTGAAGAGGTAAAAACAGCTACCCTTCAGCTCCTCTACACATCCAAGTTCATACCGGATTATTTTGGAGAGTACATGGAGGAGTGGGCGTGGGTTGTTTTTCCATGGAACTTTGTTGAGGATATGATAGACATAATTTCAAGACTTCTTGCCAAGGAAAAGAAGGACTTCTGGACTGAATGGGACATAAAATGGGGACTTTACAGGTACCACCAGGTAGACCCGGTTTATCTGGAAATTTCACAGCCACGCAGATTTCATGAGGTTATGAGAGAGATGGAGCGAAGAAAACTCGTTTTACCCGTAGAGGAAGAAGGAAAAAGAGGATGGAAAGTTATTGAATAGTTGGATAGCGGGATAGTAAAATAGTATTATGGTGGAGTAGTGGAATCTGAAGATTGGTGGTCAATATGGTGAATGAAAAGGAGGCGCAGGAAAAGGCTGAAATAGCCATTATTGGAGGAACCGGAGTTTATGATCAGGATGCCTTTGAAGATGTTATTGAAATTGAAATTAACACCCCCTTCGGTAAACCCTCAGGCTCAATTACTGTAGGATATTTTGAAGGTAAAAGGGTGGCATTTTTATCCAGACACGGGAAAGGTCATGTTTTCTCTCCAACAAATGTCCCCTACAGGGCAAATATTTATGCTCTGAAGAAAATCGGTGTTCATACAATTCTCAGCATAGCTGCAGTTGGCTCATTAAAGGAGGAGTTCAAACCACTCGATATTGTAGTTCCTGATCAGCTTTTTGACAGGACGAGAAATAGAATCAACACCTTTTTTGAGGACATCGTTGTTCACATCGGGTTTGCGAAGCCATTTTGTTCCCGTGTATCTCCACTCATAGTAAAAACTGCTGAATCTCTCGGTTATAATGTCCATCCAGAGGGTACATATGTCTGCATCGAAGGTCCTCAGTTCTCTACAAAAGCTGAATCGAACGTCTATAGAGCACTTGGATTTGACATCATAGGTATGACAGCACTTCCTGAGGCTAAACTGGCAAGAGAGGCTGAAATTTGCTATGCGACGATCGCAACCGTAACGGATTATGATGTATGGAGAGACAGTGAGGTTGATGTGGCAACGGTTCTGGAAAATGCTGCCAGAAATGAGGAGAAAGTCAAAAGAATTTTGAGAAAACTGATCCCTCAAATAACTGAGGATGAGAACTGTGAGTGCAGAAATGCCTTAAAATATGCTATTACAACCAGCCCGGAGATGATCTCTGAAGATGCGAAGGATAAGCTGGGAATTTTAATTTCAAGATATATTTAATTTGTTTTTAATTTTTTTCAGTTTTATGTTTATTTTATGAAGTTTACGAACCGGATTATTTTGAATAGATCTAAATCTCAATTTAAAGCGGAAAACTTAATAACTATATAACTAATTAAAATGCCCGAGGGAGATATTATGATTGGAAAGAAAAAAGTTTTATTGATGGTAGTGCTTGTGGCAGTTCTGTTATTCAGTGGCTGTGCACAGCAAAAAGAAGCAACACCAACTCCGAAACCAACTGAAGCGCCTCAGGCAACTCCGACACCAACTCCCACCCAGACACCACCCCCACCAAAAACCATAGTGATTGGTGTAACAGACAAGGTGACAGACCTGGATCCAAGTAATGCATACGACTTCTTCACATGGGAAGTGATGAACAACGTTATGGGAGGTCTTTACAGATACAAACCGGGTACAACTGAACTTGAACCATATCTCGCAAAAAGCTATGAAGTTCAGGAAGGTGGGAAGGTATATGTGTTCCACCTGAGAGAAGACCTGAAGTTTGCAGACGGAACCCCATGTAAAGCTCAGGATGTTGTTAGAAGCATAAAGAGAGTAATGGAGATCTCTGGAGATCCATCATGGCTGGTGACTGATTTTGTGGAGAATGTTGAGGCTGTTGATGACTACACTGTGAAATTTACACTCAGTACACCCATATCCTACTTCCTCTCACTGGTCGCAACACCACCTTACTTCCCAGCTCATCCAGCTTACAAGCCAAATGAGATCGACAGTGATCAGACTGCCGGTGGTGTAGGACCATACAAGATTACCAAATGGGTGAGGGATCAGGAGCTCATTCTTGAGGCAAACCCGAACTTCTTCGGTGATTCTCCAAAGACAGAGAAGATAATAATCAGATTCTACCAGGATGCAACAACTCTGAGACTTGCAATCGAGAAGGGTGAAATTGACATCGCCTGGAGAACTCTAACACCAATAGACATCGAATCTCTGAAGAAGAATGCCAACCTTAAAGTCATCGAAGTTCCCGGAGCAGCGATTAGGTATCTTGTCTTGAATGGAAACGAATCCACCGAATTTGCCACAAAGAATCCTGACGTCAGAAGAGGTATTGCTGCAGCTATTGACAGAAATGACATATCTCAGAGAGTATATCTTGGAACCTGGGAACCACTCTATTCGCTCGTTCCAATAGGTATGTGGAGCTACAAGGATGTTTTCAAGCAGAAATACGGCGATGGAAATATTGAATTGGCGAAAGAGTACCTTGCTAAAGCAGGTTATGATGAGAACAATAAACTCAAGCTCGAATTGTGGTGGACACCAACCCACTACGGTGACACCGAAAAGGATCTCGCTCAGGTTATAAAGGAGCAGCTTGAAAACACCGGAGTGATAGAGGTCGAGTTGAAGAGTGCAGAATGGTCAACATATGTCGATTATGCGAGAAAGAGCGCGATGATGGCATCCTTCTTTGGATGGTATCCTGACTACATTGATCCGGATGACTATACCACACCATTCCTCAAATCTGGATCGAACAGGTGGCTTGGATATCCATACAGTGATCCAGAAATGGATGAATTGCTTGAAAAGGCTGCAATAGCTATGACTCAAGAGGAAAGAACAACTTACTATGAGAAAGTGCAGGACAAGCTTGCAGAAGACTCACCTATCGTACCACTTGTACAGGGTAAGCTGTTCGTCGTGGCCAAGAAAGACATTGGTGGAATCGTTCTCGACCCAACAATGCTGTTCAGGTACTATCTGCTTGAATAGACTTAATTTTTTTTATTTTATTTTTTTGTCTTAAGTATTAAGTGCTGTAAGAGCATTTTTCGATAAATTTTTTAATCAATTTCTACGCTGTTAATGGGATGGCATCATTAAAGGCTTACATTGCAACGAGGGCACTGATGGTACTTCCAACGGTAATTATACTGCTCACGCTGGTGTTTTTCATCCTTAGAATACTGCCCGGAGACCCAATAGCCTCTCTTGTCGGTCAGAAGGTACCGCCGGAAGTACTTGAGAAGTTGAGGGAAGAAGCAGGTTTGAACAAGCCAATTATCGTGCAGTATGGTGAGTATCTTTACAATATATTTCATGGAGATTTTGGCCGCTCAATGATATGGGGAAAAAGGCCGGTAATCTCAGAGATAATGGACAGATTTCCTGCAACAGTTGAACTCACAATATTTGGTTTTATATTCAGTGTTTTAATAGGAATAATAACCGGTTCTATTGCTGCATTCAGGCGTGGCTCAAAACTTGATGCTTCAATGAGGGTTTACAGTATAATAGCGTATTCTCTTTTCATTCCCTGGTTTGGAATGGTTTTGCAAATGATTTTTGGAGTTTATTTGCAGGCATTTCCAATAGGTGGGAGGATCTCACCTGGGGTTGAACCTGAAAAAATTACTGGACTTTATGTTCTGGATTCATTGATCTCATTGAACTTTGAAGCACTGTCATCTTCTTTTCTGCATCTTCTGTTACCATCAATAACTCTTGGAATCGTTCTGTCAGGCGCCTATACCCGACTGGTGAGAAATAATCTTATTGACGTTCTCTCTCAGGATTATATCACTGCTTACAGGTCAAGAGGGGTGAAAAATAGCAAAATAGCAATTCATGCAATGAAAAATGCCTTCATACCAGTCATAACCCTGATGGGATTGCAGTTCGCCATATTGCTTGCCGGTGCGGTGTTGACTGAAACAACCTTCTCCTGGCCTGGAATGGGAACCTTCCTTCTTGAAAGAATACAGTATAGAGATTACACTTCAGTTCAGGGCGCAATTGTTTTCTATGCCCTGTTTGTGGCTCTGATAAGTCTGGTGGTGGATGTTATTTATGCATTGATTGATCCAAGGATAAGGTACTGAGGGATGATGATGGAACTGAAAAATCTGGCAACGAGAATTTACCGACCGATTATTCCCGAGGTGGAAGGGAGAAATATGGTTCTGGCAGGTCTGGTGATTGTAACGATTGTGATTTTAATGGCCATATTTGCGGATTTAATCGCTCCTTATGACCCTACAAAGTTTGCCGGAAAACCACTGAGCCCACCGTCATTGAACAACCCGATGGGAACAGACAATCTGGGAAGAGATATTCTTTCAAGGGTCATACATGGTTCGAGAGTGGTTCTGCTTGTCGTTTTTGCGGCTTCCATGGTATCGATGAGTATTGGAGTGCCGATCGGTTTGATTTCAGGTTTTTTCGGTGGAAAACTTGATCGAGCAATATCGATGATAATGGACAGCATGTATGCATTTCCAAGTTTGATTCTGGCTATAGCAATTGCTGCAGTCCTCGGGCCGAGCGTACTCAATGCTGTTGTGGCGATATCTGTTGTTTATGTCCCGACATATTTCAGAATGATAAGGGGTCAGACCTTATCTCTGAAATCGAGACTTTTTGTTGAGGCTGCCAGGGCAGCAGGAGCCGGGAATTTCAGGATCATGAGAAAATACATTTTTCCGAATCTTGTTACAACAGTCATCGTTGTTTTCTCGCTCAGTGTAGCTGATGCGATTCTCACGGAAGCAGGTTTGAGCTTTCTCGGTTTTATTGTCACAGCTCCAACCCCTGACTGGGGTTTCGACTTAAGCTCGGGAAGACCCTATTTACCATCTGGCTACTGGTGGATGATAACGTTTCCAGGTTTTATGGTTATGCTTCTGGCACTTGGATTCGCTCTCATTGGTGAAGGTTTGAGTGAACTTTACGCTCCAAGGAGGGAAAGATAATGACAGAAACTTCAGGAACAACAAAAAAACCTTTGAAGCCTCCAGCAAACATACTCCTGAGAATACATAATCTCAGCACTCATTACTTCTCGAGAAGAGGCGTCCTGAAAGCCGTCGATAGAGTATCTATGGACCTTAAAAAAGAGGAGTTTGTTGGAATCGTTGGGGAGAGTGGTTGCGGAAAATCAACACTCGCCTTCTCCATTATGAGGCTCATTCTTCCCCCGGGCGAAATTGTTGATGGGGAGATAATCTTCAATGGCAAAAATTTGCTAAAACTGAGCGAAGAGGAGATGAGAAGGGTCAGGGGAAAGGAGATAGGTATGATATTCCAGGATCCGATGACAAGCCTCGACCCTCTTGAGAAAATAGGAGATCAGATCGTGGAAACCATTCAAATGCATGAGAACATAGGAAAAAAGGAGGCGCTGGAAAAGGCAATGGAACTCCTTGAGAGTGTTGGATTATCTGGAGACAGGGTAAATTATTATCCACATCAGTTGAGTGGAGGGCAGAGGCAGAGAATAATGATAGCCCTTGCAATCGCTCTGAACCCGAATCTGCTCATTGCCGATGAGCCAACAACAGCCCTTGATGTTATTGTGCAGGAGAAAATTATGGAGATTCTTAAGAAGATGACCCGGGAGGGAAGATCAGTCATACTTATAACTCACGATTTCTCTCTTGCTGCAGAAAAGAGTGATAAAATTGTCATAATGTATGCTGGCTGGATTGTTGAGATGGGTGAATCGAAAAAACTTGTGAATGAACCCCTCCACCCATATACTAGGGGATTGATTAATTCTGTGCCTGACGTATGGATTGATAGGGACATCAGGCCAATGCCCGGTTTTCCACCCGACCTGATAAGCCCGCCAGAGGGTTGCAGGTTTCATCCGAGATGTCCTCAGGCAATGGAAAAATGCAGGATTAAAGAACCTCCAGTAGTTGAAGTGGACAGCAGGATGGTCAAATGCTGGCTATACGGCTGATATCAGAGGTGTTTGTATGGAAATAATAAGAGTAGAAAACCTCAAAAAATATTTTCCTGTTCAGAAATCCTTCTTAGAGGTCCTGTTTTCAAAGGAACTTCAGTTCATAAGAGCAGTAGATGGTGTTAGTTTTGGAATTGAGGAAGGAGAAACTCTTTCTCTTGTTGGAGAAAGTGGATGTGGGAAGACGACGGTTGGAAGACTGCTTGTTGGTCTGGAAGAGCCAACCGATGGAAAGATCTTTTTCAAAGGGGAAGATATCACTGGCCTGAAAGGTGAAGAAAAGAGAAGAATTCACAGACACCTTCAGGTGATATTTCAGGATCCTTATGCCTCACTCAACCCAAAAATGAAAATAGGAGATCATCTTGTCGATCCTCTCCAGATACATGGAATAGCATCCAACAACGAAGCCAAAAAAATAGCGATTGAAATGCTTGAGAGGGTGGGTCTTGTGCCTGCGGAACAGTTCTACAATAGACTGCCATATCAGCTCAGCGGTGGACAAAGGCAGAGGGTTGCAATAGCCCGGGCGATGGTTTTAAGGCCAGAGTTCGTTGTGGCCGATGAACCCGTCTCAATGATAGACGTCTCATTGAGGGCGGCTATTTTGAACCTCCTCTTATCCTTCAAGGACGAATATCGCCTGAGCATGCTATTCATAACCCACGATCTCAGTGTTGCCAGACTCGTTGGTGACAGAATAGCAGTGATGTATCTGGGAAAGATAGTTGAAATCGGGGATGTTAAAGAGGTAATCCACCATCCAAAACACCCGTATACGGCAGCTCTTCTATCTGCGGTTCCGTCATTTGATAAGAAAAATCTTGGGATTGAAATAATAGGAGATGTGGCAAACCCAAGAAATCCGCCACCTGGATGCAGATACAACACACGATGTCCGTTTGCACGTCCTGATTGCAGGGAAGCGGTACCGGAGTTAAAGGGAACATCCAACCATATGGTGGCATGCCATTATGAGCTGGACATCTCCATTTAATTTTCGTCTTTTTGCTTTATCTTCATTCTCTAACTGTTTGTTTCTGTTTTCTAATCCTCCATCCCCTCCTTTACCCTCAAACTAAAAAATTAACCGGAATTTACATCATAAACAGCAATTATGTCAAACGATATCTCATAATTCCCTTCGGCAGCATATGGTTCAAAATATAAATGTATTCGAAGCTCTTTCTCACTATTTGCTGCTACAGTGAATGTATCTCCATCAAGATTGCTCGATCCCTGCTCTATTTTCACCTTTCCAACCAAAATATCCCCATCTGAGAGGTTTCCACTTAAATCAGAATCTTCATAGAAATACCAGATACCGTTTCCGGAAATGGTTGACAGGAATGTTTTATCATCCTTCTCGACAGTCAAATCGATTATTTTACCCTTGAATGTGAAATCGGCCCTGTTTTGAATTGAAATCTGACCACTGTCTGCAAAACCATCACTATCTGAATCCGTAAGTGTGGTACTGACTTTTTTTCCAGTCTGTCCATCAACAAACACGAGAGAACCCTCAGCAGTCCCGGCAATCTTCACATTTACAACATGGTTGATAAGACTAGCAACACCAACCCCTAAGACAAGAAAGATCACAACAATCTGCAAAATGATTTTGAAATATTTTTTATGACTTTTAGCCCTGCTGGTAGAAGTGCTGACACTACTCTCACCACCACAACCCTCATCACCACCTGCAGAACAACCCATGTAAATCAATTAAGACTGGTAGTCTTCAATCTGTCGGGGATTTGTTATGTTGGAAAAGTTTTTGCACACATGCTTTTGATCTATGTTCTCTCAACATCAGGAACAATCCTCATAAAACAACTGATATCCACACTCAAAACTGTTTAATATTTTAAAAGTCTAAGCATTCTCATGAAAATCCTTGAACTCAGTGATGAGCTCTATCTTGTCGACCTTCCCCATAACAGGGAGGGTTTCAGGAAATTTATCAGTTCCTGGGTTTTCAGGAGCGATGGAAATGCCTTTGTTGTAGATGTTGGCACCACCACTTCGGTTAAAAAACTGATCGAAGCGCTTGAGTATTTGAAGGTCAGGAGAATCGAATACATTCTGTTAACTCATATCCATATTGACCACGCAGGCGGGGTCGGAGAGTTTCTTAAATACCACCCTGAAGCAAAGGTTGTTGTCCACCCAAGCGGTGTTAAGCACCTGATCAATCCGGAAAAGCTCTGGAAAGGAACTCTAAAAGTTCTTGGAGATCTGGCTCTGATTTATGGAGAAATAAAGCCGGTACCGGAGGATAACATATACTCTGGCGATTTAGAATTTCAGGGTTCAGAAATTGAAATCATCGAAACCCCAGGACATGCTCCCCATCACCAGAGTTATGTTTTTGACAAATATCTCTTTGCAGGAGAGGCTATAGGAGTCCATCAGTATCTGAAAATCAAAGATTACTATGTCCGGCCTGCCACCCCTCCAAAGTTCATATATGATATTGCAGTTAGCTCGATTAGAACGCTTGAAAATCTCGGGAATCTGACAGTATGCTATGGACATTTTGGGTATGAGGAGAATTGCAATAAAATGGCAGAAAACTACAGAAATCAACTTGATCTGTGGGTGGATGTGGTCAGGGAAGTGGCATGTCAGAAGGATTACAGCGATGAAAAGAGCATTCTGGAAATCGTGAGGAGCGAGCTATTCTCATCTGATCCTGTTTTTGCAAAGTACGGTTATCTTGAGGAGGATATAAAGAAAAGAGAAGATTATTTCATCGATAATACTCTCAGGGGGATACTGGGCTACGTTAAGGAGACTTTCTGCCCAGATTGAAGATGTTAACTTTAATCTGAATTTATTTTGTTCAATTACCCACTATCTCCAAAAGGTTTAAACTCAGAGAAAACTCATTTTCTAAAACCCATGAATAAATCCCAGAACGAACTCCAATCTAAAGCTGAAGGAGAAGCTTACTGGAAAGCGTGCGAAGAAATAGCATTCGAATTACTGAAGCTTTTGCCCGAAAATAAAAATCAAATTGCCGTTATAAAAAAGAGAATCTCCAGGAAGTACTCTCTTCCATCACTCCCCTCCGATCCGGATATATCTGTCTCTCTTAATAGGCTTCTTTCCGATTCATCTGATTCTGTTTCGGATGTGTTGAAAATAAAGAAACTTTTGAAAATAAAGCCTGTAAGAACGATTTCCGGTGTTGCTGTAGTGGCTGTAATGACCTCTCCAGCCCCATGTCCTCATGGAAAGTGTCTCCCATGCCCAGGAGGAGCACCCGTATCACCTCAAAGTTATACGGGAAGAGAGCCAGCAGCGATGAGGGGAATGCAACACAATTACGATCCCTTCAGACAGGTTACTGCCCGGCTCAGGGAGCTCAGCGAAATCGGACATGATGTTGAAAAGGTTGAGATCATCGTGATGGGAGGCACATTTCCTGCGAGAGATAAAGAGTATAAGGACAGCTTCATACTTGGAATTTACAACGCTTTAAACTCTTTTGACAGGAGAAAAAGCATAACCCAAACGCTTGAAGCTGCAAAGAAGAGAAACGAAAAGGCCAGGGCGAGATGCATAGGCATGACTTTCGAAACAAGGCCGGATCACTCGGGGATTGATGAAATAAGAGAAATGCTGTATTACGGTGGAACGAAGGTCGAGCTTGGTGTGCAGAATGTTGATGATGAAATCCTCGAGGGAATAAAAAGGGGGCATGGGGTTGAGGAAGTTAAAAGGGCAACGAGAATGCTGAAAGACTCGGCTTTTAAAGTTGGTTATCACATAATGCCCGGTCTTCCCGGGAGCAACTTCGAAAAGGACCTTGAGATGTTCAGAAAGATCTTCGAAATGGACGATTACAAGCCAGATTACCTCAAAATATATCCTACGCTTGTGGTGGAGGGGACCGAGCTTTATGAGCTATATCGGAAGGGAGATTACATGCCTTATTCGACGGATGAGGTTGCAGAGCTCATAGCAAAGGCTAAAAGACGCTTTCCAAAGTGGGTGAGGGTGCAGAGGATTCAGCGAGACATTCCTGTAAAATATGCGATCGGCCTTGATAAGGGAAATCTCAGACAGATCGTCCATGAAAAAATGAAGGAATATGGATGGAAATGCAGATGCATAAGGTGCAGGGAAGCTGGACACGTTATGCGAAAATCTGGATTAAGTCCGGAGAGGATACTTAAAGAATCGGAAATTATGATTGAGAGTTATAAAGCATCTGGTGGGGTTGAATATTTTATCTCCTTTGAAAATGCTGAACACGATATTTTATCCGGTTTTATAAAGTTAAGGTTCGGAAATCCGCTATTCTCTGAGATCTCGAATTCCGCTCTGGTAAGGGAACTTCATGTTTATGGAACGGCCCTGCCTGTGGGCAAGCGAGATGAAAGTGCTGTACAGCATAAAGGGATCGGTGAAAAATTGCTCTCTGTTGCTGAAGAAATCGCCAAGGAAAAATATGACAGGATAGCTGTTATAAGCGGGGTTGGGGTGAGAGATTATTACAGAAAGCATGGTTACAGAAAGAGGGGTAACTATATGGTTAAAAGACTCTGATTTTGATTTATGATTTCACTCTCTGATTGGTTTTTTAAAGCTGTGATAATCAAACATATGTGCCAGATCATTGGAATCAGGTTATCAGATAAATTAGTTTGATTAATCATTTCCAATACTCAGCGAAATACGTCCAAAATAGAAAAATCTAAGTATATGCTTAAATTCATCCTTATTGATAATAAAAAAGGTGATTAACATGAAATTGCACGAGTATCAGGCTAAGGAAGTTTTCTCAAGGCACGGAATAAAAATTCCCAGGGGTAAGATAGCTACCACTCCTGAAGAAGTGAGGAAAATTGTTGAAGAACTTGGTGAGGTTGTGCTCAAATCCCAGGTTCTTGTTGGTGGAAGAGGTAAGGCCGGCGGAATATTGAAGGCTGACTCTGTTGAAGATGCTGTTGAAAAGTCAGAAACTCTTTTTGGAAAAGATATAAAGGGAAATATTGTTAAAAAAATCCTTGTTGAAGAAAAACTGGATATTGCAAGGGAAATGTATGTGGGGGTAACTCTCGACAGAACAAAAAAAGGTGTGGCGGTAATTTTAAGCTCTGTTGGCGGAATGGATATTGAGGAGATAGCAATTAAACATCCCGATAAAATAGGCAAGATAACAATAAATCCTCTCTGGGGTTTATGGGATTATCAGATCAGAGAGCTTCTCTATGAGTCCGGCATGCCAGGAGAGTACTTTAAAAAAGTGTTTTCTATAATAAGAACTCTTTATAATATTTTCACGCAGTATGAGGCTGAGCTGACCGAGATAAACCCCCTTGTAGTGACTTCAGATGGTGAAGTGATAGCGGCAGACGGCAGACTGAACATTGATGACAACGCCCTCTACAGGCAGAAAGAATTTGCGGAAAAGAAGGACTTTACAGGATCTGAACTCGAAAGAGAAGCTGAGAGCAAGGGCATCAATTATGTCAAACTCGATGGAAACATTGGTGTGATCGCTAATGGAGCCGGGATGTCGATGTCAACGATGGATCTTATTTATTTGGAGGGTGGAAAGCCAGCAAACTTCCTTGATATTGGAGGTGGGGCATCATCAGAACTCGTTAAAACATCTATCGAGCTCATTTTGAATGATCCGGGTGTGAAGGTTATTTTCATAAATATTTTTGGAGGTATAACGAGATGTGATCAGGTCGCCGAAGGTCTCATTAAAGCCTTTTCAGAAATTGATGTGGATGTTCCGGTAGTTTTAAGACTTGCCGGGACAAACGAACAGGAAGGCAGGAAAATGATTTCAGAATTTCTTGAAAGAACTTCTAAAAATCTGATAATGGTTGAGACCATGGAAGAAGGTGCTAAAAAGGCTGTTGAACTGGCAGGTGAGGTGGAATAATGGCAGTAATTATTGATGAGAACACAAAGGCTATTGTTCAGGGAATAACAGGTTATCAGGGATCATTTCACACTCAGAGAATGCTGAGCTATGGAACGAAAATAGTTGCAGGAGTAACTCCTGGAAAAGCCGGATCCGAGGTTCGTGGTGTTCCGGTTTACAACACAGTAAAGGAAGCAGTCAGTGAAACAGATGCTAATGCATCGATCGTCTTTGTCCCACCTGCTTTTGCTGCTGATGCTGTTTTTGAGGCTGCAGATGCTGGCATTGAAGTTATTGTGTGCATAACTGAGGGCATACCGGTACATGACGAGCTCAAAATGTACTGGAAAGTAAAGAACTCCGGGGTGCTTATAGGGCCGAACTGTCCGGGAATTATAAGTCCTGGAAAATCACACCTTGGAATTATGCCTGCACAGATTTTTAAAGAGGGCAACGTTGGAATAGTCTCAAGGAGCGGAACTCTGACCTATCAAATTGCCTACAACCTTACGAATATGGGAATTGGTCAGTCGACAGTTGTGGGTATAGGTGGAGACAGAATAATCGGAACAGATTTCATAGACCTGCTTGCGAGATTTGAAAACGACAAACAGACTGAATTGGTTGTTCTTGTGGGGGAGATAGGTGGAACTGATGAAGAAATGGCAGCGGAATTTATATCAAAGGAAATGACGAAGCCTGTGGTTGGCTACATTGCAGGTATTACTGCACCACCCGGCAAGAGAATGGGTCATGCTGGAGCGATAATTGAGGGTGGAAAAGGCACAGCAGAGTCAAAAATTAAGGCTCTTGAACAGGCTGGTGTGGAGGTTGGAAAAACCCCAATGGAAGTCGCTCAAATTGTGAAAAGAAAGCTTGATGAAGTTTAATAAGTCTAAAAATAAATTTAGACTTTATTGTAATTGATTAATAATTAAATCAATTAAAATCTAAATCGGAAATTAAGCCAATACCTTAGAGAGGTGTTTGAATGAAACTCAGAGATGATATCGTAATCGTTGGTGCCGGTCTGGCCGGAATGAGGGCTGCCATAGCAGCAGCTGAAATATCAAGGGATCTGTCAATAGCTCTCATCTCCAAAACATATCCCATAAGGTGTCATAGCGTCTGTGCTGAAGGTGGAACAGCGGCAGTTATGAGAGAGGGTGATAGCTTTGATCTGCATGCATGGGATACTGTAAAGGGAGCAGACTTTCTGGCAGATCAGGA
>MTML01000104.1 GCA_002011215.1 Archaeoglobus sp. JdFR-24
CAGATGTTTGAATTGTGGTTACAAGGGAGATAGAGATGTTAATGCTGCCAAAAATATTCTGAAGAAGGGTTTGGAAAAGCTAAACAAAACTAATGTGTCCCGTAAGGGGACGGGGGCTGTCGTGAACTAGCCCGAACTACCGATGATGAGGCTGGAAGAGCCTCTGAAGGTAGAAGCTCCGTCTGTAAGGGCGGAGTAGTTCACTTGAGTATTAAATTTTGAGTAACTATAGTATTTTAAATAAAATTAAAGATTAATTTCATTCATTTTTTCCCAGGTGTTCTCATCGAAAACAACAATCTTCTCCCCTATTATATATAAGTAGTCATCGATAAACACAGCCCTTATTGCAGGCATATCGACAGCTTTTATAAGCTCCAGTTTGTCTTTGTACGAGAAGATGTACCCACCGTCACTTCCAGGCAGGAAGAAAACCTCGTGTTTCTGGTCTATCAGGAATGCATGGTGGGTTCGCAGAATATCAGACCAGTATTCCTTCAGAGTGTATTTGTCTATTTCCCTGGGGTTATCGGGAGAGGAGACGTCGAACAGAGATATTTTCACATACTGGTCTTCTTTGCCAATCCCGAGGATTATGTTTTCTGATATCGGGTGCAGATAAGAGGAATAACCTGGTATCTTGAGTTCCCCTTTTATCTCGGGTTTTTCAGGATTTGAAAGGTCCATGATAAAGAAAGGGTCGGTTTGTCTGAATGTTACAACATATCCCTTATCTCCCAGAAATCTCACGGCATAGATTCTTTCGTCTTTACCGAAATCCTTGATTGAGCCAGCGATTTTCAGATCTTTGTCGAGAATATAGACGTCGTTGGTATCCCTGATTGTGGTTGCGACCCTCAGATAACCCTCGTATTCATCCAGAGAAAACTGATTGAGCAGTCTGCCAGGCACTTCTCCATCTGCGATAGGTTTAAGATCCATCGAGATTTTGACGATCTCGGTTTTTTCCAGCTCTCTTTTGTGTTCCTCCCGGTAATCCTGCAGTCTGTTCCAGAACTCGTTTTCAAATTTTTTCCTTTCATCTTTGTCGAGTGAACTTGAATATTGGTCAAGGATGATTTGGATTTCTACGAGCTTTGCACGGTTGCTGATGTCATAGTTGTTGAGCTTCTCAATTTTCTTTATCACCTCTTCAGAAACCAGATCTCTGTTCTCCTTCAAGAAGTCGTACATGAGCTTCACCTGGTCTCCTGACCGGAAATAAGTGATGTAGATTGCATTTGTGGACATATAAACCACGGAAGAGCCAGATGAACCAAGGAATGAAATGGAGTCCTCTATATCTCCTGTTTCAGGATTCAGGATCATGATATTGTAGGATGTATCTACGGGAATGGGGTGGATGGGGTGATATATGTCTCTGTATTCAATTACAAGCGGGTTGTTTTTGTAGGTTAAAGGCTTGATTGGACTCGGTTCATATACATCAATCCAGCTTCTTGTTATCAGGTATATTTTGCCCTGGTATAGTCTGGCAGTTAGTAGGTTACTACTTAAATCGATTTTCCAGACTTTTTCAGGTTTTTCTGAGACATTGTAGGCTGTAATCTGGTCATAGCTGAAAATGATAAGCGTGTTGTTGTATAATAGTAAATCGCCGGTTTCATCAATCTCGAATTCGACTTCAAGAGATTCAGGAGGGAATGCTTTTATCACTTTGGTGTCTCTGTCTGAGTCGGGTTTACCTTCCCAGAAAATCGGATACTTCCAGTATTTTGATAAATAAATGTTCTCTCCATCTGTTTTGATGATATCTGGCTCATCGATACCTGCAACCTGAACATTGGTGCCTGAAAATCTCTCTGCTTTTTCAGGAATATTTCCTGATGGTGTGGGGACAGGTGTTGGAGTGGGAACTGGGAGGGGGGTGGAAACTGGTGATGGTGGAGTAGAAACTTCAGCAGTTGGAACCACATCTAATGTAACATCTCCCGCTATGACACCTCTTAATCCTCCAAACCACCCAAGATAATATGATTGTTGTGTGGATTGTATGTATTCTCTAACTTCCTCTTCAGAGGAGAAGTTCATGAATGTTTCTGGTTTATATCCTGCTCCTGCGGAATTTCCTGTCCCACCTGTCCCGGTATCTCCAGCATCTCCGACACCGGAGTCTCCTGGATGATCCGGATGGTATACTGTACATCCTGCAATCAGTCCTGCCAGCATTATTGATAAGAGGATCACAATCCATCGTTTCATAACTGTATTATTTCAATTGGGAAGATATATGGGTTTTTAATTAGTTAGAAAGTATATTTGAAATATATGTTGGTATTTACTTTCAGGTTAGAGTATATTAAAATTGAACCTTAGATTCTTGAATTTATTTTAAATAAGCGGACCCGGCGGGATTTGAACCCGCGATCTACGGCTTAGGAGGCCGTCGCCTTATCCATGCTAGGCTACGGGCCCAGAGTTTAAGGATGGAAACTCTCACTCTTATTCGACTTGCACCTCCTTTTGCCTGTTAAGGTTTATGAATATTATGGTATCCGAATGCAATCAATACTTGAGTACTGAAAATGGCTTAATTTTAGATTAAATCTTAATTCATCTTATATGAACGTTATAAACGTCATTTAAAAAATCTCAGATCATAAGATATTTACCAAGTTTATCAAATATTTCCTCAGATGTCTCAATTTTCTCTGAAAAAACGACTTTTCCTGCTATTAGAAGAGTCAGAGTATCACTCATATCTATAAGTTCTTCAAGTCTTTCATGGGAAATGATAGCAATTCCTGTCTTTCTGTTTTTCATAGATGAAATTTCATCAATAATCCTGTTTCTAACCTCCTTCTGCAGACCCTGAAACGGCTCATCCAGTAGAAGATATTTTGGTTTTGAGAGAATTGCCCGGGAAAAAACCACCATCTGTCTTTCACCACCACTCAGCGTTCCAGCTCTCTGTTTGCGGAGTTTTCTAAGCTGGGGAAACATTTCATATGCAAGGGATACATCCATTTTGGCCCCGATTTTGAGGTTATCTTCAACAGTCAGATTTGGAGCTACTCTCATCTTTTCAGGAGCCAGTGCAATCCCCTTCGAAAATCTTTCATGAACCGGAATTGTGGTAATATCCAGTCCATCAGCATAGATCTTTCCTGTTTTTACCCTTAGAAGACCCATAATCGCTTTGAAAAGTGTCGATTTTCCACTTCCGTTTGGCCCGACGACGAGCGAAACATCACCTCTACGTATGCTGAAATTCACTCTTTCGATTATTTTCTTTTTTTCCGACGTGACTGTGATCTCCTTAACTTCTATCATATTATCATTCCTGAGTGGTACGTTTGAAGTTTATACTCATTTACTTTTGTGTTTCATTAAGCATTTCAGCTTTTGTTTGGTTTTTGATCACCCCTTTGAGTTCCCCGAACTCGAGCAAATATATTCTATCAGTGATATTTTTCAGTATTCTGGTTTTATGCGCGGTGATTATAATTCCAATACCCAGTTTTTTCATCATTTTAACTTTCTTTCTCACTTTCAAGGTGTTTTTACTGTCCAGAGCAGCAAAGGGCTCATCGAGAAGTAAAAATCCAGGTTCGGTTGATATGCTTCTGCAAAGCTCAAGCAATTTTAACTCTCCCTGTGAGAGATGTTTTGCTTTCCTTTTCGAAATCTCTTCGAGGTCAAATTGTTCCAGGAGCTTCTGAGTCCTCTCTATCGCCTCTTCATACCTGTATCTGAGGAGGCAACCAACCAGAACGTTCTCAAAAACTGTCATTTTTTTGAAGGGTCTTGGAATCTGAAAGGCATAACTTATCCCCAATTCAACCCTCCTCTCCATTGGTAGAGGGGTTACGTTTTTCTCATCTAAGAAAACTTTTCCGCATGATGGTTTTATCATTCCAGATATGATTTTGAGGAGAGTTGACTTTCCGCTTCCGTTGGGGCCACATATTCCAATAACTTCTCCCTCTTCCAAATTGAAGCTGATTTTACTGAGCACAGTTAAATTGTTAAAGGATCTGGATATTTCTCTAACCTTCAGCATCAGAAAACCTCCATCTGAGGATTTTTGGCGACGTTATGAGGAGTACTGCATACAGGAGCAGATGAAGCTGAGGTACAATTGCGTTGAGATAGTTGGATACTATGACCAGAATAAAACTTCCGGCAACATTTCCAAGTTCAGACTCGTTCCTGAAAAATAAGGTTGCAATGAAGGGAAATATCGCAACATGGACTGAGAAAATTTCTGGATTGATGTGGGAAAAGAGTAGAACATACATTCCACCGGCAATCGATGCGATTAAACAGGAGATCAGGCAATAGTAAAACTTAAACCTGTTTACATCTATCCCTACTGCTCTTGCAGCCTTCTCATCGTCCCGTACAGCCACCATCCTCAAACCAGTTGTTGATAGCCGGAGGAAGCTCAACATTGCAAATATTCCTGCAAGCAAAAAGATAGATGCAAAATATACAAAATTTTGTGAAGTAACAGCAATTGAAAACCCCTCCTCCCCACCATACAGGACTCCATCTCTCTCCAGCACAAAGCTGGAAGATGCAATCCAGAATATAATGCCCATAATGAATGTTATAAAAACAAAAGCAACCCTGTCCAGCTTTCGGGCGGGAATGTAAAGAATTATTGCAGAAAGGATTCCCGACAATATCCATATCAAAGGTAAAGTTGAAACATCTCCCCCTACAAGATATCCGATCGCTGAAAAATACCCAGCTAGACCAAAAGGAATTGTATGTCCAAGGCTCGTTCTACCCCCAAAATTCTTCATCACACTCCACGAGAGAGTATATATGGAATAGATGGCTCCCAGAGTGAAAAGCCAAGTGAAATAGTAATTGTTGATGAGTAGTGGACTAAGTGTAATTACAATCAGGACTAAGATCTCCAGCAATCTGACCCTTTTTTTGCGGAGCATTTCGTTTCTGTAATAATCTCTGCTCGGAATGTTCTCTTTTATTTTCCCGTCAGTTTCCAACATCCCGGTTTTTGATATCCCGGTTACATCAATCTTTGACATCCTATCAGCTCCATAATGCAAAATATCCAGCAAGCAATGCATATCCCATCGCATAACCCATTGAAATGGTGATTATTCTGATATGATGCACTATACCAATTCCTTTGAACTGTGCAGCTATTGCAGCAATCAGTATTCCGCTTATCAGAGGTGTCCATCCAATTGCGGGAAAAAGAGCCTGTTGGGTGGAGGTTAAACCTCCCAAGATAGCTATGAACGCTGAACTTATGGAAACGCATATGAAGGAAAATCTCTCGACATTGACACCATATACCACTGCTAAGAAGACATCATCCTCAATGAATTTTAGCTTTATTCCGTATCTGGATGAGTATATCATGAGGAGGGCCGATATCATGCTGACCAGAATCAGCAGTTCGATCAGATCCCATAGCCCCACACCTGAGAATACAGGTTCAGATATGTCAAGAACTAGGTAATAGCCTGTCTTTTGACTTATTCTGATAATTTCTTCGATTGCAATACCAATCCCTAGGCTGATTATTGTCGCCTCAAGCATTTCCCTGCCCATACGTCTTATAATCAGGAACTGAAATGAACCAACCAGAAATGCCACGATTGCTGAAATCACAAGAGACAGACCGAAGCTCAGGCCTGCTTTAAATGCGAAGAAGGTTATGTACGCGCCAAGGGTGAAAATGGATCCGTATGCTAAGTTCAGAAATTTGGCAATCCTGAAATTCAAACTTATGCCAATTGCGAATATTGACAGAAAAACTCCGGAGAAGAAAATAGAAGGAAGATCTATGGCCATGCGACTTCTGACTCTGCCAGTTTTTCTGGGTACACTATAACGGCTTTGCCGTTAATCCACTCCGCAATTATTCCCTGAAGTTCTTTGCTACCCCATAACGCCTGATGTTTATCATTGAAGCGGTATTTTCCACTGGCACTTGTAAACTCTCCTTTTTCGAGCACGTCAATCAACTGATCTTTTATTTCTTTGCTGCCCTTCGCGTTCACATTTTCGAGTGCCTGTGCGAGTATTAATATGGCATCATAGGTCAGAACTCCTGCATAGTTGTTCGCCTCTTCTCCGAACTCCTTTCTGTAGTCTGCGAAATATTTCTCTGTAAACTCTGACTTTCTGACACCTTCCAGAGCTGCAGCCTGGAATGCTGTGTAGTCAGCAGTCCGATTCAATCCTTTGAGCACATGTGGGAGGGCAAGCACTCCACCAACAGAATAGACTATCCCAGATCCGTTGTTTTTTCTATACTCTTTCAGATAGCTTACTGCCAGACTCCCTGGATCTCCGAGTATAACAACATCTCTTTCCCCTGTTGCCGATGCGGCAGTCTTTGCCTGATTCTGGACGTCCTTTGGGTCCACCTTAGGGTTGTAATATGTTTCAGCAATGAGTGGCAGGTTTGTCCTTTCTTTAATGATTTTTAACATTCCCTGGTTGAAAGTGCTGAGAGGCTGAAAGCCCTGGAAATAGTAACCTTCAGCATTGGAAATTCTGAGGAATTCAGCAGCCAGAATTCCCCAGTAGGTTGTATTATAAGCGTTTCTGAAAACGTATCTGTTACCCTCATCAACCTTCTGCTCAATCATACCACTCGATCCAACACTTATTATGAATGGTGTCCCGGTTTCCTTTGCGGAATCAGCACAGGCTATGGATTGTGGGCTTGAATAAGTTCCAACAATTGCAATAACGCCCCTATTTGCCAGTTCTAAAAATGCAGATTTGGCTTTTTCAGCAGTATCTCCACAATCAGCGATCTCCAGTGTTATCTTATATCTCTTCGCCAGACCCATTTCAGATATGTGTTTCTCAGCGAGTCTTGCGGCATTCTCCATCGCAACCCCGCTGGTCTGAAATCGCCCAGTTTTTGGAACAAGTACTCCTATCTTTATCTCCTTGATTTCGGGTGCTGGCTGTGGAGTTGGAGTAGGAATTGAAGTGGGAGTTAGAGTAGGGGTTGGAGTAGGAGTTGAGGCTTTCTCAGACTGGGTACAGCCAGCAATCAATATTGAAATTAGAATGAGAATTAGCAGGTTTTTCAGTTCTTTCATAACCATCACCTTTAATTATTTAGAGAGAGTAAAATATTAAATTTTCGAATTTCACGAATACCCGAAGTTTTTTAAGCTATTTTATTTGTTTTTTTAATGATGAATGTATTGCCGGACAATAATGGTGTTAAATTTGGCATTCAGCTTCCCCATGATCCTGCAGATCTCATATTAAAGGCTTCGATATTTGCAGACCGAAATGGATTTCATTCCGTATTCACACCGGATCACTTAGTTGGCATAGGGATAAGGAACTGGTATGCTTTTGAGTCTTTTACACTTCTTGGAGCCATTTCGCAGGTTACGCATAGGGTTAAGCTTGGAATATGTGTCAGTGACGTTCTAAGGAGGCATCCAGCAGTCCTTGCACAGTTTGCAATTACTCTCGATAATTTCTCTATGGGGAGGGCGATACTGGGTCTGGGAGCCGGAGAGGGCATGAATCTGATTCCTTATGGGATCTCCACAAAAAGTCTGGTGTCGAAACTGGAAGAGGGAACTGAGGTAATTAAAAAACTTCTGACACAAGATCATGTTGATTTTGAGGGCAGATTCTTTCATCTCAAAAATGCCTTTGTGGGGCCAAAGAGCAGGCAGAAAAGTGTGCCGTTGTGGATAGCCGGAAACTCGCAAAGAACAATGGAGCTTACCGCCAGATTCGGTGATGGCTGGGTTCCAACCGCTGGAATGGGGCCTGAGAGGTATCGTGAAGGTCTTGAATATATCAGAAAAAGGGCAAAAGAATATGGCAGGACTGAAAAGATAGAGCCCGCCATCTTTGCTTACATAGTCGTGGAAAGGGATTATGATGAAGCAGTTAAAAAAATAGAGCTCCCGGCAAAGATTTTATCCCTAATGTCACCTGCCCGAAAGACTTTCCTTAAAAAAGCAGGAATTGATCCAGATTCGATTGAAATTCCAGATCTTATAAATTTCACCTTTAACCGGGATAATATGAAAACTGCTATTGAATATGCCAAAAGCATTCCCTTTGAGGCTGTGAAAGACAGATATATTTTTGGTACACCGGATGATGTGATTGGAAAAATTGAAAGTTTTGTTGAAGCAGGAGTCGAGCACTTCGTATTAACACCGCTCGTGAGGCGTTCAGAATATATGAAGACGATAAAGACAATTGCTTATGATGTTATTACCTATTTCAGTTGAGTCCACGGAGGGAGAATTGTGATTAAGGCTGATGTAGATAATAATGGAATGGATGTTGAAATTAGAATTAGAGAAATGCTTAGCGACCTCAACATTTCCGATAAGCCAATTGATGTTCATGTCCACCTTTTTCCGGATGATATCGTGAAAAGAATGTATGCATGGATTGAGAAAAAGCATAAAATGAAAGCCGCCATGAAGATTGAATATTATGAGGCTCTCAATTATGTAAGGAAGCTTAGGATAGGGACGATTTTCAATCTGACCCATTCCATCGTGCCGGAGTTAACGGACTATCTTAACAGATGGCAGGGCAAGCTGAAGAAAAAATACGGTTTTATCACTTTTGGAGCATTTCATCCTGAAAACAGCGATGATCAGCTCATTGATGCCTTTGACAGGGGTTACATCGATGGGTTGAAGCTCCACCCGCCTGTCCAGAAATTCAGGCCGGATTCTAAGGAGGCTCTGAGAATTTATGAATTGCTTGAGGAGCTGAAAAAACCTCTGTTTATTCATGCCGGATGGTTCCCGGATAATGGCTTCCTCTATGCAGATTCTTATATGTATGAACCGCTCATCCACAACTACAGTTTTCCTGTAATTATCGCTCATATGATAGTGGGAAAGTCGGATGATGTTGCTGGTTTCCTTGATGCAAGAAAAAATGTTTATACGGAAACAGCAAATGCCCTCGTTGATCTCGTTGTAACAGATCCGATTACTGGTGAGACGGTTAAATGGTTTGGAGAGAATGTGAGACATCTGATCGAGGAATATCCGGACAGGATCATGTATGGTAGTGAAATACCTCTGGTGTGGTGGAATCCTGCTGAAACCATTAAAAACCTCCTTGAAATGGACGTTGATGACAGCATAAAGAAAAAAATATTGCTGGAGAATGCGAAGAAGTTTATTGAGAAGTATATTGGCTGAATGGTTTGCCATCTAGATCTGGCTTAATGATTGGAAACCACCTCAGCAGCACGACTATTCAGTAAAATCGGTAAGAGATTTCTGAGAGATCTTATCCAGCGTTTTCCAGCTTTTTCTTGCACAGGGAGGAAATCTGCCGTTTTTATCAAGGTATTTTTTCAAAAAGTCTATGGTTTTTCTGTCACTTGCATACCCGCTACCGAAATCTCCAAATTTCTTTTTCAGTTTTGATATCTCCGCATCTCTCTCCACCTTTGCAAGGATTGATGCTGCGGACACAACAGGATATTTACTGTCGGCTTTGTGTTCAGCAATAACCTTTATTTTATCTCTTTTGAGTCTTTTTGAAAGTCTCTCGGGAATCACATCGGGGCTATCGACATAAACAACATCCGGCTTCAGTTCTGCTATAATTCTGTCATAACAGTTGTACAGGATTTCATTTATCGTATCTTTTGCCATCATTTCATCCAGCTGATCCGGAGAAATTTTCAGAATTTTGTATTCTCCTAGGTTTTTCAGTTTTTCGGCTATCATCTCTCTCTTTTTTGCGGAAATCCTTTTTGAATCCCGTACACCGATTTTCTTTAAAGCTTTAACCTCATCCTCAGTACAGCAGAAACCGCACACTACAAGAGGACCTATAACAGGTCCTTTTCCCGCCTCATCAATCCCCAGGATTCTAATATGTCTCATGTCATCAACTTGAAGGGCACCTGCTGAAGGCTAATTTAAGGTTAAATGGTTAAAAACCCATTTTTGGAAATCCCTTTATGGGTAATTTGCCAAACTTGCCTTTTTTCATTCTCTTCATCACATTTTTCATGGTCTTGTAATATTTGAGAAGTTCTTTAACTTCTTGCGGGGAAGTCCCGGAGCCTATTGCAATCCTTCTTATCCTTGAGGAATCGATTATAGCAGGCTTCAGCATTTCCTCATCTGTCATCGAATCCATTATGAACTTGAATTTCTTCATCTTCTCCTGTGTTGTTTCCATCGCATCATCATCAATTTTCAGACCAAAGCCACCGAATGGCAGCATGTCAAAAATCTTACTTATCGGCCCCATTTTACTCATGGCCTCAATCTGCTTGTAAACATCTTTGAGGGTGAAGTTACCCTTTAGAAAAGCCTCTGGATCGAGATCTTCCTGAGAGATCACTCTCTCAACCTTTTCAAGCAGGGCTTTTATATCACCCATCCCGAGCAGTCTTGAAACGAACCCTGCTGGATCGAACTTCTCAAAATCCTCAACTCTCTCACCACTTCCAATAAATGCTATTGGAATGCTGATCTCTCTTGCCGCAGAAAGAGCTCCTCCACCCTTTGCAGTCCCGTCGAATTTTGTGATTACGATCCCATCTATTCCGATCGCTTCATGGAACTTTTTAGCCTGAGTGCTGGCAAGCTGGCCAATGGCAGCATCAAGAACAAGAAGCTTATAATCGGGTTCAGCAACCCTGCTGATCCTCACCATCTCATCAATGAGATCCTCCTCAAGTGCATGCCTCCCTGCGGTGTCGATTATAATCATATCGTGATCTTTAAACTTCTCAAGCCCATCTTTGACTATTTTGACCGCATTTTTTTGATTTTTATCGCCATAGAAACTGATGTTGTATGCTTCGGCAAGTTGCTTGAGCTGTTCGTAGGCTGCAGGTCTCCAGGTATCACCAGCAATCACAGCAGTCTTCAAACCCTTGTCCTTGAAGTACTTGGCCATTTTTGCTGTGGTAGTGGTTTTTCCGCTCCCCTGTAATCCGACAAGCATAATTTTTGCTTTTTTGAGGGGTATATCAAGTCCCTCGCCAATTCCGGCCATCAATTCCTCATAAACGATTTTGATTATGTGCTCACGAACATTGAAGGTTGGTAAAACATCCTCGGCGAGAGCCCTCTTCTTTATAGAATCACTTATCTGCTTAACCTGTCTTACATTTACATCTGCTTTGAGAAGAGCCCTTTGAATATCCTTGACAATCTCCTCAACAAGATACTTGTCAACGGATGATGAAGTTGTTATTTTTCTTACGATATCCTTAAGCGCATCGAGTGCCATTGTTGATTTTAAAACTGAGGGGCGATATAATATTTTCCAATGGTTTTTCAATAACACCTTTTTTAATACGTCAGATAAAAATAGCACCGGATTTTTAAATAGGGATTAACACAGATGACCTCAGAAGCCCGCTGGATCGAACCAGACCATCATTAGAGCAAAAGTAAGGGTGAAAAGTGAAGAAAAAAGCAAAAATATCTCCCTTTTGTCGATTTTATTGAATTCCGGCTTTATTTGATAGTTTTCTCCATCGAGTTCCCTTAAGTAAATAGCCTCTGAAATGCTTATGGCTCTCAAGACCATTACTGAGGCAAAGGCCTTTGCGATCTTTGTGTATACTCTAAATTTACCACCGGTGTTGCTCAGTGAAATGGTTTCTATGGTGTTGAGCAAGTCTTTTGTGTAGAGGCTGATCAATCTCAAGGACAGCATAATCATAAAAGACAGGCTGGAAGGAAGCCTGAAATAATTTAACGCCATTAACAGATTTTTTGAAGGCACGTTTAGCAATATGGCATTCATTGAAATTAGTGAGAGAATAAAAAGAGCGGATTTTATCGAAATTTTGGGATCTGATGTGAGAATAAAGCTCGTAAAACTGAAAAAGGCGATGAATGGTATTGCAACAGTAATACTGCCTTTTATCCTCGAAATATCACCAAAGGATAATATATAAAGGAGGCTGCTAAATATTGCGATGAGGGAAATTGCAGGATCATAACTCGAAAGGTTAATTCCCGCTATAGATATGAACATGAACAGAAGAACGAATCTGGCATCAACCGTATCTTTTCCTGGCGAGGTAATCCTTTCTGTCTGTCTGATTAGACCTATGAGAATACCTTCAGACATTCAGTTCACCAGAGCACTTCACACTGAACGGAGATTTCCATTTCTAAGCTCATAACATCTATCACATAGATATGCGAGTTTGAGATCATGAGTGGTTATAATGGCCGTTTTACCCGTTTTTTTGATTGTTGAGATCAATTTTTTTCGAAAAGATGGTTCCTGCCCCACCATTGGCTCATCAAGAAGCAATAAGTCTCCTGAAAAGGCTTTGGATATCGACACAAGCTTCGACTCACCGCCACTGAGGGAATGAGGATGTCTGTGTATAATATGCTGTAACTGAAAATTTTTCATGGCAGAAAGGGGTACGCCTGAAAGTTCTTTTTTGACAGTTCTCTCTGTGAAATGATAATTCGGGTATTGAGTTGATAGTGTAATTTTGAGCCTTTTTTCACGGGTAATTTTCCCGCTATCGGGTTTGAGAAGACCGGAAATAAGTTTGAGCAATGTAGTTTTCCCGCTTCCATTATCTCCGATAACGGATATTATTTCCCCTTTTGAGACTGACAGATCTATTCCATCAATCAGGGTTTTGTTCGAGTCGTAGGAGAAAACAACATCCTTCAGCTCCACCTTTGCCGAGCTGGATTTGGGTTCAGACTCTTTAAAGTAAGTGGAGAATACATGATCGGTGTCAGCAAAAGCCCTTTCATCTTCGACCTCTTCAGTGCAGTCGGTTTCTCTGACATCTCGGGGATCCATGAAATCTCTATGAAGGTTAATCACCCTGTCAAATTCTCTGTCAAATTCTAACCTGTGATCTGAGAGAAGAATGGTTTTTTCCTGCTTTAAGATAAAATCAACAATTTTTACGGCTCTTTTCGGGTGGAGATGTGACAGTGGCTCGTCAAAAATAATACTATCTTTTAGCGAACAGATTGACGTGAGCAGGATTATTGCCTGCTTCTCACCATCCGAAAGCTCACCGGTTTTTCTTTCAAGCAGGTGTTCGATATTCATCTTTCTCGCGTTTGAAAAGACAATATCTTCAATCTCAGCCTCGTTCAACCCGTGAATTCTCAAAACCGATGAAATCTCATCGTAAACGTCATCGAAGATTATTTGCTCATCTGGGTACTGAGAAACAAAGAAAACGTGTTTCCTGAAATTTTCAGGCGAGCTTTCTCCGAAAACAGAAACATCTCCAGAAAGTTCACCTTTATAGAATGTAGGAATCAAACCACTGATTATTCGGAAAAGGGTCGTTTTCCCCATCCCCGTTCCTGCCCTGACAAAAACCCTCTCGTTCTCTTCGATCTGGAGGTTGAAATTTTTGAATATATACTGTACCTGTGCGTTTCCGACTCCGTATTGCTTCTCCGTATCTGAAATGTAGTATCTGAAGCTGAGATCTTTTATGGAGATCATATTATTGTTCAACCTATTTTCAAGCCTTTCTGGTGGAGCAGGTCTCTGATATACGCGTAAGCAGAGATGGCTATGATGTGGTCAACAAAAAAATCCTGAGGCATGAATATTATGGTGGTTGCAACAAATACCGTCCAGAAAGGATCAAGCTCGAGGCCGAACTGCGAGATTGCCATAACAGCAAAGCCCATAGCCTTTGTATTCATTGTGGCATATCTGTAGAAAACCAGAAATCCACCAAGATAAACTGGTAGAAAAGATACAATGCTTCCTAACCATACTAGAATTTTCCCTTTTAAGTTATCCTGCCAGAGTATTCTTCTGAAAAATCCCGTCAATGCAGATGCTATTGGAAATGTGAGCAGATAGCCAGCAGTAGGTCCAAAAAATACACCCATCCCTCCGGTAAAACCACTCGCCAATGGAGCACCGATGGCGATCAGAATCAGGTAAACCATCTGCGAAATGAATCCCCAGTAGGGGCCCAAAAGCAGTCCAGACAGTACAACACCAAGGTTTTGCATGGTATATGGAATGATTCCAATCTTGAAGCTTAACTGGGCAGTCAGTCCGGTAAAAACCGCAAGGGCTGACGCAAGGACGATCATAATCGTATTATTTTTTTTGTCAACCATGTTTCAAATTGGGTTTACATTTAGTATTTAAAATTTTCCAAGTCTACGTTTGAATGACACTATCTGGATCAATCCGGTTCTACCATAACAAAAGAGAATGGGAAATTCGAAGAATTTCTTTAATTCTATTCTTCACCGTATGCGGATTCGTAGATAAGTTCTATAATATCTCTGACCACAATCCTGTCATCAACGTTTTCTGTTTTGATACCTTCTTCAAGCATCAGCATGCAGAATGGACATGCAACTGCGAGAATTTCTGCATCTGTTTCTGCCGCTTCTCTTGCTCTGAGCTTGTTGGGCTGAATCTCTCCAGGATATTCTCCTACGATGTTTCCGGCTCCTCCTCCACAGCACAGGCTGAACTCCCTGTTACTTTTCATCTCAACCAGTTTTAATCCTGGAATCTCCGCAAGCAGCTCTCTTGGCAGGTCATAGATGTTATTGTATCTGCCGAGGAAACATGAATCATGGTAAGTCACTTTCTTGTTTATCGGATTCTTGAGCTCTAACTTTCCATTTTTTATCGCATCATATATGAGTTCAAGTACAAGTTTAATATCGTAGCTTTCGTATTCGTTTTTGAAGGTGTTGTAGCAGTGGGGTGAGGCAGTGAAGAGCTTTTCTATTCCGTATTTTTCAAAGGTCTGTTCATTCTCTTCTTTCAAAAGCTGGAAGAGCCCCTCCTCACCAGCCCTTCTCACATCGTTACCGCAGCAACCTTCCTCTCTTCCGAGTATTGCATAGTTTACACCTATGTCGTTGAGTATTCTGGCAAGCTTTCTGGTTACGGAAATGTTCCTGTCATCGAAGCTGTGAGCACAGCCAACAAACCAGAGCCACTCAAATTCTGGATTGTTCTTAACGTTCGGAACGGTAATTTCGCTCTTTTTCACCCATTGATCTCTTTTGAACTTTCCTATCCCCCATGGATTCTTCTGCTTCTGGATGTTTGTCAGAAAATCCCTTATATATGGTGGAACTTTACCATTTTCGACTGCCACTTTCTTTATAGCGATCATCGTCTCGCTCGGATAAGCTCCTCTCGGACACATCTCCGAACACAATCTACAGGTGAGACACATCCATGCTTCAGGAACCTCTATTAATTTGTCTTCCACACCTAACTGTGCATACGCGACAAGTTTTCTCGGGAAGCTATATTCGCTTGTGGACATGGGACATATGCCCGTGCAGGTTCCGCATTGAAAACATTTTTTGAGGTTTTCGGCACCGAATTCTATCAAAACCTTGACAAATTCTGGGTCGATTTTTATCATACTCTATCCCCCGCTCTTTACCATTCTTTAATTTTGTGTTATCTCTGGTGTTATCAGCAGCATCGACTTCTTACAACAGTAAAAAAACTTTACCATATTTCATCGCAATAGATCTAACGCTATAATGCCTTGGGACATATTCACTTGTTTATATAGGCTTTTAATGGGTTTTTGCAACTGTTCAGTTTATTGATTCTCTAAACGTTAATGTGTTTTCGGTGTATTTTCATGCAAACTATTGCGATCAGAAAATTTTAAGAGCTAAAATATCCTCTACTGAACAATTCGTTGATTTCATCTCCTTGTACATATCCAAAACTCTCTAAGGTGTAATTTTGTTTTAGTTTAGGTTAACCGAAAAATTTAAATGCTTTTATGAATATATATTCGTTGGTGATTGAAATGCCGGGTGGAAATAGAAACGGTCCATTAGAGATAGGACCAAGAACTGGAAGAAAAGCAGGATTTTGTTCTGGCTATAATATGCCGGGGTTTGAGAATAGAGACATCATGGGGTTTGGGAGATTTTGGAGAGAAAAAGGAACACGTATTGGAAAATTCTGTAGAATGGAAAAAGGCGGTAGAGGTAGAAGAGGTTTTGCCGGATTATCAGATTATATAAGAGGCTTTGGAAGAGGTTGCAGAAAGTCGGGCAGGTGGTAAAGTGAGTATACGATGGGTTGGGGAATGGGGTGTGGGATTTGGTTTCCTGAACAACTGGGATATCATAATTGAGCTGTCATGAATATAGGCATGGCTAAACTATTATAATTAAAATGACTAAACTTAAAATGACCAAACTATTTATGATTAAATTATCTGTACATTACAATACTCATTTCTTTGCCTTCTCACCAGGATATGTAAAAAAATCTACAACCTCACCTGCCTCAATTTCCCAATGAGCTCATAAATATCAATACCAAGCGGAAATACCTCAGAATCGATTTTGTATCCTTTTTTTGTTCTTTCAAGCTGGGAAATTCTGAAGAATCTCCAGTCTTTCCTTGGTAATTTAATGCCTATAATCGGTTCCGCTCCGAAAAGGTTGGAGAACATTGCCAGATCTTTGATCTGCTGTTCATCAATATAAATGGGGAGCTTGGAGCGCATCTTCACTTCGATAGCGATATATCTCTCCCCGTTTCCCGCAATAATGTCGGGCATCGGATAGCTTGTAGCTCCGCCACTTGTGGGAGATCTTATTGCCGCATACCCACCTTCCCATAGAATGTGTATGAGTTCTCTCTCGAATTTGGTCCCCTTTCTTTTCACAATTTAAGCTTTAAATACAATTATTTAACCCTTCGGATTTATTTATTTGGTTTAAAATATGTTGATTGGTGATATCTATCGGTCATCAGCAGGCTCTTTTTGATGATGCATTTATCTCTTCATCTCAGTAAAATCCAGTATCCGCCGAAAAACTTTTTCAACTCTTGATCAATCTGAGATTTATGGAGATTAATAGAATAATAATCGATTTACCGCTTGATTCTCCGAAATTCTCAGCGATTTATGTGATCGGAGAAGCGAATGTTGTTGTGGATGCTGGCTACATCAACGACATTTCAGCCAGAAAAATTGAAGAGGGGATCAGTGACATGGGTTTCAACCTCCAGGATCTCTCATTTCTTATCACCCACCATCATATCGATCATATTGGGCTCCCGATATGGAAAGAAGTTAAGTCATGGATGCATCCACTCGAAATAGCCTTTCTAAAGCTGTATACTGAACCGACTTACTTTGCCCGACCGTATATGGAGTGGATGAGAAAGTATGATATAGGTATTGAACTCGTTCAACCGCTGATCAATTTTTTCTATACACCGTCGAAGAAGATTAAAACACACGCATCACCCAAAATTGAGGTTAAAAGCATCCATCCGCTCGAGGATGGAGAAATGTTTTCAAAACTCAAAGTAATCCATACTCCCGGCCATAGTCCTGGCCACCTTTGCTTTTATGTCCCGGAAGAGAAGATAATATTCTCTGGAGATCTGGTTTTAAGCCTTACTACAACCCATGTTGGTTATTATCCTGGATATACTGCTGATCCGGTTGGAGATCAGATTAAAAGCCTGAAAAAACTCCTGAATTATGAGATTGATGTAGTTTATCCGGCCCATGAGGAAATAATTAGGAACCCTGAAAAAAGGATAAATGAGCTAATCGAACATTACAGCAAGAGGCTTGAGGAAGTTTTGTTTACTGTGGATGAGCCCATGAAGGTCGTTGAAATCGCATCTAAGGTTCAGTGGAGTGGAGGAACTTTTGACGAGCTTAGTGGCTGGAGCAAACTTCTTGCAGTCAGTGAAACTCTCGCCTTTCTGAAACATCTGGTTAATGAGGGTAAAATTGGAGAAGTGGAAATTGATGGAGTCCACCACTTTAAGCGGGATTAGGTTTTAACTGAGATCTCATCCTTTTTAAGATAGCAATCAGGGTCATCTCCCCAGAGGTCACCTGCTCTCAAAGCTCTAAGTCTGAATCCCCCACAAATGTTCTTGAAAGAACAAATACTGCACTTACCTCTTAAGAAATCCTGTTTTCTTCTGAGCTGTTTGAGAAGCTCATCTTCCGGGTTCAGCCATATATCGCTGAATTTATTCTCCCGGATGTTTCCCGCAGAATAATCCCACCAGAACTGATTTGGATGAACAAACCCATACATGTCTATATCAGCTATTTTATCACCACTTCCGTCTCCACCTCTGTATCTTAGGAATTCAAGTACTGATTCTGCCAGATCTGAATCATATTCTCTTATTTTCAGATAAGTGTAAACTCCATCAGCTGGGTTATCTACTGTGAGAATTTCGGTTTTAAATCCTTCATCGTGGAGTTCAAGAGACTTTTTGATCAGATACTCGACCAGATTTCTTCGCTCCTTTAAACCTATATCGTCCTTAAAATCTGCCCTGCCAGATGGGACAAGATGGTAAAGGCAAAACCGGGGAACATCGTTCGCTGCAAGCAAATCGATTATTCTGGGTATATCCTTCAAATTGTACTTTGTGACGGTAAATCGTATCCCCGTGAGTATTCCAGCATCCTTAGCATTCAAAAGCCCCTCAAAAGCTCTTTTGAAAGCTCCTCTCGCTCCTCTGAATTCGTCATTGGTGGGTTCAAGGCCATCTATGCTCACACCAACATATGTAAACGATTCTTTCAATTTCTCGGCGACTTCGGGTGTGATGAGCGTCCCGTTTGTGGATAAGGCACAGTTAATTCCTTTTCTTTTTGCATATTTCGCAAGCTCGAAAATATCTGGTCTTATCAACGGTTCACCACCACTGAAAAGCAGAACAGGAATTTTTATTCGTGCAAGATCATCAATAAGTGCGTAAATCTCTTCTGTTGAAAGCTCTTTTTGATTTCCTTCACTCTCATCTCCCTTCACATCTGCATCAGCATAACAGTGAACACACTTCAGATTGCATTTTCCTGTTATGTTTAGTACTGTGACGGGTGCGTGGCCAGCTTTAAATTTTTTCAGAGCATGAGGTATTCTGCTTTTATCTCCCTCATAGGTAATTCTCTCCGAAACGGTTGCGTAACCTGTTAGCATTTTTGTTAAGCTGATCATTCCTGTAAAATAAAAAAAGGAGGTATTTATTTTTTCTGGCCTGAATTATGTAATCCCAATCCTCAGACTTATCAGGGTTACAGTTTATCGACTGCTTATCTGAAACCCTTAACCCGGGAAATAAATCTCAAAGTATGATCTCAATTCCCAGTTTTTCTGCCAGCTCTTTATACCTGTTTCTGATTGTGACCTCAGTCACTCCCGCTACCTCAGCAACCTCTCTCTGCGTCCTCCTTTCTCCACCAAGTATGGAAGCGATGTAGATTGCTGCTGCAGCAACACCTGTTGGTCCTCTTCCTGAGGTAAGCTCCTTCTCTTCAGCCTTCTTTATTATTTCAATCGCCTTCTTCTGCACGTCTCCACTCAGGCTGAGTGCTGCACAGAATCTCGGCACGTAATCTGAGGGGCTTGTTGGCATGAGCTTGAGCCCTAGCTCTCTTGCAATAAATCTGTACGTCCTTCCAATTTCCTTCCTGTCGACTCTGGAATATGTGGCAATCTCGTCAAGTGTTCTTGGCACACCCGCCTGCCTGCACGCGGCATATAATGCTGCCGCAACGACACCTTCTATACTCCTACCCCTTATCAGGTTCTTATCGACAGCCTTTCTGTACACGACTGCAGCGGTCTCCCTGACACTCTTGGGAAGACCGAGAGCTGAAGCCATCCTGTCAAGTTCACTGAGAGCAAAAGCGAGGTTTCTTTCAGTAGCGTTGCTTATTCTAATTCTCCTCTGCCATTTTCTCAGCCTGAAAAGCTGTGCCCTGTTTCTTACTGAAATCGATTTTCCATAAAAGTCTTTATTGCTCCAGTCTATTATTGTGGAAAGCCCCTTATCGTGGATAGTATATGTTACAGGGGCACCAACTCTGCTCCTTTTTTCTTTCTGTTCGCTATCGAAAGCTCTCCACTCCGGACCGGCATCAATATAGGTATCTTCGATTACAAGACCACAATCCTGGCAGATGAACTCCCCTCTTCTGTAATCTCTTATGAGGCGAGGACTACCACATTCGGGACATAATTCTAAGGTCTCTTCTCTCTCAATTTCATCCTTTTCTAATTCTTTTTCTATTTCTTTCCTTTCTATTTCCTTTACCTTTTCTATTTCTGCCATTATCATCACCTACCACAAACAATTCTTCTGATACTAAATTTTTCAATCCCTTTTTTCTTGGCTTTATGAGTAAAAATGGAGATCTTACAGGTCCAATTATGTCGTAGACTAATCCAATTCTCTCCGTTCTCCTGTTTACAACTTCTGCACCTATTTTAGGGAGAGAATCAGGGTTTGCTTTGACGACTATGAATCCTGTGCCAGATATGTGATTTACTACACCAGCTCTTCTTAATTTCATCAATCACCCTCGTAACAGAGGTTTATATTTAAATATTGCGAAAGATTTTTATTTTATTTTGTTTAATAGTATTTAACATTTTCTCATTTATAAAGTTTTTTATGTTTCTCCATACATATTGAGTTAAATTTATTAAAAATATCGAGGTTGTGTTGTACACAATCAATACCGTTTCAACTAAATCAATACCTTCGATAGTTCATGAGTTATGATTTAATTTGTTAGACAAATAGATATTCTGGAACCTTTTCGTACTTTTCGATATAATCTGATATTACTCTGGAAATCGCATCCTTCAAATGTTTGTGTGTTGTACTTTTCGAAAGACCGATCGCATCAGCAATTCTGTCGATATTCACATTTCTCCTTTTTGAAAAGTAACCCATTTCGTAGGCAACTTTCAGAACCTTCTGCTGGGATTCTGTTAGAATTGGTTTTGACGTGCCTAGAACTGTAATCTCAAGAACATCCCATTTTCCAATGTTTTTGAGCTTTTCGTATGCTGTTTTGAGGTGCTTTACGTCAGGGGCAAATACAGTGTAGTATTTATTGCCATTGCTTACCTTTATTGGTGGCTTTACAAAGCAGTATGATTCCTCAAAAGCTTTTATTCCCGTGGTGTCACTGACAACTGCAATAAAGTCCAGCTTTGTCGGTGTTTTTTCGAGTATCTGGAGAAATTTGGTGGATTCATGTTTTTCAATAATATCGAAATATTTTTTTGGGTTTCCCACTATATGACTAATCCTGCACAGAAATACGGCATCATCATCATTCAGGATGATATATTCAAGAATTTGCATTGACAGCTTTCCATCTCTTGTGGCATAGGCAAGGGAACAGGTATGCTGGCTTACTCTTATTTTTGCAACGTACATGCTATCAACCCCTATGACTTTTTTGTCATAATTTATCAAGACAATATAGTATATGTCCCATTACCCCAAAATAGTTTGTGGTGGACATGTCCTATTGTAGTTTTTTAAGAATTTCTCCCGAATAATATTTCTTTTTGCAGACATAATAAAATATTGGTGATTTTATGTCTGAACTGTATGAAAAAATAGTAAATGAAGCAATGATGGCCCAGAGAGCAGATGTAGAAACAGTTAAAAGAAAAAGAGGGCAGAATTTTGTAATAGAAGATACAAAAGCCTACGTAGATGTTGTGAATAAGATGAAAGCAGTTGATGGACAGAGCAAGGCTGTCATAAGGCTGCATGTAGACTCAGTAAACGCTCATTACGAGATACTCAGGAG
This sequence comes from Archaeoglobus sp. JdFR-24, assembly GCA_002011215.1. The sequence continues at coordinate 21,572 of MTML01000104.1, forward strand.
TTTGACAAAAACAATAAGACCAGAGGATGATCCTTTTGTAGAGCACTACCAGACACCGGCGATTCTGGAAATATTATACCAGGAGGATGAGAAATTTAAGAAGAGCATGGATGCCTTCATTGATGCAATTGGAAAGGCAGAAGCTTTGATTGGACTTGAATCGGTCAGAAGATATGGTGGTTTTTATGGACCAACCTGTGTTGTTGACTTCGCATTAGTCCCAGGAAGCACGAGCAATGTGGTTAATAGAATACTCAGGGAAGTTGATATTCCCTTAGAGCACAAACAGACAATTTTAGCAGCAAAATCCTGGGGAATGAACACATCCTATGGAATAGGAGATGTTTTTGCAAATGAGGTTGAAAAAGGAGCAACTCTCTCAGATGCGGTTAAAAAAGAAGTAGAAATGCTAAAATTCATTTACGAAAGCCCAACTGAAGCACAGGCGAAATTAATGGATTCCTTAGGACACACCTCTTTTGACGTCAGGAAATACATGTCTGAATACGGGAAGAGGATTGAAGGAGCTGTAAAGGAAGCCATTGATGATGGAGTTCACTATGGAAACATAGTAACGGTGCCAGCTTACTGTGTTGGAGATATCGCACACCATATAGCTCAGTCCACCTTTAATATGTGTAAGGATGATGTTGTGATGGCGGTAATTGAAGCGACAACTGAAGTTATGGACTCTACACTGAGAAACGCTCTTGATGAGTTTAAGAATGAATATCAACTGTTGACCCTTGCAACAGGCTCATCAGCATGCGCGGTTGAATATATTCTCGAGCTTGATGGATTCAATGCTCCGATGATTGTAGATTTGCTGACAAAGAGGTTCCACAACTTTGTACAGCTCTATCCAACTAGAGGTGCCGCAGCTGAGCTCCACAACCACGACTTCATGGATATGATATACAGGGGCTGGAAGTACCTTGACAAGGCAAGAAGGATGAAAAACGGGTTAGGCGGAGATATAGTGCCAAAGGTTTCCGGATTCGATGTTAATCTGAAGCCTGTGAAGGAAAATGAAGTTATTATGAACCCACAGCGCTATGCCTATCCTGGCTGTGCCATATCTGTCAGATTTTCGGCTCTTATGAGGTTAGCAGATTATCCGTGTCTCCTCACAAGTGAACCGGTAACGGCAACCATGATGACAAACATAATTGCCCTCCACAAAGAAACACCTGGAGCTCCTGCAAGAGTATGTAAGGACTGTGCAACCGCATCACTTGTGGATTTCAGACACGCATACTGCCAGTGGAAAGAGGCAGTCTAATTTTTTCTTTTTTTTCTGGTGATCACAAATAAAATTTGGCATAGAGAGGGATAAAAATGACAACATTGGGAAAAAGATTTGTTGCTGAAATTACCGGTACTTTTTTGCTGGTCTATTTTGGAGCAGGAGCTGCGGTCATAACTCTGATGATTGCTAAAGGGTCATCTATACCAAACCCCTTCAACATAGGTATCGGTGCTCTTGGAGGACTTGGAGACTGGCTGGCAATAGGAATGGCTTTTGCTCTGGCTATTTCAGCAGCAATTTATTCTTTTGGAAGAGTTTCGGGATGTCATATCAACCCGGCAGTAACGATTGCTTTGTGGGCAACCAAAAGATTTCCGTCAGGGGAGGTTGTACCATATATCGTTGCACAGTTGATTGGAGCTAGCCTGGCGAGCTTTCTGTTTGCTGCAAGTGTGGGTATGGATGCAGTTACGGTTGGTGGATTGGGAGCAACAGCCCCATTTCCAGGAATAAGCTATGGGCAGGCAATTCTGGTTGAGGCGATCGGTACATTTCTGTTAATGCTGGTTATTATGGGTGTGGCTGTTGATAGTAAAGCACCTCCTGGTTTTGCCGGTCTTATAATAGGGCTTACAGTGGGTGGAATAATTACAACCATAGGTAACATAACGGGCTCATCCTTAAACCCTGCGAGAACTTTCGGCCCCTATCTTGGAGACCTTGTGTTGGGTGGAATAAACCTGTGGTCGTACTTCCCGATATATGTGGTAGGGCCGATAGGTGGAGCGGTTTTTGCAGCTTTCCTGTATGATTACTTAACTAAGGAATAAATTTTAATTTATTTTTTTGTGACATGAGAACATCTGTTGAATTTAGAATGACTTTTGTTAATTTGCTGGATTGACGTTCTCTACAGATCTAATAGTGAAGGTTAAACCATAAGTTTGATAAACACCTCTGATAAGACACTGGTTGAGTGCATTGTATTTGCGGGGGTTGCCGAGTCAGGAAAAGGCGCAAGGCTTAAGATCTTTGATGGGACACCTTGTCCCGAAGGGGTCCGAGGGTTCAAATCCCTCCCCCCGCACTAATTTACCGATATATTTCAATTGCTGTGTCTAAAAAGTACAGACTACGGAACAAATTTGGATTTGAAATTGCCTGTCTTTTGGGAGTTGGTATATAGTAAAAACGACCTTGCATAATAAAAACGACCTTGCGAAATGCGGCTCCTGAACTTGACTGAAAAAGCTTTGACATTAATTAAATGCAAAATATTTTCCTCACACACTCTTTGTACAGGGAAAGAGGGTATGATTGGGTCAGCATGTAATGATGTCACGCAGCTCTCACCAAACGGTATTGTAAAATACAATGTGCTGTGGAGAGCAAAATGTGTAAATGGTTGGGCTAAGATAGAAAAGTCAGAGTAGTTGGGGTAGATGGTTTAACTTTTATTGTGGAGAAAATACCTAACAGTCTTATTAGTTATAGTTAGATTGGTTATGGAGTTGAGCGGAGGAAGAGGGTGTTGGTTAGCGCAACCACTCTTAAATAAGCTACGAAATCCATCTATTCAGCAAACCGCAATCATAGGAGTTCAAAATGGTGATTGAAAAAAAGAAAAGTAGAAAAACTTCTGCAAATGGATGAGGCAAAGGTATTTTTATTATTTAACCCTATGAAGTTCTATGAGTATTAAATCTATAGAATTACCTGGAATCGGAACAAAATACGAACTTGAAACAGAAAAGGGAGATAAAATTGCGATAGTTTTTATGGATTCTGGACGTATTCAACTTTATATTCTTGAAAAAGGAAGTGAAACTCCCACTGCTGCTGAACTGAATGCTTGGGAAACAAGAAGGCTTGGAAGCATTCTAACTGGAGCCATTATTGAAGCAGAGGAGGAGGCAGTTGAGATAGCATTTTCAACATTGTCTGACCTCAGAATAAGTATACATACTTACGTAATAAGCAAAAATCTCGCTGGTAAATCCATAGGAGAGCTTGCAATAAGGAGAAGGACTGGTGTGACCATAATAGCGGTGTCTAGAAAGGGCAAGAATGTGATTAACCCCCCTCCCTCGTTCTCATTCGAAGAAGGAGATGTAGTGGTTGCAATTGGAGAACATGATCAACTAAAAACCTTTGAGAGTGAAATTTTAGGGATTTAAATGGAGCAAATTGCTCTGGCATTATTTACGTGCCTAATTCTTGCAATAGTATCAAAGAGCTTATCTTTACCCCCAATACCTTTCTACATACTTGCTGGTATTCTTCTGGGTAATAGTGGTTTAAAGATCATCAGTGCAGATGAGGTTCTTCACTTTTTTAGTCAGTTAGGTTTGATATTCCTTCTATTTTACATAGGCCTTGAGCTGAAGCCTAAACGACTTGTGAGTAGAGGTTCTGCATTTTTGATTGCTGGATTCATTGATTTGAACGTAAATATGCTACTCGGGTTCTTTGTCGCTTTAGCTCTTGGTTTCAGCTACTATGAAGCATTTGTTGTTGCATCAGCATTCTATATCAGTAGCTCTGCAATGGTGATAGCTTCTTTAATTGAGAACAAAAAGTTGATTTTACCAGAATCGGAAACAGTAGTCTGGCTGATGATTTTTGAAGACATAGTTCTGGCATTTCTAATTTTTATCATATCAACAGGATTGCAACATCCTTTCGTTCTCATTCTGAAGATAATAGCCGTTGTTTGCTTGCTCTTTGCAATCGTGAAATTTGTAAAACAGAGTCTGTTAAAAATTCTGCAGAGGGATGATGAACTTCCAGTGATCCTGACATTCTCAGCAGTTTTATCCGCAGCATTTATTTCAAGATATCTTAACATTCCTGAAGTTCTTACTGTAATCGCTCTCGGTTCAGCTCTTTCCACAACTAACCCAAAAGCATTTGAGAGGATTTCAAGGCCATTTAAAGATGTTTTTCTCGTCCTCTTCTTTTTCTTCTTTGGAATCTCCATCGATTTTTCTGGAAATCTGTCTTTGATGCAAGCGTTGATTATTAGCTTTATAGCCATCGTAAGCAAACTTTTTTCCGGATTTATTGTGGGCAGAACATTACATAAATCATATTCTGCCGGAATTGAAATAGGGGCAAATACCATTACAAGAGGAGAGTTCTCAATAGCTATTGCAGCCATATATGGCTCTGAAATAGTTTCTGCTACTGTGACAGCAATGGTCATTTCAACCTCAATTGTTGGATCATTCATGGCTAAATACAGCTCAAAAATTAAAGCAAGTCTAAAGAAGTTAGGAATCAGTTCTAAGCCTTAAATTTATGCATAAAGAAGTAGTATGGAAAGCCATGGACAAATCTTTTTCTACCAGTAATATACAAATAGTGCAGAGCTATCCTGAGGTAGAGTTCTCTGGATGAATGGGGCGTTCATAAAAATCGCCTACTGGGTTAATACATATTTCGATTTTGTTGCTATTGACGATAATACTATACAATCCTCAAAAAATTGTTAAAAAATTGAGGCCAAAAGAAAATTTGTGTCTTTCTGGTGATCTGAAATCATAAAAAGCATCCAAAAGACTGTATATTATCCTCGGAAAATGAGAGTGGCAAAATGCATCATAGTGAGCAAAAATATTTGTATAGTAGTGTATATTATAGTATAAAGTTTATAAAGCTGGACATTGTCCTATTTTAATGCTGGATAGTGAGTAGCTTTGTTCCAACGTTGGATGCTGGTAAAAAATTTAAAAAATTTAAAAAACCCACCCTAATACCACATAGGGCAGTGCCAGCCACCGTACGGCTGTGGGTATGCGTTGTTATAATCTCCATTCTGG
>MTML01000084.1 GCA_002011215.1 Archaeoglobus sp. JdFR-24
TGCAAGCTGTTCATCTCCTTCTGGGCTGAGTCCAAGACCAGAGTAGATGTCTTGCATTTTTTCATTGAATGGATAGAGAGCATGGAATGCACCATACTGGACCTCGGCTGAACCCTGGTATATGTTCTGGACAAGATATTCTCTGTTTACAAGGAAGTTGACCGCAAATCTAACCTCTCTGATTGCAAAGGGGTTTAAATACACCTTGTCACCAACAGTGATGACTGGTAGGTCTCCCTCGTCATGTGCTGGGTTGAGTGTAAGTTCCTGGTAAACTGAGGATGATTTTACCAGCCACAGTTTATCCAGAATGTCTTTACTCAGGTCTTTGTAAGCACCACCAGGTCTGGAGAACAGGAATATGTCGTTTTCACCGTTTGCTACTGAAACGATAGCAGTCTCTTCGTTTGACATACTTGAAACTCTTATCTCGTCCGCATAACCATCTCTTGGAACTGAGCTAGCCGCTGCAATCATCAGAGTCGCCGACAACAGTACCAATATCAAAAAAATGCTTCTTTTTCTCATGATCTCAACCTCTTCTTTTTGCTTTTAAATAAACGTAATTTGGTATTTAACTATTTTGATTACAAACTTAAATTTTAATATTTTTATGATTTAATAGTAAAATTTATAATTTAGATTTTCGTCATGGTTTTAACTGTTGAAATATATAAATATATAAAAACTGATATGACGTCAATCTAAGAGTCAAGTAATAAAATCGAGTAATTGAATACTAAGAATTATTAAGATAGAAGTATTAAAATGAAAATTATATCTTCTAAAGATATCTACGGTGGTGAGAAGGGTAAAATAATGTGATGAAACCCAATCAATACAGAATGGAATGAGAACAGCAACTTATATGAATCATCAGGATAACAGAATAATTGGGGTGATAAGGTGTTTATTGATCCGTCCTCGACATTCTTCAACATGATATGGTTTCTGTTTTTCTTCTACCTGCTTTTGGGCCCTCAACTGAAGCACAGACAGCTAATGGCAGCAAGAAAAACTTTAATGCAAAAGTTGGGGGTAAAAAGGGGAAGTAATATAATAACCATGATCCACAGACAGGAGAGCATCGGCCTTTTTGGCATTCCTTTTTACAGGTTTATAAATGTTGAAGACTCAGAACAGGTTCTCAGGGCAATAAGGAGAACGCCCAGAGACAAGCCGATTGACTTGATTCTTCACACGCCTGGCGGGCTGGTGCTGGCATCAACCCAGATAGCCAAGGCAATTAAAGACCATCCGGCGAAAACCACTGTGATCGTTCCTCACTATGCCATGAGTGGTGGAACACTTATTGCTCTTGCCGCTGACGAAATAATTATGGATCCACATGCTGTTCTGGGTCCTGTCGATCCGCAACTTATGAATTATCCTGCTCCATCAATACTTAAAGCTGTTACGAGAAAAGAACCGAAGGACATCGACGATCAAACACTTATCATGGCAGACATAGCTGAAAAATCGATCAATCAGGTTAGAGATTTTGTATATCATCTCTTAAAAGATAAAATGGGTGAAGAGAAAGCAAAAAAGGTCTCAGAAATACTTACAGAAGGAAAATGGACGCATGATTATCCAATAACTGCTGAAATTGCAAAAGAACTCGGATTAAATGTAAATGTTAATGTCCCCTCAGAGGTTTACGAATTAATGGAACTCTATCCACAGCCCATGATGCAGAGACATCCGGGTGTTGAATTTGTTCCAACACCACGGAGGAGGACTGGTAATAGGGAACTGGATAAAATCTAATTTAGGTGTTTTTTAATTCAATTTTGTCTGGAGGTGGTGATGTGTCCGGAATACTTGATATTATGAATAAGTTAGATCCTGAACTTTTTGAACATTTAGAAAAAACACGGGATCTTGCCTTTTCTGAAGGAGTGATTCCATTGAAATTCAAGATTTTAATTGCTCTTGCGCTTGACGCTTCCCATGGTGCAACTGAAGGAGTAAAAACCCTGGCAGAGTTAGCTTTGCAGGCTGGAGCCACAAAAGAGGAAATTGCTGAAACCTTGAGGGTGGCACTCTATGTGAGTGGAGCTGGCAGTATTTACACAGCAGCAAAAGCTTTGAAAGATATAATTTAGTTGTGTAAGATTGATTTAGTATTTTTTTATAATTTTCCAAATTAAATTAAGAAAGAACCACAAAAACGATTTAAATGATTATGGATGTCTCAGAAACTGCTGTAGATGGTATAGACGCTACACTGATAATGCAGCTAGCCGATGGCCATTTGTGACCCTGTTACCGTCTAACAGCTAACTTGAATTCTCTGACCTTTTCTTCAATTTTATCAGTCGCATCTTCACCATATTTTTCAATGATCTCAACAATAGCACTTCCCACAACAACTCCATCAGCTCTTGCATCAATAAGTTGTCTAACATGCTCTGGTTTTGAGATTCCAAATCCAACTGCAACTGGCTTTCTGCACACTTCTTTAGCCCCTCTCAATGCATCAAATGCAATCGTCGATACCTTTTCCCGCGCTCCAGTAACACCATAAGTTGAAACGAGGTATATAAATGATGAGACTTCATCTATAGCTCTTAGTCTGTCTTCGGATGTGTTTGGGGCTGCGAGAAAAACAGTATGCATCTCATATTCTCTGCAGGCTTGCAGATAATCATTGGCCTCCTCCAAAGGAAGATCTACCACTATCATTCCATCAACCCCAGACCTTCTGGCATCCTCAACGAACCTTTCTACACCCCTAACATAAACAGGGTTGTAGTAGGTCATCAGCAGAATTGGCTTTTCTGAATACTCTCTAAAACTCTTAACAATTTCAAAAACATCTTTAATCTTTGTTCCAGCCTTTAATGCTCTGTAGTTTGCTTTCTGAATCGCTCTACCATCAGCCATCGGATCACTGAAGGGTATGCCAAGCTCAATTACATCTGAGTACCTTTCCAGTGCAAATAGAAATTCAAGTGTAGCATTTTTATCCGGATCTCCTGCTGTTATGAAGGTAATTAGAGATCTCTCTATCATTTTATAGCCTCCATCACAACTTTAAGATCCTTATCCCCTCTTCCCGACAGGTTAACAACCACCACTTCATCTTTCTGCATCTCACTTGCGATCTTCCTCGCATGGGCTACAGCATGAGCAGATTCCAGTGCCGGTAAAATTCCTTCAGCCCTTGACAGCTCAACAAAGGCATTCAAAGCCTCCTCGTCTTTAACTGTTGCATATTCAGCCCTCTTTATCTCTTTCAGATAGGCATGTTCTGGCCCAACTCCGGGGTAATCCAAACCGGCTGCTATGCTGTGTGTGTCTGTAATCTGTCCATCATCATCCTGCAAAAAATAGGAAAGCATTCCATGCAAAACCCCCTTTCTTCCACATGAGAGCGATGCTGAATGATTATCCGTCTCAACTCCCTTTCCGGCAGCCTCAACTCCTATAAGTCTGACTTCATCGTTGAGGAACGGGTGGAAGATGCCCATCGCGTTGCTTCCTCCGCCAACACATGCGACAATACAATCAGGCAAATGTCCTTCGATTTCCAGAATCTGTCTCTTTGTTTCTCTCCCGATTACGCACTGAAAATCCCTGACGATCTCCGGGTAAGGATACGGTCCCACAACAGAACCTATCAAATAGTGTGTATAATCAAAACTTGCGACCCAATCTCTTAAAGCCTCGTTTATCGCATCTTTCAAAGTTTTTGAACCACTCTCAACTGAAACAACACTCGCTCCCAGCAGCTCCATTCTGAAAACGTTCATCCTTTGCCTTTCCACATCTTCACTTCCCATATATATTTCAGTTTTCATCCCCAGCAAAGCTCCTGCAATTGCAGTTGCAACTCCATGCTGTCCAGCTCCAGTTTCTGCGATAAGCCTTTGTTTTCCCATCTTTTTAGCGAGTAAAGCCTGTCCAATTGTGTTGTTGATTTTGTGGGCCCCCCCATGCAGCAAGTCTTCTCTTTTCAGGTAAATTTTTGCTCCTCCGATTTTTTCTGTGAGGTTTCTGGCGAAGTAAAGGGGGGTGGGCCTTCCGGCGTAATTTTTCAAATAATAATCTAACTCTTTCTGAAACTCCCCATCTCTCTTCAGCATCTCGTACGCTTTTTCCAGCTCTCTAAGCGGTGGAATTAAGACCTCTGGAACGAATTGTCCACCAAATTCTCCAAACTTCATTTAAACTCCTCCAAAACTTTAACAAATTTTTCAACCAACCCTCTATCTTTTCTGCCGTTTTTCTCAACACCACTCGAAACATCCACGCCATAGGGTTTGACAGTTTTGACAGCTTTAACAACATTTTTAGGATTCAGACCTCCTGCAAGAATTATGTCAAATTCTTCTGCAACAATACTGCTAACTCTGTGGTCATGGGTAATTCCGCTACCACTTCCGGTATCGAGCAAAATAGAGTCGATCTCATAACTTTCAATTTTCTCGATCAACCTTTCTGCATCCCTTATTAGATCCATACTAACCTCAGGAACTTTGAATGTTTTCATAATGTGTACATCGAACTCGGATTTTATCCTCTCAACGTCTTTTGGTGATAGATCTGTATGAATTTGAAGGAAATTCGCTTCTGTTTTCATTATCAACTCAGCCCAGTGTTCAAACCTGTCAAGTGTTGAAACCATAAACACTGGAATTCTCGCCGCCTCAATTAGCTTTTTAGCTTTATCGTGGCTGATTTGTCTTTTAGATTCACATTCAACAACAACACCTGTTGCATCAGCGTATTTCTCGATGAACTTTAGCTCTTCTACGTCCCTGATTCCACAGATTTTTATAAACATCACGACACTCCTATTTCCTTCTATATTTCCTGGACATCTCAACGAAGTTTTTCACGATCCTCAAACCCTGACCGCTTTCAAACTCTGTTAGAACGCTCTCAGGATGAAATTGCACACCTTCAATCGGCTTTTTCTTATGCCTGATTCCCATAATGGTTTCATCTTCTGAGATAGCTGAAACCTCAAACCCTCTTGGCATTTCAAGGATTGCAAGAGAATGATATCTTCCAGCCCTGAGAGGGTTTTTCACACCTTCAAATATTGTTCTGCAGTCGTGCCTGATCAAACTCATCTTTCCATGAACAGGTTTCAATCTTCCAACTTTTCCACCAAAAACATGTGCAATTATCTGATGTCCAAGACAAACACCCAGAATCGGAACATCAATTTCAAGCACTATTTCTGGACAATTGCCCACATCTCTTCTTCTATCTGGTGAACCTGGTCCGGGAGAAATTATTATTCCGTCCGGGTCGATTTTTCTGATTTCAGCCTTTGATACACCGTTCGGAACGACTTTGACATCATCAAACATGGACACATACTCGGCAAGATTCCAGACAAACGAATCTCTGTTATCTATAAGCAAAATCATCATCTATCCCCTCATATCAATTCCAAGGGCTTTCATAACAGCCGACATCTTTCTTTCAGTCTCTGAGAACTCTTTCTCGGGATTGGAATCTGCCACTATCCCTGCACCGGCCCTCACTCTGCAAACATCATCTTTCTCAACCATTCTGATGGCGATAGCCATGTCTGCCCATCCATTGACCGAGAAATAGCCAACACATCCACCATAGATCTTTCTTTTTGATTTCTCAAGCTCATCTATGATCTCCATCGCTCTGATTTTTGGAGCACCTGTTAAAGTTCCGGCAGGAAATGCAGATTCCATCGCATCAAAGGCATTTTTATCATCATCCAGAGTTCCGATAACCTCGCTCTCTATGTGCTGAACGTGACTGTATCTTATCACCTCCATGAACCTCGAAACCTCAACGCTTCCAGCCTTGCTTACCTTTCTGACATCGTTTCTTGCCAGGTCAACCAGCATGACATGTTCTGCCCTCTCTTTTTCATCTGAAAGTAACGTTCTGGCTATCTCTTCATCTTCCCTTGCATTTTTCCCTCTGTGAGCGGTTCCTGCAATCGGATTTATTTTAACGATCTCTCCCTCGACAGAAGCCATTGTTTCCGGTGAAGAACCAATAACGTCTCTTCCAAACTCGAGAAGAAACATGTATGGGCTGGGATTTACTGATCTGAGGTTTCTATAGATCTGGAAGGACGATAAATCTGTGTTTATCTCGTATTCTCTTGAAAGGACTATTTGGAATGCATCTCCTGAGTAAATGTAATCCTTTGCTTTTAAGATCATGTCAACAAAATCTTCTCTGTCCGCATCACAACCTGTAATCTCAGAAGAACCCTTTTCGTCCTCTATTTTGATTCTTTTAGCTTTGTTGACAAGTTTCTCAGCACTTTTAACAACCTCGGAAGAATTTTCAAGAGAAATGTGATAGAACTTGTTCAGAATATAATCGTATACAAAAACATCTTCGTAGAAGCAAAAAACAGAAGGCTCGTCTATTCTACCTTCTATGAAGTTGTGAACTGCATCATAGGCAATATATCCAACAAACCCCCCCTCAAATCTCTCCCCATCACTTCTCGTCTCAAAAAGATCTTTCAGAGTCCTGAACGGATTGGTCTCTTTTGAAATTCTTTTTCCATCTACTCTGGTTCCTCTCCCATCTATCTCAACTATGAATTTCGGATCTGAAGATATGTAGGTGTATCTCGCCTTTCGCTCGTGCTTACCGGCAGACTCTAATATGAATGGAAATTTTCTTTCATCTCTTATCGCACTGTACAGTTCGAGGGGATTTACGTAATCAAACCTTTGGACAGGCATTTCTTATTTCCTCCAGCTTTTTCAATCCCATGCCCTCTAAAACAGACTCTACCATTTCCCGACACTCTTTAAAATCTTCAAAACCAGCAGAATAAATGGCCATGCTGGCGTTGAGCATTATGAAGTTTCTATCTTCCTTTAATCCTCCACCGGATAAAACCGCTTTTATTCTTTTGGCACTTTCCTCGGGACTCCCGCATGGGATTATCTTAACCCTGTCAAGCCCAAAATCCTCAGGTACAACTCTGTATTTTTCTACCCTGTTTTTTCCAGCTTCGGCCACCACTGTCTCAGATCTTGGACTTACCTCATCCAGACCGTCACCAAAAACAACCAGTGCTTTCTTCACATTCAAAAAATTCAAAGCTGATGCCACCCTATCTACAAGATCTCTGGAGTTAACACCGATTATCTGATATTTCGGGTTGGCCGGATTGGATAATGGGCCAAGAACGTTAAATATGGTTTTTATCTTCAGCTCTTTTCTGATGGGCATTATTTTTTTGAGCGCCTTATGGTATATGGGAGCGAACAGGAAGACGAAGTTAGTTCTTTTTATTACCTCCATGGCCTCTTCTGGCTCCAGATCTATCCTGATGCCCAGCGCATCCAGCACATTTGCCGATCCGCTTTTCGATGTTATCGAAACGTTTCCGTGCTTTGCAACCCTTTTGAAGCATGAAAGAATTATGGTTGAAGCTGTGCTCACATTTATGGTTGAGGAATAATCTCCACCGGTTCCGCAGGTATCGCACACAGTGCCGAGATCGATCTGGGTTGCGTTGTCCCGCATCGCCTTTGCAAATCCAGCGAGCTCTTCAGCAGTATATCCTTTACTTTGAATGGACGCAAGATAAGCTGCGATCCTTATCGGACTTTCATTCAAAAGAGTGTTGAAGAGTTCGTATGCCTCTTCAAAACTGAGATTTTTCCCCTCAACTATTTTACTCAGCATAACCTCGCCTCCACAAAGGTTTTTACCATCTCTTCAGGGTTTCTGGCGTTCATAAAAGCAGTTCCAACGAGAACAGCATCTGCAAATGTCAATGCGGTTTTTAAATTCTTCAGGTTTGAAATCCCGCTCTCACTCACCTTTATGAATTTATCAGGTATCTGAGGTGCGAGTTCGCGAGTGATTGAAACGCTTCCATCATCTATTTCGAGTTCGAATATGTTCCGGTTGTTTATTCCTATCATTGTCGAATTCGTATCTGTTGCAATTGTGAGGTCGTGGGTGGTGTGAACTTCGACTATTGTCTCAAGTCCGTGTTCCAGGGCAAAGTCGACCATTTCGGCAGTTTTATCTTTTAATAATCGAGCTATTAATAGAACCGCTGCCCCTTCAGCCTCTGCAGTCCTCTCTATTTCCTCCTTACCTGTGATAAAGTCCTTTCTCAGCACAGGCAGGTTACTGTATTTACATATCTTTTTAAAAAGCTTGAAATCTCCTTTGAAGTATTCTGGTTCGGTTATGTAGGATATTCCTGCAGCACCGGCCCTTTCATAAGCTTTTAGTATCTCTAAGGGATCTCTGTTTTTTAATAGGTCACCATACTTTGGGGAATATACTTTGATCTCCGCTATTACAGCATTTTTTGAATCACTTTTACAGAGTCTTATCGCATCACTCATGCCAAAGTCCATCACTTGGGAATTCTCCTATCATAGTAGATAAAACTTGTGAATTGTATTTAAGCATTTCGATGGGGTGTATAGACTCGTAGAGATATTTTTCAAGTTCTGGATTATTGTTAATTATTATTGGTTAATCAAATCATAAAACACTGGTAAGTAATATACTGTAACAGATTTCTGGAACTGAAAAAGCTGTTTGGATCGTCTCCTTCCAGTTTTGGTTCTATATGAATCAGGTGGGACATCCGGTTAAGTAACCGTAAGGAATCCGGGTAAAAGAGATACGCCGGGGGTGGGATTCGAACCCACGCGGGCAGAGCCCAATGGTTGTCCGCGCTTTCCGGGTCTGCTTAGCAGACCATCGCCTTACCACTCGGCAACCCCGGCAACCCATCATAGTTTAAACTCCGGATTTTAAAAGTTTTGCTAAGGCGGGTGGTTTAGATTTTCTTGATGTGTTCACGATGTTAATACTTCTAATGTTAACCCTACCGCCTAATGTTAACCCTATCGCACAGAACAGCTTTTATATAGCGGTAGTATTAATTCGACGATCAGTATGCATCATGAAGTTAAGTTAGCATTCAAACACTCTATGCCGGTTGTAGCTGGATACATACCTGTGGCGATGGCCTTTGGAGTTCTGGCGGAAAAATATATCGGGCTACACTCAATCCTCATGTCTGCTACGGTGTTTGCAGGAGCGAGCCAGTTTGTGGCGCTTCAGATGATCATGACCTTAGCCTCCCCGTTTTTCATCATTTTCACAGTGTTCCTCATTAATTTGAGGCATATTCTTATGAGCAGTTATATCTCGGTATATCATTCAGAGCAGAGTTTGGTGAAGAAATGTCTGATAGCCTTCGGGTTAACAGATGAAACCTTTGCAATATCTAGTAAGGAATTAAAAGAAATAAACAATCGTTTCGGGTATCAGATAACTCTAAACACAGTATGCTATTCATCCTGGATCCTGGGGACGTTAATGGGGGTATTTATCGGTCAGATTTTACCTTCCGGGCTTATCGGTGTTTTACCTTTCACATTAACAGCCCTTTTCCTGTACCTTCTCGTGGTAAATGTGAACAATAAAATAGATGTTTTTGTAGCAATTTTAGCAGGACTAATCTCCTTAGTCTTTTCTAGTGTACTTGTAGGCTGGAATATTCTTATCGCAACAATAATTGCCTGTTTTGCTGGTCGGGAGCTGGAAAAAAGGAGGGAAAAAAGGAGGAAAGCAAAGGGGAGAGTAGAATGAATCAGGGCTATGACACTCTGACTTTGATAATCATAATCTTAGGGATGTTTGCTGTGACTTATATCCCTAGAGTTATTCCCTTTTTTACTGCTAAGAACCTGGAAAACTACACCTTTTTGAAATACATACCAGTTGCAATTTTCTCAAGTCTTGCAATTCCGGATGTTATGTTTCAAAATGGATCGTTTTCTCCTGAAAAAACACTTGCTGGCGTTTTAGCCGTGCTCATAGCTTTCAAATCAAGAAGAATGTTCATTACAATCGCTCTATCTGTTCTGTTTCTGTATCTCCTCACATCTATCTGATATACATACTTGCCGAAAAGTTTATATACTTCTATACTAACTTTATGTTAGTAACGTAAGGGTGATAACCTTGACCTCGGATGTTGGCACGGTACTTGAAGTCCTCGGAAATGAAAGCAGGAGAAAAATTCTCTCCTTACTATCAAAAAAGCCATGTTATGTGAGTGAGATATCATATGCTCTCAAAATGGCACCAAAGGCCGTGCTGGAACATCTTGAGAAACTTGAAAGGGCTGGTTTGATAAATAGCTATGAGGATGGACGGAGGAGGTATTTCTATATTTACAAGAACCTCAGGCTGGAAATTTCAATAACTCCACACACCTTCCAGACAAATTTGCTTCAGCAGGAAATCGATGATCTTGATAAAACCCTGAAAGATGCCTTCAGGTTGTTTCAAGATATACGAAGTAGCACTTCGAAGGTAATGAAAGACACAGTCACTGAAATCTACAGGAATTTGAAGGATATGGAAGAGATACAAAAAAAGTTCTCTTTGATTCAGGGATATATAGCGTCAAGAGCAAGCGAGATATTCGATCATTTCCTCGATGAGGTCGAGAGATGCATAGAGGACGAATATGAGAGGATCGCTTTACTTGGACTCTCAAAGGGAGCGACTAAGGTGTCAGAGATAGCTGAAGAATTCGGTCTTCCGTATCTGGAGGTTAAGAAGGCGATTGAAAAGTTGAAGAAAAAAGGTGTAGTGGAGGAAATAAACAAAAATGATAGTATTGAGTTTATAATAAAATGTCGATAATTAACATGATTTGGAGGTGGTTGATATGGTTAAAGATGAGATAATGTTAAAGGTTGGTGAAGCTTACTACCGTGATGTAGGTAGAGGTATTGCACGACTCGATCCGGGAATAATGGATAAACTTGGGATCCAGAGTGGAGATGTTATAGAAATCATAGGTAAGGATTCTGTTCCTGCTATCGTCTGGCCAGGATATCCTGAGGACAGAGGTAAAGAAATAATAAGAATTGACGGAAGTATAAGGAACAACGCAGGGGTTGGAATAGATGACCGTGTGAAAATCAGGAAAGTTGAGGCAAAATCCGCTGAGAAAATCACAATCGCTCCTACCGAACCCGTAAGGTTAATGGGGGGAGAAGCTTACTTGCTCAGAGTACTCGAAGGAAGACCTGTTAAAAGAGGTCAGAAAATCAGAGTTGAGATATTTGGTCACACTCTGACGTTTGTTGTTACTGCAACAAAGCCAACGGGGGTTGTTATCGTCTCCAGAAGTACTTCAATCGAGTTGAAGGACAAGCCAGTTGAAGAAGCAAAAAGAGCAGTTCCGGATGTTACTTACGAGGATATTGGAGGCTTGAAGAGGGAGCTCAGACTGGTAAGGGAGATGATTGAACTCCCCCTGAAACATCCTGAAATATTTCAGCAAGTTGGTATTGATCCACCAAAAGGGGTTCTTCTTTATGGCCCTCCAGGAACCGGTAAAACGCTTATAGCTAAGGCTGTGGCGAATGAGGTTGATGCACATTTCATATCTCTGAGCGGTCCTGAGATTATGAGCAAATTTTATGGTGAGTCAGAGCAGAGGCTGAGAGAGATTTTTGAAGAGGCAAAGGAAAATACCCCAGCGATAATATTCATTGATGAAATCGACTCCATTGCTCCAAAGAGAGAAGAAGTTACTGGAGAAGTGGAGAGGAGAGTTGTGGCTCAGTTACTTGCATTGATGGATGGCCTTGAATCGAGAGGGGAGGTTATTGTCATCGCAGCAACAAACAGACCAGATGCTATCGACATGGCTTTAAGAAGACCAGGAAGATTCGACAGGGAAATAGAGATTGGGGTTCCCGACAGGGAAGGGAGATATGAGATACTGCAAATTCATACTAGAAGTATGCCCCTCGCAGAGGACGTGAACCTTGAAGAGCTCGCTGATCTGACAATAGGATTTGTGGGTGCGGACCTCGAAGCACTCGCTAAGGAAGCGGCAATGCATGCAATACGAAAGATGCTTGAGACTGGTGAAATTGACATAGATGTCGAGAAAATACCTGAAGAGGTGCTGGAGTCAATCGAAGTTACCCGTGAAGATTTCATAGAAGCTTTGAAGAACATAGAGCCGTCAGCAATGAGGGAGGTACTTGTAGAAGTGCCTAATATAAAGTGGGACGATATTGGAGGTCTTGAGAACGCAAAACAGGAATTGAAAGAAGCAGTTGAGTGGCCTCTCAAGTACCCTGAATTATTCAAACAGGTGAATATCAAACCACCAGGAGGAATACTGCTATATGGCCCTCCAGGAACCGGTAAAACACTGCTCGCAAAAGCTGTGGCGAATGAGAGTAATGCCAACTTCATAAGTGTAAAAGGCCCAGAATTGCTCAGCAAGTGGGTAGGAGAGAGCGAAAAGCATGTCAGGGAGATGTTCAGAAAAGCAAGACAGGTTGCTCCAGCAGTGCTGTTCTTTGACGAAATAGATAGCCTTGCCCCGAGAAGAGGAGGCATCGGTGACTCCCATGTTACTGAAAGGGTCGTGAGTCAGTTGCTCACCGAGCTCGATGGACTTGAAGAGCTTAAAGATGTTGTTGTTATTGCAGCAACAAACAGGCCTGACATAGTCGATCCAGCTCTTCTCAGGCCAGGGAGGATTGAGAGACACATATTCATACCCGCTCCCGATTTGAAATCAAGAAAGGAAATATTTAAGATTCACACGAGAGGAATGCCCCTTGCAGAGGATGTGAACCTCGACGAGCTTGCGGAAATGTCGGAGGGATACAGTGGTGCGGATATCGAGGCAGTATGCAGGGAAGCAGGTATGCTGGCAATAAGAGAAAAATTGATTACTGGTTTGTCAAAAGAAGATGTTAATAAGATTGCAAAGGAAATTAAGATTACCAAGGAGCACTTTGAAAAGGCAATGGAAAAAATAAGGCCAAGTTTAACAAAAGAAGACCTTGAAAGGTATAGGAAAATCGTTAAAGACTTTCACAAAATGTATGTTTAAAGCTTGATTGAATATTTAATTTGATCTGCTAAATCGAAAAATTTGGGAAAAGGAGGTGATGGTTTATGACCTGGAGAAGGAGGAAAAGGGACAAGGATTGGGATGACATTTTCGATGAAATGTTTGACATGCTTAGATTCCCTTTCGGCGAGGAATTTGACGAGATATTCAGGAAGATAACAAGGGACTTTAATGAGATCTTTAGAACTTTACCAGGAGAAAACAGACCATTTGTCAGAGGTTTCTCTATAAGGATAGGTCCTGATGGAAAACCTGAGATCAAAGAATTCGGTACCAAATTTGAGGCAATGAGGGGTGAAACAGGGATCGAGGAGAGGAAACCACTGATAGATGTCATGGAAACCGATGAAGAGGTCCATGTCATCGCTGAGATGCCTGGAGTTAACAAGGAAGATATTGATTTGAACGCATCAGAGAAAAGCCTTGAAATAAAGGCTGAAGGAGAAAACAGAAAGTATTATGAGACAGTTGAACTTCCTGCTGAAGTCGATCCCGATTCCGCTAAAGCGAGATACAACAATGGAGTTCTTGAGGTCGTCCTGAAGAAAAAGTATCCAAAGAAAGAGGAGAAAAAGAAAGTTAAAATCGAGTGAAACTGACTATTAAAAATCTATGTGGGAATTTTTTACTTTTTATATTTTTTACAAACTTTTAAATTCTAAATTAAAATATAGTTTCAGATTCGAAAAGATCGAGTGATATGGTATTTCTTATTGTGCTTTCGGCTTTTGAGAGTAGTTCAAGTCTGTAATCCTCTAATATGACTTTTTTAACTGGCTTAACTGGCACATCAAGCTTGATCTCCCTGGTTCTCCCGTATCTCCCTTTTGATATTACTATGGAATTCAGTATTCCAAGCATGTCGAGCTCTGAGATTAGATCACTTATTCTTCTCTGGGTAAGCACATCCAGGCCAACCCTTTTGCACAATGATTTATAAATTGTATAGACCTCACCGGTGGTAAATTTTCTTCTTCCCATCTCTGACAGCAAAATCATCCCGAAAAGCAACACCTTGTTTTGGGTTGGAAGAGTTCTAACAACTTCCATTACGTGATCGGACTCGATTTTCTTAACGGCCTTTTTCACATGCTCTTTTGTTACTTTGCTATCACCCTCTCTTTCGGCAATCTCACCGCTCACTCTAAGGAGATCGAGGGCTTTTCGAGCATCTCCATGTTCCTGTGCGGCAAGTGCAGCACAGAAGGGAATTACCTCCTCGTCAAGAACATCGTCCATGAAAGCTATACTCGCTCTCTGGGCTAGTATATCCTGAAGCTGCTCGGCATTATAAGGCGGGAAAACTATCTCTTCCTCACTTAGAGAGCTGATTACCCTTGGATCTAAAAAGTTCTTGAACTTCAAATCGTTTGAGATGCCAATCATACTTACCCTTGCCCTCTCAAGCTCGGAATTGATCCTGGAGAGGTTGTAAAGAACATCATCTCCCTTCTTTACGAGCTTATCGATTTCATCGAGCACGATTATAATCGTCTGAGAGCATACATCTATGGCTCTCCTCACCTCTTCATAAACCTGATCTGTTGGCCATCCGGTCATGGGGACGTTCTTTCCCAGCACTTTAGCTAGTGTGGCGAGAACTCTGTATTGGGTGTCTATGATTTCACAGTTCAGATAATGCACAAAACATTTTGAGTTGTACTTTATACTGAACTTTTCAAGCTCCCTGCCAACGAATTTAACTGTTGCAGTTTTTCCTGTTCCAGTCTTACCGTAGATAAGTATATTTGAAGGCGTCTCTCCTTTTAAAGCAGAAACAAGGATAGACGCAAGATTTTCTATTTGTTCTTTCCTGTGAGGGAGATATTCTGGAGTATAGGAGTGTCTCAACACATCTCTGTTCCTGAAAATCTTCTGAGAATTAAGAATGTTCTCGAAAATGTTTTTATCATGAATCATAACATCACCTGCGAAAGGCATTTCTTATTGAACTCTCCTCTTTAAGAATTTTACCATTTTACCTTTAATTTATTTATATGAGAATATTAGCTTTTAGAGAAATTTTATTTCATTGAGATATTCATTAAAAAATGCTTAACACCTTAACTTAATTATTTTTAATTATAGAACCCCATTACTTCATCTGGAAACTTTGTATAAAATTTATAGAGGACCTGTAGTTTTTTATTTTGAATTTTGGTAAATCATAGTGTTTCTTCAATGGATAAAATCCGAAAAATGTCTTTGTCATTTCCAAATCTCTTTTTCTTTCATTCGTTGCTCCATTAATACTCTCAAAACCCTCTTTTAATATTGCATCCAGGATCTTCCTGTTAAATACCTGGGATTGCTTCAAGCTCTTCCTGTGTTATTTTTTTATGGGTTTAGAGGATATTTAACGGCGGTTAAACTCCTCACCCCATAATCTGTCACTCTAACGTCAATAAACTGGTTTCTTTCGTATTTTCCGATGATACCTATTAACAGGGGATAACTTGCGAGCTGTCTTCCAAACGTAATTTTCCCTTCTATGACTTCACATCTGACATCAGTAATTTTTCTGCCAACCGGGATCATTTTTTTGAGGATCACCCTATCTATATTGTCCCTCACCTTCTTCTTGAATATCCTGAATTGATTCTTATGCTTTTTCACTATCTTTTCTCCAATCTTCTCCATCGGTGTTCCTGGAAAAACTTTGACCTGTCTTATATTTATCCTCCGTAAAAATAGATTTCTTTCAAGAATTTCCTTGAGGAAATGATAATTTTCTTCAAATGTCTCTCTGGTTTCGCCTTTCAAACCGCCCACAAAATTCAAGCCGGGTAAAAAACAGGGAAGGCCATTGTATCCAGTTTGTCTTCCATAGGCATTGATCATCTCTATTGCCATCAGAACCTCTTCTGGAGTTGCAGCAAGTCTGTTCTTTCTGATAACCTTCTCATCGGCACTTTCAAGCCCCATCGCAGCTATATTTCCTGGAGTCTGATATACTACAATGGTTTTAATTATATCCTTGCACTCTTCGGGCCACTCAGCAATTGTTTTCGGATTGACATTGTCAAGATGAAGGGTTTTGATTTTAGGACATCTTCTCCATATCTCTCTATGGAAGTTTTTGATCATCTCTGGATTGGGCCTTGGCACATCTGTGCTGGAGTCTGCCATATATGTGAAAAAGTCAGTTTGATTTCCGAGTCTGAAGTATCTGCACCCATTTCTGTAGAGAGCATGAATTTCATCGATCACGGCTGAGGGAGACCTCATAGAAGGTTCTCCATGAATCCTTTCGATGCAGAATGAACACTTTCTCCAGTAACATCCTTTATAGGTCTCTATTTCGCACATGATATTTGGAAAATCTGGATGCTGTCGCACAACCTCTGCTCCGAGAATGCTGAACTCGTTTACGAGATCTCTTTTATTTTCTTTTTTAATTTCTCTCCTGAAAAAATTTTGCAGATATTCTAAAAGCTCTCTTTCAAAGGGGAAATCCAGGATTTCGTATCCTTCAAGCCTTTTTTTATCTTTTGCAGTCATCTCAAGAACAATGGGACCAGCAAGAATTTTTTCAGCAGGTTTGTTTACGGGAAAGAGGTTTGATAATTCCCTGAGGCTCAATGGTTCTCCACCCAGATATTTTCCGGGAACTGCCATACCAGCAATTACAATGAGCAGATCGAAATCTCGCAACCTCTTTTTCAACTGATAATCTCTTCTGAGGGTATCTATTGTCAGATATAGGGCATGCACTCCAAATTTCTTAAGCATGCCGTAAATGTATCGAGGATAGGGTGAGATGTATGGAGGAACACCAAGACATGAAGGTTCATCAACATAACCGTCTATTATGGCGATTTTCATGGTACGATTAAATTATGTTAATTCTGAAATTTCAGCCAATGTACTTTAACCTCAATCCCCTCTTTGAATCTTTGCATGACCACCTATAATCGAGCTGTTGAGTTCGAGGTTTCTTATCTCACAGTGCTCATCTATTATGCTCCGCCAGACCTTTGTTTTCCTTATCACCACACCGTCAAAAATTACTGATTCGCTCACATCCGAGTTTTCGATTTTACAGTCCTCTCCAATATATGCGAACGGTCCTATTATAGAACGTCCCTTTATTTCTGTGCCACCCTCGATAACAACGGGTTTTATTATTTTGGATATTTTGTCTATTTTGGCATCTCCAATATGGTGCTCCATGTAAAATTTGAGTGCTTCAATGTACGAATCCGGGTTTCCAACGTCATACCAGTTGCCATTGGAGAAGGGATACCCGTAAACACTCGATTTCTGACATAGATAGGATATGAAATCTCCGAGATTGTCATATTTTTTAAATGAATCAACGTATTCAATGAGCAGATCAACAGCTTCTCTTGTTAATGCATATATACCAATTCCCACAAGTGTGGAGGGTGGTTTTTCTGGTTTTTCAAGGAATCTGGTGATCCTTTCACCATTAAGATGAGCAACTCCGTATCTGGAAGCAAGTTCGTAATCCCCCACATCGTAAAGCGCAGTAACTGAAGAATTTTTTTTCCTGTAGTAGTTTAGAAAATCTTCAAGATCGAATGAAAATAGATTATCCCCAGCGATCACAAAAAGATCATCATCGATTTCTCTTGCGATTTCTGCCAGAGCTTTAACAGCTCCCAGTTTTTCCTCCTCTTTAAGTGTCTCTTCCACAATAAGCTCGATGTCCTTGTTTGAACTCCATCTGCGAAAGTCCTCCTCAAAACGTTTATTGGTGGACACTATAATCGGGTAACCAAACTTTCTGACCTTATCATAGATATAGTCAATAATTTTTTTCCTTCCAATGGGTAGGAGAGGTTTGGGTTTTGTTTTTGTGATTGGCCAGAGTCTTGTTGCATACCCTCCAGCCATTATTATGATTTTCATATTTTGCGGAGAGAAACCATGGTTTAAATATGTTACTTGAACGTGCTTTTGTGAGTATACATAGATATTATTTGCTCGGTTATGTAAATATGACCAAAAATGTATTATATAATATCGTTATTTTGACTTTCAAGGTGGTTAAATGGGCGGTGAGGAAATAAAAGGTTTTAATGAAACGTATGATGCTGATAAAGTTATTGAAATCCTTAAAATACTGGAAAATAATGCTCGTCTGACTTTCCGGGAAATATCAGAAATTACGGGGTTATCAGAAAAGGAAGTTGAAAAAATGATTGGAGAGAAAGAGAAGGATGGAACAGTTCTAAAGTATAAAGCAATAATTGACTGGGAAAAAGTTGGTGAGGAATTCGTTGTGGCGGTTATCGATGTGAGAGTCAATCTTTCGAGAGAGAAAGGTTATGATGATATAGCAAAAAGAATTGCCAAGTTTCCTGAGGTACATGCGGTAAGGCTTGTGAGCGGAGAATACGATTTCCAGGTGGTTGTTAAGGGGAAATCGCTCAAGGAAGTATCCTTTTTTATTTCAGAAAAAATATCGACAATGCCAGAGGTAAGAGATACCAATACTCATTTCGTACTTAAAACTTATAAAGAGGAGGGAGTTCTTCTCTTCAGCGATGAAGAAGATAGGAGGCTGGCAATTGTCCCGTGAATTTGGAGATGGAGAGAATAAAAAAGAAAGGATAAACAGAAATCTCCTGGAGATAAAACCATCAGGAATAAGAAAATTTTTCGATTTGATTAGTGGTAGAGAGGATGTTATAAGTCTTGGTGTGGGTGAACCCGATTTCCCGACGCCATGGAGAATAAGGGAGGAGATGATATATTCTCTTGAAAAAGGGATCACTTCTTATACATCGAATCAGGGTCTGATGGAGCTCAGGGAAGAGATTTGTAGATATCACTCAAAATTTGGAGTTCAGACAGATGCTTCGCGAGTTATCGTTACCACTGGAGTGAGTGAAGGTTTTGATCTTGCTATGAGGGCAATTGTCAATCCAGGAGATGTCGTGTTTGTTCCTGAGCCATGTTATGTTTCTTACAAGCCATTAACTATTCTCGCTGGAGGAAGAGCAGTCTCAATTCCCACAAACCCCACCTTTAAACTCACCTATGAGCTTATCTCCGAATACGCCAAGGAAACAAGACCAAAGGCTCTGATTTTGAACTACCCTTCCAATCCAACTGGTGTGAGCTATGGTAAAAAGGAACTTGAGGAGATAGCTGATGCTATTGTGGAAAATGACATGATTGTGATATCAGATGAAATCTATGCTGAACTGTCCTACAGCCATCCGCACATTTCCATTGCAGCACTTGAAGGGATGGAAGATCGTACAGTAATATTGAACGGTTTTT
This sequence comes from Archaeoglobus sp. JdFR-24, assembly GCA_002011215.1. Next base: position 19,169 of record MTML01000084.1, read on the forward strand.
CAAAGGCTTTTGCGATGACCGGGTTGAGGGTGGGTTATATCATCGCTCCAGAAGACATAAGTGAAGCCGCCCTCAAGATACATCAGTATTCGATGTTATGTGCTCCTACAACAGCTCAGATAGGAGCTATTGAGGCTCTCAGGAATGGAGAAGATGAACTTGAAGCTATGAGAGCAGAATACATGCGAAGAAGGAACTTCTTCGTTAGAAAGTTGAATGAGTTTCTCGATACAATAAAGCCAGAAGGCGCATTCTATGCCTTTCCAAGCGTTGAAAGTACAGGACTCAGCAGCGAGGAGTTTGCTGAGAGGTTGCTGATTGAGAAGAATGTTGCAGTTGTTCCTGGAAATGCCTTTGGCGAGTCTGGGGAAGGGTTCATAAGATGTGCATATGCTGTGAGTATGGAAAAATTGAAGGAAGCTGTTGAGAGAATGCGGGAGTTTGTGGATGGTCTTTGAATCTTATTTTAGTAGATTGGAGGGATAGTTAGATCAGAATCACGGAAAATACTTGAAATCACATACATTTCTGTATTTTTCCACGTCAGTCTCCCTCTTTAAACCTCTATTGATTTTCCTGATGATACTTATGGCTCCGATTCTGTTCAATGGGGTGTTGTTATTACCGCACTGATAACTGTATGTACATCTTGGACACCCCTCTACTCTGTTACAGCTGCATTTTTCAAGAACCTCAAGGGAGATCTTGAAGGCTTTCTGGAGCCGCTTGAAAAGAAGTTTACTTAGACCACTTCCGCCAAACGAAGCGTCATAAACAAAAATATCGCCTTCTGGAGTTGAAATACCACCCATCTGAGCACTCCCACCTCCGGTTATTATATCACTCGTTTCAATGAGAACGTGCTCGAGTGCATGAAAGCTTCCGGCGAAATAGTCATCGTATTCCATAGACTCTGGAAATGGGGCAGAAAATAGGAATCCTTTAGTTTTGAAGGTGTATGAAACGGGATCATCTAGATATCTGACTCTTTTTTTCTCATATGTGTGGATATCTTTCTCAACATAACCGAAAACATTTATGGTTATCTCCATCGAACAGTAGCAGGAATGCACGATTCCAGCCATTTCATCTTCAATATCGAGAATAACGGGAATTGAGGTGTAAAGTGGGAATGTGATGTATCCTGTTGTGGTATTTATGAAATGAGCTTCTTTTTTATCCATATCGAGCCGGGTGCACAGCAACCTCTCACCGTTATGGATGAGTATGCTTCCTGGAAACATCTCTTTTATTGCAACTGGAAGTACTCTCTCACCAATCACCCTGCCATCTTTAATCATTTTGATGGATTCGCCAATTCCGCGCATGCTGAAGTTTCTCATAATTTCTATTCCTTTCTGTGTGGGCAATATGACTCCATCAAACTCCTGTGCAAAACCATTCAAAAGAATCAGTTTAAGAATCTCCCTTTGCTTTTCATCCAATTCTTTTATCTGTAATGGTCTCTCGATGACCATTGAGAGGATCTGATACTTCATAATTTCTTCGTTGTACCTTTCAACATAACCAAAATTCTCGCTTTTGAAATATTCTTCTGGAAACTCTCTATAATAATTGCTTATAGCATCGTCTTCTCTCATCAGAAGAACACCAATGCTCTCCTGCCCCATTCTCCCGGCTCTTCCCACTCTCTGCTGAAACTGGGGATAGTTAACGAGCTCTGAGACAACAACATCAACGTCTCCGATGTCAACTCCAAGTTCAAGAGTTGAGGTTGAAACAACCACATTTATCTTTCCCGATCTGAAGTAGTTCTCGACAAAACTTCTGACATCTTTTGTCAATCCTCCTTTGTGTACTGCCGCTTTTATTCCTTCTCTGTTGAGCAACCATGCAAATGTCTCTACTGCTTTGTAGCTGTTTCCAAAAACAATCACTTTTCTATCGGGAACGGCTCTTACGATTTCCCTCAGAGATGAATATATGTTTGGGGAGCACCTCATTACCAAGTGCATTCTTCCCTTTCTGTGCTCTCCATCGATCCATATGAAGTCTCTGTCGAAAAGAGCAGTTGCAAATTCTTCTGCATTTGAAATCGTTGCTGAAGCACTTGCAATTTGAAAATCTGAAAATCTTGATAGTCTCTTCACGAGATAATAAAGATTTGTGCCCAGTACACCCGTGTAGTAATGTAATTCATCAACTGCGAGGAATTTTAGATCTCTAACCACTCTTCTGAAACTCTCCGTATTTCGCAAATGATAATCGATCATATCAGGATTGGAAAGGATTATGTCGCTCCTTCCAACAAAAACGTCTCTTCTCTCACTTTCAGCAGAATCACCATCGAATCGTGTAACCTCTAAACCTGCTGACGAACCATAATATCTGATTTTTATTTCCTGATCTGCTGCAAGGGCCTTTGTGGGATAGATGATGATCCCTTTACCGCCTTCTTTGGCTATTCTTTCAATCATGGGTATTACAAATGCCTCTGTTTTTCCAAAGCCAGTTGGAGCAGTTATAACTGCGTTTTTTCCTGAACGCAAAACATCAATTGCCCGTTTCTGAAAACTGTAAAGTTTTTTTATTCCTCTTGACTCGAGAGCTGCAATCAATTCATTTGGAAGATCATCACCCAGATCGAGTGACGGCATGGGGTTGTATGGTTCAAAAACCTTGTAATGAGCTATTTCATCATCTGTATCGAAAAGTGGTTTGAGTTTACTCTCGCCTGAAATTTCCCTGAAAAGCCTTAAATTTTTCTCTCTTCTGATCCCCTTTTTACATATACATCTCTTTTTTATTCGGCCGCATTTCTGACAGAAAAATTCACTCGCTTCAGCAGTTTCCATATGAAGATGACCTCCTTATCTAATCTGGCTTCGGACTTGCCTGCCTATTTAATAAGCGTCAATCTATTAAAACATGTGTGTGGTTTGAAAGTGGTTGAAATAGTTAGTAACACCAGAAGCTATAACCAGAAGCTATAATATCTAAAACCTGAAATCGTATGTGATAATGTTTGCGACAAGAAAGATAGAATAATAAAGAGGTGCGTAAATGTCGATATTTGCATTTGCTGAGGTGAAGGGAGGAAGAGCTGAGAGAATATTTGCAAGTTGCAGGTATCCGTCAAAGGAAAAGGGCAACCTCTTCTTTGACTTTGAAGGTGAAATGAATCTGAAAGATGCTGAAGAGCTACCTTTAAGGTTAAACGGGTTCTATGCAATGCTCGCGATAAGACCATCGCATATCCTGGTCTCAAGAGATGTAATTGGGGGAAAGCCTCTATACTACAGCCCCTTTGATCTCTCATTTTCATCTTTTAAGGGGTATTTTGACCATCCCGGTGATGTGGTGGAGGTTATGCCTGGCGAAGTCATCAAATTGGGTTATGATGGAACAGTTATCGAAAGAAAACTTTTCCGTTTTGAGGATGTTTTCAAGCCAATCCCCAGGAGTCTGGAGGAACATGAAAAGGAGATAGAAAAAATCTTGAAGAATTTTGACCCCGGGTTCAGTTGTATAGCCTTCTCCGGTGGTATCGATTCGTCATTGCTCGCTTCAATTTATGATTGTGAACTCATTTCTGTCACCTCAAATTCCGGTGAAAAGGAATGGCTGATAAAAGCAGGAAAAATGCTTGGACGGGAAGTGAACATTAGAGATTTTAATGAAGCCAGGATTAGGGAGATTTTGCCTGAAGTGGTTAAGGCAATTGAAACCTCAAATCCTTTGCAGGTCTCAATAGCCATTCCAGTTTATCTTACGCTTGAATTTGCTAGGGAACTCGGCTACTCAAATGTTGTTTTCGGGCAGGGGGCAGATGAACTCTTTGGAGGGTACATGAGGTACACAACTCTGCAAAATTTTGAACTTGAATCCGCGCTTATCGATGATGTCAGAAATCTTGGCAGGAACAATCTGGTTAGAGACTCAAAAATTGCCTATTCTCTTGAGATGAAACTCCTCCTCCCGTATTTGCAGTGGGACATGATAAGAGAGGCCATTTCAATTCCACCTGGAGAGAAAGTCAAGAGAGTCAATGGCGATGTCATACGAAAATATATTTTGAGAAAGGTTGCGCTCGGGTATTTACCTGAAGAGATAGCATTAAGAGACAAAAAAGCGGTACAGTATTCCACAGGTACAGTAAATATCTTGAGAAAAATAGCAAGAAAGGAAGGGATGAATCTTGAAAGATATCTCGAGAAAATCAGAAAAAAGGAAAAAGAATGACTATGGTTATTTTTTTGAAGTGAACTGCAAAACTGATGATGGATACTGTGGAAAGTGCTGCATAAATACAGAAATGCCACTGACTGAGAAGGACATCAGGAGAATAGAGAAGCTTGGATATTCAAGGGAAGATTTTACAGCTAATGTGGATGGAATATCTCAGCTCAGAAATATTGGTGGGGAATGTTTCTTTCTTGAGAAAAGAAGATGCAAAATTTATGAGTTTCGACCGGAAGGATGCAGAATATATCCTCTTGTCCTGAACAAGAAAAACGAAGTGGTTCTGGACTCCCATTGCCCCCTTGGAGAAAAAATTGGAAATAATATCAGATCGGAGGATAGGAAAAAAGCAAAAGAAATTCTTCTCAAGCTTGTAAGCGAAATTTACGGTGATCTTTAAAACTGTAAAACTTGTAACCGAAGTTTATGAATTAAGTGCAGTCTTTGCTCTGCCTGCTCGAATAGGCAATTATTCAAACTTCAGCGTTCAAAACCTCAAATCAGAGAAAGTAAAAATTCGGCAAGCTTTATGGCATCCTCCTTCGACTTCATTATTGTAGATGTGGCAACCACTTCAATATCATCTAACTTCAAGTCTTCGTCTGCCCTGTCAACAACCAGCACATCAAGAAAATCTCTGTAAATTCTGGCAACACCTCCAGGAGAGACCTCAACATTCAATGCTTGCATAAATTTTCCTGCGGGCCCGCTTACGGGCTGGTTTCCTATGAGTGGTGAAACAGCAATTACCTTTTTTGTCTTCAGAACCTCTCCATATCCTGGAACTGAGATTATGGGGCCTATGCTGGTAACGGGATTGCTTGGACCGATTATTATGGTTTTACAGTTATCCAGAGCCTTTTTGACCTCTTCGGGAATACTGGCATCCTCCACACCTTTCACTTTCACTCTTTTAACCTCTGGTTCACCCCTCTTCAAAACCCAGAACTCCTGGAAATGCATATCTCCATACTCTGTTTCGATGATTGTTGAAACCTCCTCGTTGCACATCGGGAAAATATCCTGTTTTATTCCGAACCCCTTCTTGAGTATTCTTGTTGCCTCAACAAGGCTTTTCCCACTCCTCAGAAGCTCACTTCGAAAAATATGTGTGCATCTATCGAGATCACCAATCTTCATCCCCTCATCATGGCCAATTTTTTTGAGGTGTTCGTGTGTAATGAACGTATCTCTCTCAACTCCCCACCACTTTTCTGTGTCAATGATTCCCGCTAGTGTGTAGATCACAGAATCGATATCTGGACAGACCTTGTTTCCTGAAACCCACACATCCTCACCCGTATTTACAACCACACAGAAGTCGTCGAGGATTTCTTTCAAACCCCACAGCAGCTTTGGAGTTCCGGTTCCGCCTGAGAATATGGCTATCATCTCTATCACATCCGGGCTTTAATATATCTGTCTCTGATCCTTCTTCCATGATTCAAATTCATCCATAAGCCCTGTTTTTTCGAGGAAGTCTAAGGAAACGATGTATTCGTCCTCAACTTCTCTCGAAGTCCCGACGATGAGATATTTCTCACCATCAATAATCTCAACATCTCCACGGGCCTCAATGACTTCTCCGACAAGAGCCTGACCCACATAAGTATGGGTAAAACAAAGAATTGCCTTCACTTCGGAATGCTCGATCGGATAATAGGCGGGGTAATCGAAAGTCAGGGAATTATTCTTAAGTCTGGCTCTGACGATCATTTTTGCCATCTTTTTACCCTTCTCTTCAGGAATTGGTTTTTTAAGCTCTTCGTAGTCTCTGACATATAGCAGATCAAAATATGTTGATCCGAGCATAGCCCTGTGGTATTTTCTTCTCTCATGAGCAAGGAATATGTCAAAGGGGACGTTAACTTTCCTCTTTGCGTATATGAAGTTCCATGTATTCTCCGTTGGTTCACTGACTTTTCCACTCTCGATTCCCTTTTTAATTCTTTTCTGACCCTCAAACCAAAATTTACCGTACATTATAAAATCGATATCACTGTCATTCATTTCAAGGCCAATGAGCCTCGAACCGGTGACACCCATTTTGCTCTCAGGGATTCCACTGAAAAATTCCACAACCTTTCTTACTTCCCTGTCCTCAATGGTTGAAATTCTCTCCTCTGGTTTAAAAATCTCTTCTATGTCCTCAACAGGAACAATAAATACTCCTTTATCCTTTCTGTAATATTTGAGATTTTTGGTCAGAGAGAAGTCAATAGCCTCTTTATGTAGGAGTTTTCTGTACCTCTTACCATCTCTGGAAATCCTTTCACCGTCAGTGGAGGGAACGTATCTGAGAAATGACTTCACACCTTCTTTATGATCATAACCAACAACTGAAAAGAAGTACCCCCTGGCCTTTATGAAATCCCTCAGCCTAAGTGCTTTATTTGGTTCGTATATGCTTTCATTTTTTCTCATTGGGTTACTCATCTTCTCCTTCCTTTTGATCTCTTTATCTTTGATTCAAGCTTGGCATAAACCCTCTTTATATTTTTGGCCTTGACAGTATCATCAATCCTATCAATGACCTTCCCATCTCTCGATTTTATTTTGGTTATTCTGTACTTTTTGTTTCCAATTTCGAGTTCATCTCCAATCTTGAATTCCGTCTCGCCTGAAGTGTGTATTGTCATTGGTGAGGTTACAGATCTCCTGTGGAGACTTATTTTTACCGCGACTTCTCCTGTGTCTCTCAACCACACGGTCGCGATTGATTTTGCATCTGAAATCTCAGTTCTTTTACCATTTTTAAGCTCGAGGGAGGTTACCTCACCAATTCGGAATCCATTACTTACATCTACAATCATTTCGTCACCCTTCTCAACAATCTCACTTTCTTTGAGGAAAAGTTTCCCCTTCTCTGACTCATCTTCCGAGCTTATTATTGCCCTCACTTCTATTTCCTTTTCAGGAAGATGGGTGGAAAACGTGCCACAGTCTTTACACCTGTAGAGGTGTGTCTTTTCCTTGATTAATTCATGTTCCGTTTCA
>MTML01000120.1 GCA_002011215.1 Archaeoglobus sp. JdFR-24
TGTCCTCAAAGAAGGCAGAAGAACTCGGTCTCAAACCACTTGTGAGAGTTGTCAGTTTCGCAGCAGGAGCAATAGATCCTGCCTATATGGGACTTGGGCCGATCCCAGCCATAAGGAAAGCTTTGAAAAAAGCCAACCTGAACATAGAAGATATAGGCATTTTTGACATAAACGAAGCCTTTGCTGCTCAGGCACTGGCAGTCATAAAGGAACTCGGCCTTGACCCATCAATAACAAATGTTAATGGCAGTGGAATTAGCATGGGTCATCCAATTGGGTGTACGGGGGCAAGAATAACCACCACATTGGTCCATGAAATGTTAAGGAGAGATATCGAATACGGACTTGCTGGACTCTGCATAGGAGGGGGAATGGGTTTTGCAGCGGTCTTTCAAAAATACTGACACTCTAACTCTCTTCACTTTTTAATCTGTTCCTGAATTTACAGCAACTTACAGTCGAAATCGCTCATTTTTAAAGTTTGGAGTCGACTCTGGTCAGCATCTATTTTTAGCCTCTATTCAATCGTTTTTTGCTCTTCTGGCAGTTGCTTCAAGAGCTTCCACAATTGCAAAATCTACTCTATACTCCATTAGCTTGGCAAGACCTTGTATGGTGGTTCCAGATGGAGTCGTGATTCTTCTGATCAAACTCTCAGGTTCAGTATCCTTAACCATTTTAGAGGTTCCCTTGAAGACTGAAAGGGTGACCTTTTTCGAAATCTCAGCATCCAAGCCGCACTTCAGTCCAGCATAGATAAAGCTCTCAATTAATTTTGCAACAAAAGCCGGAGCACTTCCTGAAAAGGCAGTCATGAGCTCAATCTCATCTTCTGAAGTAGCCCTGTGAACTTCTCCAATACGTGAAATAATTTTCTCGAGTTCTGAAGTATCGATTTCATCTTTTGTGAAGTATGATGTGAATGCACAGCCCAGTTCAGAAAAGATGTTTGTCATCGCCCTTACTACTGCTGAGTCGGGTATAATTCCTTTAAGCTCATCAATTTTTTTCATTGCGGCAAAGCTCACAACTATTTTATCCTTTACATAGTCTTTTATCTCCTCCAAAACATACGTAACATCTTTTGGTTTAACAGTTATGAACACGATATCGCATTTTGCTGCAGCTCTTCTGTTATCCTTTTCCACAGAGCATCCAAGATTTTGCAGCTCTCTAAGAACGTCCGGTCTTCTCCCGGTCACAGTAACTTTGAAATCTCTGACAATACCCTTTGCAATAGCAGAACCGAGATTCCCGGCTCCGATTATTGCAACACTCAGCTCACTCGAGACCGAGCTCTTCTCTGACATCAATCAACCCCCTGATTCCCAGCTCGTAAAGTTTTGACAGATCGATATTCAGTTTTTCTATTTCCCTGATCCTATCTCTATCGCAGCCCGCAGCAAAACTTTTCTCTTTAAACTTCTTTTTTACAGTTTTGGGAGTAACATCAGAAATTTTCCCCTTTTTCACAAGAGCACATGCTATTATAAGCCCTGAAACTGAATCTGCCGCCTGGAGTGCAAATTCTACTGGCTTTTTGTAGTTACCGAAGATCATGTGATTGTGTGTCCTGATAACCTCGATTATATCCTCACTCAAACCCTCCTCTGACAGAATTTCACCAGCCTTAAGCCCGTGCTGACTCATATCACCATTTACGAGATCATAGTCTATGTCATGAAGGATTCCTATTGTTTCCCATTTGTTCTCATCCTCGCCGATCTCCCTTGCTATTTCCCTCATAACAGCAGCGGTTGCGATACAATGCTTGACCAGATTCTCCGACTTAACATATTTTTTAAGCAGAGCAAGAGCATCATCTCTGTTCAAGTATATCACCCATTTTGCCTGTTAGTGAATTTTGGATTTAAGATTTAAGACTATTACGGAAAATTATTTAATTTTGAAAGAAAACATAGTACCATGATACTTGCTTATATTCTGATCAACACTGAAATTGGAGATGAAGATAAGGTTTTCGATGCTCTTAAAGATATGGATGGTGTTGTTGAGACTCATATAGTGTATGGAGTTTACGATATTGTCGCAAAGGTTCAGGCTGATGATACAGAAGGTTTGAGAAAGATCGTGGAATTTATACGAAAAAAGGCAGGTTTACGATCCACTCTAACGCTCATTGTAACCAAATGACGGAATGGATTTTTGAAATGAAAAAACACTCGAAATTATTGAGTTCAGAGCCTGTTACAGCGGAGATAAGGTCAAACCCCGAAATTAATATTTATAAAAAACTAACAGGCGGATCTGAGCCTCGGGAGCTTTCGGTTAAAAGAACACCTTGGTTTGCTTCGTTTGATACTATCTCCCGAAGCACCTTGGTGTTCGAACCTTGGCTCACCGAAGCCTGCTCTCCACCTGTAGCATTTAATTGTAATTAATAATACTTAAGGTTTGTGGTAGGAGTTGATGTGTGACTGGGGGTATATATATGATGGTGGATTGTGTTGTTGGTGTAAAACTGGAAAGGTGATCACTCATGGAAAACTTCATAAAAGATATTGATTTTCTCATAAGTCAGATTACTCATGATCTTAACAAAGAGCAGAGAAATCAGGTTTTGAAGTTGAGGAACAGACTTATTGAGCTCAAGGAGAAAAGGATGGTTAATATTGCACACTCAGTTATGGAGCTCATAGTTGCAAAGCATCTTATCAAGAGAGGATACAATGTGGAGGTTGAATATAATTTAAACTCGATAAGTTGTGATGTTTATGGTGTAAAAGGCATGGGGGATATAGCCGTGGAAATAGAAACAGGTTATGTCCCACCTTATCATGCTCTCGATCCGCAGACTTATCTCAGGGCAAGGATCTCGAGTAAAATAGGGAGGTACAGCAATTACTGTTCTAAATTTGTAATTGGTGCCCCACCACATTATTTAATGCCTCTGGAAAGAATTTTTCTCACCCCTCCGAGAAAAAGAAAAAAAGAGGAACTTGAAGTGGTTAAAAAGCTATGCGACATCTACTATACAAGCCCTCCCGTTTCTGTTGATGAGATTAAAAATGCCAGATTACATTCGGTATATATCATAAACGTTGATAGGAAAGAGGTTCAGGAAATCGATCCACAAACATATTATGAGTTCTCAAAATCGTCTCCATGAAGGGAGGATTGCATTTTTTAGAGTATGGGTTTTAAATCTTCCGTGTAACTCAGCATCGGCACCTGCTTTTCTCACCGGGAACGTTGACAGGGTAGTTTGAGGTTAGACAGGCGAGACAGAGTGATAATCTGTCTATTCCAACAGCCTCAATTAATCCGTTTAAACTTAAATATGCCAGAGAATCTGCCATTATTTCTCTTTTTACATCCTCAACAGACTTTGATGAAGCTATAAGTTCGTCTCGGGTGGACATATCTATTCCAAAATAGCACGGGGCTATGATTGGGGGACTCCCCACCCTGAAATGTACTTCCTTCGCTCCGGCATCTCTCACCATTTCAACAATTTTTCTTGATGTGGTGCCCCTGACTATGCTATCATCTATAAGCAATACTCTTTTACCTCTGACGTTGTTTTTTACAGCATTCATTTTGATGAGAACTGAAACCTCTCTTGTTTTCTGACCTGGCATTATGAAAGTCCTTCCAACATATCTGTTCTTTATGAGGGCCTCTATGTACGGCACTCCCGACTCATAAGAATAGCCGATAGAAGAGGTTGTACCACTATCCGGGACGGGTGAAATTATATCAACGTCAGCAGGACTCTCTCTTGCAAGAATCCTTCCGATATTGTATCTCACTGTATAAACGCTCCTTCCATCAAGCACAGAATCCGGACGGGCGAAATAGATATATTCGAAGACACAAATCGCTTTTTCTTCGGCTTCAGCTATTTTTGTGAAGTTTAACTCTCCCCCGTCGATTATCACAGCTTCACCAGGTTCTATGTCCCTGAGAAATTTTGCACCGACGGAATCCAGGGCACATGATTCCGATGCAAGTATGTAGCCGAAATCAGCTTTGCCAATACAGAGGGGTTTAAATCCGAGAGGGTCCCTGTATCCGATGACCTTATCATTCAGAAGAATCGTCAGGGTGAATGAACCGGTTATTTTTTGGGTTAGAAGTCTCAAAGCCTCCTCAATATCGTTTTCGAGAAGGTAGGATGAAAGAAGGTGTGCTATCACTTCCGTGTCCGATTCGGTCAGAAAAACCCTCCCATCGCTCTCGAGCTCTTTTCTTATCTCCCAGTAATTTACAAGATTCCCGTTATGGGATACACAGATGTTTCCAGCTTTCGATTTTACGAACAATGGTTGAGCGTTCTCGATTCTCGATTCTCCGGTCGTGGAATACCTGACATGCCCAATAGATGTTTTACCAATTAATCTGGAAAGTGTCCTGTCACTGAAAACCTCATTTACAAGACCCATTCCTTTGTGGAGATGAACCCTGTCTCCCTCAGATACAGCTATTCCTGCAGATTCCTGACCTCTGTGTTGAAGGGAAAAAAGGGCATAATATGAAATACGTGAAGTTAATGAATCATCATTGCAGTATACTCCAACAACACCACACATTTCAATCAGATTGGATAAGGGTCAGTTGCTGGACTTTTTCTTGTTTAACCATGAGTGGCTTCTAATTTTTCTGCTTCTTCCAAACCCGCAGGCAGCACATACACCTTTCCGCCTGTGGAAGGATACCCTCCCGCATCTCCGACATTTTATGTGGATTGTCTTTCTTCCTTTTTTCCCGAGTGATGAAGTACCCTTTGACATTCATATCACCTCTGAATTCACTTCTGACCCGGAAGATGAGAAGGTGACACGAATACCACGGTATCTCCCCTCACCACAACACTCCCGAGTTTTCTGATTACCTCTCCACCCTGAATCTCCTCAGCATTATTCAGGACGAGATTCATATGTATGTCGTATCCATCAAGCACCCCTCTGAATTCCCTTCCACCTTTAAGTCTCACTATTACGGGGGTTTGAAGAGATTTGTTCAGCACATCAAGCGGTCTGTTTGCCATGTTCCTTTCCTCCAGTTAAAAAGGCTTTTAAGTTGCGTCTATTATGAAGTATTTAAAAATATCGGAGGATTACAGATGCGCCGTAGACTTAGAAAAAAGGAGGCAAAAAAAATCATAAACGAGGTTTATGAGCGGTCTGGCGTTATGCTGAGCGGTGAAATGGATGTAGTGGATGTTGACAGTCGAAAGATAATTCTGGTGGATGGAGAACCCATTTTAATTGAGCACGAGGGAAAATGGTATCTGACTGTTTTTGGAGCGATAAAATATAAGCCTGCAAGATGGAAAGTGATGGTTGATAGCGGTGCACTTCCTTACATCATGAACGGGGCGGATGTGATGAGGCCTGGGATTGTTTATGCAGACCCTGAAATAAAGGAGGGAGATTTTGTTTTTATCACTGTTGAGGAAAAAGATACACCGATCGCGATTGGTAAAGCGCTTGTGGATGGAAAGGATATGCTGGGGGATAAAGGAAAAGTAATCTTAAATATTCATCATTTGAAGGACAGGATCTGGAATTTCTTCTTTAAGTCCAGTTAATTTTACTGGTTCCGCTTAGTCTCATTACTGAGTATCGGATCTCGTTCCCGACATCAGCAAAAATCCTAAATTGATAATATAAAAAATTTAAAAAATTTTTTAATATTATATATGCTTAATATGGTATAACTGTTAGCCCTATTGCAAAGAAGAAGAACGACAGTATCAGAAGCGTAATACAGTATCCAAAGACATCTCTCGCTCTAACAGCACAAATCCCGAGCAGTGGAATTGCCCAGAATGGCTGGAATAGGTTTGTCCATGCATCACCAGCTGAATAGGCAATGATTGCCTTCCCCATAGGCACACCCAAATCCATTGCGGCTCTGGATATCGTCTCTCCGATTACAGCCCATTCTCCACCGCCTGATGGAACGAACAGATTTACAAGCCCTGCCGTAAGCCAGGCGATAAAGGGGAATGTGGTTGGTGTTGAAATGCCAACGAGCCACCCAGCCATTATTTTTCCGAGGCCTGAAAACTTTATCATTCCCATTATTCCAGCGTAGAATGGAAACTGCAGAACAATGCCTGCCGAAGAGGGTATTGCCTTATAAAAAGCCCTGAGATATCTTATTGGTCTTAGGTAAAGTACCAGACCGATAAATAGGAACGTAAAGTTGACTATGTTTAAATTGAGATCTCCTCTCTGAACACCGAAGTAGTAAATTAACCATATAACACCCATAATTGACAGGATTCCACCGATAATTCTGCTGTCTTCTATTCTGTCTGCCAATGTTGTGGTTTTAGATTCCTCCTCACCTGCCTCTTCTTTCTTCTCGATCAAATGTGGTGCATAATGGTCAATTCCGCGGCATCTCGAGGGATCAGAGGGTGAGATCGCATACATAACAGTAACCACGAATATAATCGATAATATACTCAGTATGAGAGCATATCCAGAGAATATTGTCTGGTCTGTTGGAATTACACCATAAAGGTCTTCGAAGAAGTGCCCTTTTGTGGCTGAGAGGAGTGGTGCCGATCCAGATAATCCCCAGTGCCATATTATACCCAATCCTGTGTAGCCTGATGTAACGATGACTGGATAGTGCATGGGTATGTTCCTGAAATATGCCTGTCGTCCAGTCTCTCTTGCTAAAAGAGCACCGATTATTAATCCTAAACCCCAGTTAATCCATGAAAAAACCATTGCAACGAATGCAACAAGAGCAGCTGCTTGTTTACCGTTGGATGGTTTGGAAGCCAACAATACAAGCAATCTGTTTACTCTTGGATGGTACGCGAGTGTATATCCAGTAACGAGTATCAGAACCATCTGCATGGCAAATGAAAGCAGGTTCCAGAATCCTTTGTACCAGTATACGACCATATCAAGTGGTTTGCTCCCGGCGATTCCGATCCCCATCAGATAGGCTAAAAACGTCAGCAAAACAGCAAAGAGAAATGGATCTGGCATCCATTTTTCAACGCTCGCAGAAATTCTGTGTCCAAGAGCCTCTATAGGGTTTCCACCTTTTTCAGAAATCTCTTCCACCATAAAATCACCATTATTAATATACATTAATCCTACTTAAAATTTGTTGAGGTTATATATCCACAAACAATCTATTAACAATATATAATAAATATATTGAATTGAATAATTAATAAAATAGCCAGATGAGCATCAAATGCGGTCAGTGTGTTTGAATGGAAATGTTGTAACCGGCAATAAATGAAACATCTCCTTAAATCAAGACCAATAATTTAAATACCAGATGATTGAATAAATGTTTGGTGGATGATTATGGGTCTCATGGATAAACTGCTCGGCAAATCAGAAAGGCTCCCTGTAGAAGAATATGAAGAACTTGACCTTGGAGAGTATGAATCTGAAATAATCGAGGAAGCTGAAACACTCATTAAAGTTGCAGAAGTGACAGGTCTGAATGAAATTCCGGAAATCAGGAGACAGATTTATGAAGGTAATATTGTAATTGCAGATATAGCCTTCCTCAGACATGACAAGCTTACAATGGACAGAATCCTTAAAGACCTGAAACAGCTTGCAGAAGATGTTAATGGAGATATTGTTGGGCTTGGAGAGGATTATGTTATCATTACTCCCACTGGGATCAAGGTAGATAGAAACAAAATCAGGGGAATTAAAAAATAAATAATATTGAGTTCAAAACTGGAGCTGCAGATCAAATATGGCAACTGGAGGGCAGATGAGCTAATGGTATGCTGTCCATCATGTGGAAGGGACGTCACTCTTTTAACATCGGTTTATGAGGTTCCTTATTTTGGAAACGTTCTCCTTACATCTCTGTCATGTGTTTGCGGTTTTAAACACTCTGATTCAATAATAACGGAAGTTAAAGAACCAACGAGGTATAAAATCAAAGTTGATCGTAATAATCTGTTTACAAAAGTAATCAGATCTACGTCTGGAACTATCAGAATTCCGGAACTCGGAATTGATATTGAACCTGGGCCGGCTTCCCTAGCATTCATTACGAATGTAGAGGGGGTTCTGGCAAGGGTAAAAGAGATTGTTACAATGGCTAAAAACTGGAACGCGGGCGATGAGGATAAGATCAGGAGATGTGACTGGATTCTTCAGAAAATAAAAGACACTATTGAAGGAGATGGTGAACTTACTCTCGTTCTTGAAGATCCCTTTGGAAACAGTGTGATTATTTCTGATGATGCTTTTATCGAAAAGATGACCGAAAATGAGGCATCTGAGCTGAAAACCGGACTTACAGTGATGGAATTGACGGGTTTATCTGAAGAGGAAATTGAAGAAGAAATTGAAAAGCTTTAAATTAGTTTGAATCTCCAAATTAAACACCCTGTTTTAAATTAAATGTCTTGAACACTCAATTTAACCCGATTGTTATGTTCCTGTGGGAACATCTATAAAGACTGTGTCGAGGGAGAACTCTTTTTCAACGATCTCCATCAATGCCTTCAAACCTACAGTCTCAGTAGCATAGTGGCCTGCGAAGATCACATTAAATCCAAGTTCTTTTGTTGTGTGATATGCTTCGTGCTTAACCTCTCCAGTAACCAGGCAATCTGAGATTTTTGAAGCTTCTTCAATTGCAAAACTCCCTCCACCTGAGACCACAGATATCCTTTCGATTTCATCCTTTCCGAAATTCAGAAATCTGGCTGTCGTGTTGAATTTTATTTCGATCTCATTAACAAGTTCATCAGTTTTTTTGGGTTTTATTCTACCACATGCCCCTATTTCTCTGCCATCAACTTCTGCAAAGAAAGATTCAACTTCGGCACCTAAAAGTTTTAGAATTTGGACATTGTTTCCGATTTCTGGATGGGCATCGAGAGGTAGGTGAGCAACATACAGAGAAATACCCGATTCCATTAGATATTTCAGGCGGTTGTAGAGCACGCCTTTAATGTACTTCAATCCACCCCATATAAGTCCGTGGTGCACCACTACCATGTCTGAGTTGAGATCTTTTGCCCTCTGAAAGGTTTCCATGCAGGCATCAACTGCGAAAGCTATCCTTTCAACATCTCTTCCTCCGCTTATTTGAAGCCCGTTGCTGCTTGAGTCCCTGAACCTGTTTATCTCAAGATACTTATCAAGAAAATTTACTACTTCGTGAAGTTCCATGGGTTTCTGTAATGTCGAGGAAATTTATTTCTTTTTAATACGATATGGTTATTCGAGCATACCGATGGGCCCCTTCTTCAGGAATTTTTCGGGATCCCTTTCGAACATGAATTTACACCCAGGAGCGCAGAAATAGTATGTTTCACCCTTATACACTGTCTTGAATTTTGCGGTATTCTCATCTACTTCCATCCCGCAGACCGGATCAATTGCCATAGATATTGTTCAGTTCCGATAAAAAATAAAGTTTTTGCTGACAAGATTTTTGAATCCAGATAATCCTTTGAGTTCACAACCCATTATATCTGGGTAAAAGCTCGGTGGATATTCACACGGTAAATCAATGTTCGCACAGTAATCAATATATTGATCCCTGACGGGTTTAAATCATGGGACACTCGACTGCGGTAATAGTTGTGGATATGCAGAAGGACTTTTGCTATCCAGATGGATCTCTTTTTGCCGGAGAGCACGTGAAGGAAATTTTTTCGCCCCTCAGAGACTTTATAGCCCGGGCAAGAAAACAATCTTTGGTTATTTTTACACAGGACTGGCATAGAAAAGACGATCCAGAATTCAAAATCTGGCCCTCACACTGTATTATGGGTACAGAGGGTGCAGAAGTTATTGACGAACTTGAAGCCAGAGAAACAGATTATTTTATAAGAAAGAGGAGATATTCTGCCTTCTTCTCAACCGATCTGGATCTCGTGCTTAGAGAAAATGGGTGCAGAAATATCGTGCTGTCGGGAGTTCTGACAAACATCTGTGTTCTCCACACGGCTGCAGATGCTGTTTCCAGGGGGTATGAGGTATGGCTTCTCAAAGACTGTACAAAAGCCCTGGCGGATTATGATTACGAATATGCGATCAATCACATGGAAAACGTGCTCAACGTGAAAATTACCGATTCATCGAAATTCTCCTTTTCCTGATCAGGAAAAACACTCCTAAGCTGATAATTGATGAGATCAGGAGTGAAATTAGGATATCTGCTCCGCTGAGATAAGCAACTACAAATGAAGCAAAGAAAGCCATTACAACATTAGACGAGAGGGAAAGATTCTCCACAGCACCAATAACCTCTTTCCTCTTTTTTTGATTTGACTCATCGTTATCCATAGTTTCCTCCATCTGGTAAAATAAATCTAATATATTGAAAGCCTCAGACTCTCCGTTTTCATCATATTTCAGTTCGCCCATCAATCATCATCGGCCAGTCTTATGTGTATCTGAAGATAAATGAATTTTGTGTTTATTCTTGCATGTCAGTTCTCAGAAGAATCTTTTTTAATCCATTCTCAGCCAATACTGTTATGAGGGGCATCTATCTTTTGATGGTCCCGGTTCTGCTAACATTCACCCTCTTAGGATGTCTTCAGTCTGAACCAGAGCGAGTCTATCTTCAGTGGGATAAAGTTGATTTAGACAAAACTCAAATAAGAATTGATATTTCATTTGATAATGCTGTTTTGTCTTTTCTCTCCCCAAACTTCGCTGAAGCAAGGCTCTATGCAAATGGAATTCAGATAGCAAGGGAGAAATCATTTCAGGTCTCAGGAAACTCCATTGAGGTTGTGATGGAACTGGACAACAGAAATATTATTGAGTGGTGGGTCAGTCATGTCAGGAATAATGAAACTACTGATATTGTTTTGAAATCCAGTTTCGGTTACAACCTTTTTGGATTGAAATTCAGTGTACCTGTTGAGAAAAAAGGCTCTTTCAAGACATCTATTTTCGAAATTAACTCTTTTCCGGAGTATGTGTCTGTAGGAAGTATGCGGGTTTTAAAGATTGAAAAAATGAAAATGAACATTGTTGACGTGGATAAAGAAAATACGAGGATAAGGCTTGATGTCAGCGTTAAGAATCTCACACCTTTTCCCATCCCCATTGGCTCAATAGGATATCGCATAGATATGAATGGGATTGAGATGGGGTATGGAAAGAGCACTGGGAATAAAATAATAAAAAGCTATGGGAGTTCAGATATCAACTGGATAATAGTTATCGATAATTCTAAACTACCTTGGTGGTGGGTCAGTCACATCAAAAATGGAGAAATTACAGATATTACAATAAACGCATTTTTAAACCTTGAGATTGCTAAAAAAGGCTATGAAATATCGATTTTCAAACATGAAGTGAAAATGCAGACTTCTTTTCTTGAAATGGTTGAAAAAGCAATGTTAAAATAGCATCCGAATATTCAAATTTTTGTTAATTGTTTTAGTTTAGTAAAATATTTAGACATCGATAATTTTTTCATGGTCAATCTTCTTATCTCCTTATGGAAAATGATTTATTCAGGATTCTTTATAACACTAATTGTAGTCGAACAAGGATAAATGTATGGGATATTACCGATTAAACTGGATATCGAATCCAAACAATCCAGACGGTTCAGTTAATCCAAAGCCCCGTGGTGTAGTGGTCAATCATACCGGCCTTTGGAGCTTGTCGGAGAAAGCCGGCGACGGGGGTTCGAATCCCCCCGGGGCTATAATTACACAATGTGGATATATGATCCTGAGAGATATATAATCAGATTCCTGATCAGGTTATTTTCAATTTCCTTTTATCAAAAAGTTAATTAAGCTCTGAATCTTTCTCAAGTCATGGCTAGACTCAAAAAAGACTCAAGTTTCGTAAGTGATACTCACGTTCTCTATATAGGTCCAATAATGCTTGACATTCCTGAGGAATATGAGTTCAAAGAGCTTGTGATGAAGGCAATTGCAACGGAAATGGGAAAGCTGTATTATTCAGATGGAAGGCTATTCATCATGGAATACGATACCATTCATGGAGTTATGGATGAAAAGTTCGCGATTGTTGAAATGATAAGCGATGCTTCTTTCTGTGATGTTGGAGAATACAGGAGCTGGGCTCTTTATCATGGAAGTGAAGATGTAGCAGATTACGCGGATAGAATTGAAAATATCAGAGGAGATACAACGGTCTTACCTGTAATCAGGACCAGTAGTAGATTTTTGAGGAAAATAAATGAGTACATTGTTGAGGGCAAATTCAGGAGTTTCATCAAATAAACTTGATTGCTGAAAGTAAAAATTTAATTTCTTCAAACTTTTCTCTGTAAAATCTAAACTGGCTAAAATTGAGTAATTGGAAGTTTTATGCTATAATCCCAATGCTATAATCTTAAATTAACGCTATAATTTTAAAATTAAAACGGGCAGAATTATGCATCCCATGCAGTTTATTCTTTTCACTTTTATTCTCACTGCGATCATCCCTATCATCGAAGAAGTTGTTAAAATAATCAGTCCGAACAAACCTGTCATCCACCATGTGTAAATAATAATGAATATTAGAACAACTCTAGACAAACTGGAAATAAAGCCAGCCTTTTCTACAGTCTTAGAAAACAGACACCCTAAAATAATCGTCAGAGTAAATGCGACCAATGCTGTAATCATGCCTATAATCAGAAGGTTGATAACCTCATTAAAATCAAGTAAGAACCCGATGATACTTCTGAAAGCCTGAGCAGATCCACTTCTCGCATAACCGAGTGCAAACAGTACAGAGAAACATAAAAGAGCGTTTGAGGTATTTGCTCCAGAAATTGTGGATATGAACACTTCAGCCTTTTTGATTCTCGATGTGGCGATAGCTGCTGCAATCCCTGAGCTAACTCCCGGAAAAAGGGAAACCAGAGCACCACAGAAAGCTCCGGGAATCACGTGAGGTATTTCTGGGAACGAAAGTTTCATTTTCTGTTTCGGGATAATGGAATCACTTCTTAAACTGCTCACCACTACAGGTATTGCAAAAAAACCGAGCAGGAGTGGAATCAATACAGTGGAGCCTGGCCTCATATCGGCATAAAACGAATTTAAGAAGGCGAAGTATCCAGTCACTCCGGAAAGAAGAAATATAGTAAGTGCTAAACCCCTTTTCAGCCATACTGAAAACTCACCAGCGTAAATCTCACCCTTTTCTGACATTATGATGAATACTATAACTGCGATCAAAAAATAGGGTGTGATTGTTTCAAGATATTTTCCTGAGAAAGGTAGCAATATTGTGAAAAGGAAGAAGACAGGTATTGCAAACAAAAAAGAGATCAGACTGCTGAATGCAGAAATAGAAACAGCCTGAAATCCTCTTCCATCCAAGACCATCTCATGAGCTGGTAGAATAGATATGGCCATGTCTTCATCAGGAACACCAATAAAAACGGAAGGTACGATATCGATAAAAGTATGAGTTACAGCGTTTGTAAAAATAACAACTGCAATCTCCTCTGGTTTGAACAATGCAGAAAGAATGTGGAGATATGATACAAGCAGAGCAGCAAAAGTGTTGTTGTGAATTCCTGGAATCAAACCACTCAAGACACCGAGAAGGATACCTGTAAAAATGGCCTCTATCACACTGGACTCTTCCCCCCTCTTGGAAAATAGCTTTCTATGTGTTGAGAGTTTGGAGAAAATCTATCTAAACAAGGGTTTGGAGAAAATCTATCTAAGGCGGTTCTAAGGCTTATGCAATATCTTCCGGCCCATCATTTGACAAATTCATTGTTCCCGTAAAGCAGTTTCGTTATCCTCTCTGGGTCTTCATTCAGATTTTTTGCAATTCTGATTATATCATCGTCTCTGATGTAATTACAGTAAGATATTATGAAATCTCTTGCAGCCTCATCGTCATCCATGTCCCACACACCGGAGTAGAGGGGGTTTGTATCCATCATCAGGTAATGGAGCGTCTCAAGGTCTTTAGACATCAAAAAATCATCAAATGATGGGTCTTCGTAAAACAGGTTGTCTTCCAGTATTTTTGTGATACTTTTTCTTAACTTCCTTGCATCATATTTTCTATCCGGTGGGGAGTTTTTTCTTATAATTTCATCTATTTCGCTATCTGAAAGGTTAAAAATGGCATCTTTTGATGAATATTCTTCACCAATTTTGTTGATAAGCCAATAGGTTTTCTCGTCCACCGGGAATATCCTCACCTTCCCTTTCGAGTAAAATTTTACAGTGTAAAAACGTTCATTATTTTTTCGATAAGCTCGCAATCCCCTCTTTGTGACACTTCTTATCTCCTCAGGAGATGCCAAAGAGGCAAGTATCAGTCTGATTATGCAGTGCCCAATTTCCTCCTTTCGAGACACAACTGCAATATAGTTTATATCAAATTCAGTTCTTAATAGCTCACTTGGATCCATCAATGGGTTGAGGTGATGGAGAAATATTTAAGTTTTAACTGTCAACTCTGTATGTGATCAAACTTGCCGGGACATTGAAACACCCTGCAATTTTGCAGATCAGAAAAGATGAGGGAATATCTCCGGAAATCGAGAAAAAAATTTTGATGATATTATCAAGATCTCCAGGAGAATTTGAGACTGAAAAAGTCAGGACAGGTCTGGATATTTATTTCTCGGATGTGAATGATGCTAGGAAATCAGTATCTGATCTGAAAAAGCATTTCAATTTCAAAGTGAAAATGAGTACCAAGTATGCAGGATTGAGAAAAGGGCGTGTTAGAACTCTATTTGTGTATTCTTTAAGGATTAATGAAAATGAGCGAAAATGAGCAGTCGATCAGGGTTAATATGGTTTTTTGCAGTCTTAGTTAGGTTTTATAGGGGTTGTGGAGGTACTATACTAATTCATTTAATCTTACCAAAACATCTGAAGCTTTTAGAATCTCATTCACATCGATTCTTTCCATTTCTGTATGGCAGTATCTCAACTCCCCTGGTCCCCAGACTGCAACATCACAATTGCTCAACTTTAGATTAATTGCATCTGTCCATGAAGGCATTTCAGAATATCTTACCCCCAGTTTTGCCATCTTAATTGCCCTTTCAAGTAATTCAACAACTTTTACACCTTCAAATCCGCCACATTCCTCTATTATTTCAACACTTCCATAATATTTTGAAATATTCAAAATTTTGTTTTTTAGCTGTGAAACGCTCACTTCTGGTGGATATACAAAATCCAGCTTTACTTTACACCTATCAGGAATTACATATTCATCACTTCCACCTTCAATCTTTAAAATCGAGAATTTGATTGGCGGAAATTTGGTTTTTAAAGATTTTAAAGATTCAAAGAATTCAATAGTTTTCTCTATTGCGTTAATTCCGAACTCGGGCATGGAACCGTGTGCTTTTTCTCCCTTTATTTCCAGCTCAACCTCCAGACTGCCATACTGTCTTTTTGCAATGGCCAATGATGTTGGCTCCATCACAACTGCCATTTTCGGTTTATGCTTACCAGAAAAAATCTTTGAACCTTCCCCACCTTCTTCCTCATCTGAAAAAAAGACTATTCCATAGTTTAATTCATCAATTCTTTCGAGGCTTATTAAAATGGCTGCGATACTCCCCTTTGCATCGCACACACCAGTTCCATGTGCAAACTTTCCATCAAAGGAGAATGGTTTTTTGGTACCAACTGTATCTATGTGGGTTGTAACGAAAAAATCTGATTTTGAATTGATTATTAAATTGGAATCCTCAATTTTAGTTTTAAACCCAAGATTATTAATATAATCTGAAAGAAATATGGCAATCTCATCCTCCTTTCCCGAAGGTGATGGAATCTCAACCAGTTGTTTGAGCAATTTGATTAAACCCATATCAAAGATTTTAAAAATCAAAATAAAAAAGTTTTTTGAGATGAAAATAAGAAATGCTAACACAAACGACTTGGACAGCTTTGTAAGACTTTATCAAATATCATACAAGAATATGGAAGAATACGCATATACTAGAAAGAGAGAGATTAAATGGTATTTCAAATGGTTAATGAAAAGAGATGAATATGGTTTTTTTGTTGCTGAAATTAAAGAACCTGTTGGTTTTGTTGCATGTGATGCTAACTGGATCAGTTTTTTTGAGGGAAAGAAACTTGGAGAGATTCACGAACTTTTTGTGGATCCCGATTATAGAAACAGAGGGGTTGGAAGAAAACTGCTTGATGTAGGGATAGAATATGCAAAGAGTCGTGGGAGGGAATTAATTGAACTCTGGGTTGGAATGACAAATCATACCGCCAAGGAATTTTATAAAAAAGTGGGGTTTATTGAGAGTGGTGTTTGGGGGAAATGGATTAGAATGATCAAGGAGATTTAAATCTGGTTATAGAATCTCAATAATTTTACCCTTAAAGCAACGGTATTCAGCTAATCATCTAATTTTTGGACATATAAAAATTTAAAGGACATTTTTACCCTCTTCTCGGTCCTCACTTTGATAACCCCTCTCATAGATATATGAATATTTTTCCATCTCCTGTTTCCCCTGTTCTTACCTCAAAGCACCAGTCTCTTTCCCTCTATTCCATTGCTTTATACATTCTTCTCAACGACAGGTCCACACTTCTCGCATACTATCTCACTTCTTTACTTCAGTTATATGATTCACAAAAAAAACGCGATTCAAGTTAACATTAATTTTTTTAACGGTATTTCATAAAATCTGTGAACGATCAGCAAAAATTCATAATTATTAAGTGATAATATTAAAAAATTTTTTAAAACTTCTCAAAAAAATCCGATTTTAAACTTGGGAGGGGGGTGAATGATGGCCTCGAACGAATACATTCTATATCTCATTAAAAAACTTGAACATCTGAAAACTCGAGTTATTTTCGATTCAAGATATCCGATGCTGAGCCTCCTCTTTCATTATATAATTCCATGTTTCTCCTCAAAAAGACAAATATTCGCTGTCTTTTCAGACACAATGTGTAGAAGGCTTGAAAATGCCTACTTATCCTTCAAAGAAGAATCTCCAGAGATGGTAGAAATTCTTGGAAATGCGAGCATCATAAAGATCGGTTTGAGTGAAGACGTACCTTTCGGTAGACTTTACGAGCACATACCTTATGGAAAACCAAAAGAAACCCTCTCAGAACTTGAAGATCTGTTGAGAAAGCTGAAAAATGGGGATTTACTTGTCTTTTATGGAATGCATTTTATACCTGCACTTTATGGTGTCGAAATCTTAAGCAGCATTATGAGGATATTCGACACTTTACCCAGGGAATCACTCTCTTTGCCCCCATACCCGATAACGTATACGAAAGGCACGTAGACAATCTAATACAGAGATTCTACGACGTCATTCTAAGGATTAAAAAAGAGGAGGAGTATGTAGGCTTCGGCGAGGAAACGTATCTTATTGGAGTTGAGCAGAGCTATATCAGAGATATCACGCCTGGTTTTGCAAGGTTCTGTGTAGAAAAAGATGGAAAGTTTGTAAGAATTTCATAAACTTTTTATATAATTCATTAAAATCAATCCCATGGAACGTATCTGTTTGTGATTGGCAATCTCCTATCTTTTCCAAAAGCTCTTGGAGTTATTTTCACTCCTGGTGGAGCCTGTCTTCTCTTGTATTCATTCCTGTCGACCATTTTTATCACTCTCTTTACAATTTCCTCATCGAATCCCTCGGCCACTATCTCCTCAAAACTTTTATCCTCCTCTATATATGCCTTCAATATCAAATCGAGTGTTTCGTATGGTGGCAGATCATCCTGATCTCTCTGATCCGGCCTCAGTTCTGCTGACGGCGGCTTTTCAAAAATTCTCTCTGGTATTATTTCCATTCCAGCTCTTTTGTTTATATGTTTCGCGATTCTGTAAACCATCGTTTTGAATACATCTTTTATCACAGCGAATCCTCCAGCCATGTCGCCATAGAGTGTTGCATATCCAACACTCATTTCGCTCTTATTACCTGTCGTTAAAACGAGGTATCCAAATTTATTCGAAAGAGCCATCAAAATATTCCCTCTTATTCTTGCCTGAATGTTCTCTTCGGTTGCATCCCACCCTCTCCCCTCAAACACATTCTTAAGTTCCTCTAAATATTTCTCAAAAATTCTGGTTATGGGTATTTTTATTGTTCTGATCCCAAGATTATTCGCGAGAGTCTCTGCATCCTCTAAGCTGCTCTGAGACGTGAATTGAGAGGGCATTAAAACACCTATAACATTATCCTTCCCCAAAGCTTCAACTGCTATTGCTGCAACCAAGGATGAATCGATTCCCCCACTCAAACCAATCAGAACCTTATTAAACCCATTTTTTCTAACGTAATCTCTAACACCTGTAACTAAAGCCTTCAAAACTTCCTCCTCTGTATCCAGATCTTTCTCAATCCTTGTCTCAATCTCTTTTCTTGACCTGGGGCTGTTGCTGACAAATATCTTTGGGATTTCTTTTACTTTTGCTTTTTTCTTTCTTCTTCTCGGATCATGGAGCCTCTTTCTGAATACAGCCTCAATGTTTAAATCCACAACAAGGAAGTCCTCCTCAAAAACTCTGGCCTGTGCGGTCAGATTGCCATCTTCGTCAAACACCATACTCCCTCCATCGAAAACAAGCTCATCCTGCCCACCAACGAGGTTGATGTAGGCAACGATTGTACAGTAGTCTGAGGCCCTTGTAGAAAGCATCCTTTTCCTGAAATCCCTCTTTCCAACGTGATAGGGTGATGAAGATATATTGACAATCAGTTCTGCACCGTTCAAACTCTGTATCAAAGCCGGACCATCAGCATACCAAATATCTTCGCAGATCGTTATCCCAACGTTGATACCATTTATGATAAAGATATCTGGTTCTTTACCAGCCTGGAAGTATCTCTCCTCATCGAAGACACCGTAGTTCGGAAGAAACATCTTTCTATGTATACCTTTAACCTCACCATCATATATCAGGGCTGCTGCGTTGTAGATATCGTCTTCAGCATCAATAAATCCAACAACGGCTGCGACCTCTCCGGTGTTTTCCACCACGTGTCTAAGTGCCTTTAAATTATCTTCAATGAATTGTGGCTTAAGGAGAAGGTCTTCAGGAGGATATCCTGGTAAAATGAGCTCTGGAAAGCATACCAGATCGGCTTTTACTTCCTCTGCTTTTTTTATGTTATCTAATATTTTTTCCGTATTGTATTTCAAGTCTCCAACAACAGGATTTATCTGAGCCAGAGCAATTCTCAAATTTCGCATAATTTAGTTTAAATTTTCTGGTGATAAAAGCATTAGGTTGATGGTGATGCAATAAGTAACAGAATCTGGGATATGTGTTTAATTATCAGTGTTAACACGATGACATTGCCTGTGTTAACACAAAAACATTTTTAGTTGCTTTAGTAAGTATACTAAAACTGTGGCTCAAGAAGTTGCTGCAGGTGTTGAATAGAAAGTGAACTGGGAGATGGATGGAGAAGCAGTTAGAAAAGAAATCCATTATGGAGATGGGTGAATTTAACCTGTGGATGCTACCCTGAAAGACTAAAAGCTTACAAGCAGCTCTGCAGCTAACAAACTCATGAACTGAGTAAGTTCAGTGCGGGGACAAAAAATGAAAGATGTTTAAACTATGAGGTTGAAATTGATGGTATATTTACAGTATCAAAAAAATGGAATTGTGTCCTGTACCTCTTCTAAGGTGAGAAAGCTTAGGATTAATAGTAAGGGACAGAATTATTTATCATGCGCCACGATTCAGACAATCACTGTAGAGGGATCATGAATGAGGATAACTCTGGAAGAATTTAAAGAAATAAGAAAAAATCTCAGGAATATTTCTGACCTCTCCAGACTTAACTACCCGAGAGGGGCTTTGTTCACAATTCTTAACCAGAAAAAAGTAGATCATGTTAAATACGATTACGGCATTGCAATTAAAAAACTGGATGAACTTGCCGGATACTGGGAAAAAAACAAAAAGTTTCCTGGCTGGTTAAGGCTGACCCCAATGATGAGGATCCGCCTCCTTCTAAGGTCTCTGAATTTCTCCAAAAAAGAAATTAAAAAATATTTAAGCGACCCGGAAGAGATTGAAGACGATTCACTCAGGGAAATCGTGTGGAAAGCAACATTCACAGATTTTATTTATTCACCCATCGCCGTTAAACATCAATTCGCAAGGGGTAGACTGGGAGAAAACATCATCGAAAGGTGGTTAATTGAGAAGAATATTAAATTCAAAACGGAAAACGATTTGAAGAAGGAATGCACAAAAACTCCCGACTTCTTCTTTCCGGAACCGTTGATGATTGATGGTGAGGAAGTCAACTGGATAGAAAGTAAAGCTCTTTTTGGCGATCCAAAAACTCACTGGATTTACTGGAAAAAGCAGTTTTCCCAATATTTAGAGCTTTTTGGTAATGGATTTGCTATTTACTGGTTTGGAAAGGTAATTGGGCTTGATGACAGGGTAAGAATCTGGAATGAAAGTTATTTTCATTCTCCGATGAGGAGTGCACTTCTTGATATGAAAATTTTCACGGCTGGAAGTCGCATCTATAAAGGGGAAAAACTTGAAAAGATTGTGAACGACCTCTCTATTTCGACAATTGCTGATCTAGGAGCCGATATTAGCGATATTAGTTTTGATAGCGTGAGACAAATAAATCTGGATTTTGATAGGGTTTACAGCAGGGAGTTTGTTGATGCAGTATGCAAACTGATTGATCAGTATTCATATGGAAGAATTTTAATCCTTGGAAGGGAGAGGGACTGGAGGAAGTGTAAAAGAAGACACCTTTCCTGGATTTTAAAGAACATGGGTTTTAGTGTGGTGCATCTCTAATTCTTGAGGTTGTTTTTATTAATTTGAGTTGAGTTTAAGGAAATCTCATCAAAATACCAAAAATTTAAAATACTAGAAATCTAATCAACCACCAATGGTTCAGTCTGAGCTAAACATTGATACCTCTGAACTTCTCTATTTTGGATATAGCTTTGGCTTTGATTATGGGTTTAGCTTTTGGTTTAGCTTTGGTTATTGAACTTCTGGGAGGTGTTGGTTGTTGTCAAATATCTGCTTGAAATTAATATACAAAAATTTAATAAAAGGATGTGAATAATATGTTAGGGAAAAAAAGACGGATGGCGAAAATCCTCAAAAGGGGCAGGACTTTTATTGTACCTATGGATCATGGAATCACATCTGGGCCAATTAGTGGAATAGAGAATATCGACAGGGTTATTAGAGAAATAATGGTTTATGTAGATGCAGTGATACTTCATAAGGGTGTTGCCAAGAATTCAATCTTAATGCAGGATGCGAATATTGGTTTGATAATACATCTCAGTGCATCCTCTGCCCTATCATCTGATGTGAATGATAAAAGGATAGTCACAAGTGTGGAAAATGCGATTAAACTTGGAGGAGATGCGGTAAGTGTGCATGTTAATGTTGGGAGTAGAACTGAAGCACGGCAGCTGACGGAATTAGGACATATAGCTGAAATTTGTGATGAGTGGGGTATACCACTCCTTGCGATGATGTATCCGAGGGGAGATAAAATTGATGAGAGAGATGCTGAGATGGTAAGGCATGCTGTGAGAATCGGCTACGAACTCGGAGCAGACATCATTAAAACCAATTACACAGGTTCAGTTGATTCATTCATCGATGTGGTGGAAAGCTCTCCGGTGCCGGTGGTGGTTGCAGGGGGAAGCAAGAGTGATGACTTAAAGCTCCTGCAGGAGGTGAAAGATGCTATTCTTGCTGGAGCGGCTGGAGCAGCAGTTGGTAGAAATATATTTCAACATAAAAATCCTGGAAAGATGGCTCAGGCACTCAGAAAGATTATACATGGAGATATAAGATTGGAAGATATCAGAGGGTTGTTTTATGAAGGAAATATGGTTGCTGAGCGCAGGAAATAGCTGGGAAGAGGTTAAAGAGCAGATCGTGGATGCCATAGAACTTGGATTTACTGGTGTTGTTGTCGAAAATGAATTTGCAGACAGAACTCAGGTTCTTGGCAGAACTCAGGTTATCTCAAGAAAATCTGAAAATGCTGAATTTCTGGAAATCAAATCGTCAGATGATCAGAAAAGGGCGATTGATATCTCTGAGGAAAAAGACTATCTCTTTCTCAAATTTCTTGACTGGAAGATAATTCCTCTTGAAAACCTCGTTGCCATGAAGGGAAAGGCAAAGATTGTGGTTGAAGTTGAATCACTTGAGGATGCAAAACTGGTTCTTGAAACTCTCGAAAAGGGTGCTGATGGCATTCTGGTTAAATACACTGGTAGGGATAAACTCGCTGAATTTGCCAGCATTGTGTCTCCACAGGGCAGAATTGAACTTGTTGAAGCTGAGGTGGTGGATATAGTTCCTCTCGGTCTTGGAGATAGGGTTTGTATAGATACAGTTTCCATGATGGAAAGGGGAGAAGGGATGCTTGTTGGAAACCTTTCCAGTTTCATGTTTCTTGTTGCGAGCGAGAGTGAAGAAAGCGAATACGTTTCTTCCAGGCCATTCAGAGTCAATGCTGGAAGTGTTAACGCCTATCTCAAGGTAGGTGAGCGAACAAAATATCTCTCTGAACTCAAATCTGGTGATGAAGTTGAGTTGATCAGATATGATGGGGTAACGAGAAAGAGTCATGTCGGGAGAGTAAAAATTGAAAGGAGACCTCTGATACTGCTACGGGCTGTTTCTGAAGGAAGGAAAGGGACTGTAATTCTGCAGAATGCTGAAACTATAAAGTTGATATCTCCAGATGGATCTCATGTTTCTGTGAGCTCCTTAAATAAAGGAGACAAAATCCTGGTATGGGTTGAGGATGCCCAATCTGGAAGACATTTTGGAACGAAGGTTGAAGAATATGTGATTGAAAAGTAAAAAACTGAGGGAAACTCTGGAAGGTTAATGTGTGGTTGGTATGATAATTGTTGCAACCTTAATCTCAGAAAATTACAGCAGAAAAGCCGTAGATCTTTGTGATATGGTTGAGTTAAGGCTTGATATGCTTGATAAAGACATGGTTGAGGGTTTTATTACTGCTAAAAGTAAGAAAATTATAGTTACTTGTAGAAGAAAAGAGGATGGTGGAGCCTTCTCCGGGAATGAGGAGAAAAGATTAGAACTTTTAAAAAATTATGTTCGACATGCTGATCTTATAGATCTCGAATATGATGTGAGAGATGAATATTTCAAAATGGGGAGAACAATTGAATCATTTCACAGTTGGAGAAATCCAGGTTACTCTTTTCTGAAAGACCTTGTGGAGGGGAAGAGGGGAGATATATTCAAAATTGCAATTTACGGAAAGAGCAATGATGATTTGAAAGTCATTAAGAAGCTGCATGCTGAATATGATGATATAATCGCTTTCCTTATGGGCAGAGATTTTAGCTACACCAGAATACTTTCGGCACTGCTCTCAAACCCGATTATTTATTGTCATACTGGAATAGAAGCAGCAGAGGGACAGATTTCTGTTGAAAACGCTTTCGAAATCAGACGTTTAATCGGAAAACTCTCTTAAAAACTCAGATGATGGCTTGTAGGCGTGACAGGGCATGAGTGAAGGTGGAACGATGAATAGAGAATTGAAAATTATGATCTACGGAATGGGTGGAATGGGAAGTTTTTTCAAAGATTTTTTCAGTGCGAGGGGCCATTATGTTAAGGGCTATGATATCGATGACAGGAAAAGGGAAGTTGAACTTAACACTTTGAAAGATTTTGAAGTCATTTTTCTTTGTGTGCCGATGGACCGGGTTGATGAAGCAGTAAAGGAGATATCTGATCAAATTAAATCCTTAAATTTCAGGGATTTTAAACCTCTACTGGTTGACATCTCATCTGTCAAGAGCTTTGTTATAGACTCGTTGAAAAAAAGTGGCCTGGATTTTCTGAGCATACATCCAATGTTTGGTCCTGATAGCGAGATAGGATTGTCGAATGTGATAATCGTCTGGGAATCTGGGAGAGAAGAGGAGAAAATACTGATTGAAGAGATGGTCAGGGCAGGAGCGGTGATAAGTAGGCTTCCCGCTGAATTGCATGATAAAAAGATGGCTGAAATTCAGGGAATAGCACATTTCATTCTTATAGCTTTTGCGAATTTTCTTAAGGATAAACTGGACAGGAACGATCTTCTCTATGCCTCACCGATTTTTTCGACAGTGTACAAGCTCTCTTCGAGGATTCTGAATCAGGACTGGAAAATGTACTACATAATCCAGAAAAATGCCGAAGAGCTACGGGAGGATTTTATAAAGAGTTTAGAGAACTTGAATGAACTTCTGTCTGAATCTGAGAATTTTCATAGGTTATTTGATACTCTATCAAATACTTTCAGTGATTTTGAAGGCAGTACTATTGTCCTTGATGCATCAAGAGCATCAAAGGAACCATCAGGGATAGATCTTCTCCGGGGATACATACGGCTGGTGGATTCTTTAATCCTCAGGCTTATTGAGAAAAGGGTCTCAGCTGGAAAGAAAATCGCTCTCCACAAGAAAGATCTCAACATGCCTATTGAAGTATCTGAGGTGGAAGAGACCAAGCTGAGAGAGATAGCATCAAAAACGAGTCTAAATCCACTGATCCTTAAAAGTGTTTTTGAAGATATAATGCGCTTGACAAAAGAAGAGGAGTATAAAATTCTCGGCATCTCCAGAAAAATAGCTGTTCTCGGACCAATGGGAAGTTTCAGTGATGAGGCAGCGTTAAAGCTCACCGGATCAAGGCTTCCAGTAATCTACTGTTCATCGGTGGAGGAAATAGTCTCGATGGTAGAAAACAATAATAATGTTTTTGGCCTGATCCCCATAGAGAATTCAGTCAATGGAACTGTTCTGAGCGCTCTGGATGCTTTAATAAAGTACGATGTTGAAGTATTCGGCGAAACAACAATGGAAATAAACCACGTTCTCGCAGCAAAA
>MTML01000126.1 GCA_002011215.1 Archaeoglobus sp. JdFR-24
ACTTACGCACTTTTAGCTCAAGTGCCATACAATATAACTGTCGTAAATGGTGCGAAATATCTTTTTACAGGGAAACTTATAATAACAAATATTGCTGGAGTAACGGTACCAAAACTACTTGTTACAAAAGTGAAACCGATATGAAATAAGGAATAGAGGTCGGAGAAGTTGGTGGGAATAAAAAAGATTATGGAGAGGAGATGAGGAGAGTGTAAATAATGCCTAAGATAATATGTCCAAATTGTGGAAAATATTTTTATTTGGATCCAAACACTTATCGGAATTATTCCGGGGATGTAAAGTGTATTATTTGCGGTGCATTATTGGAGGTTAGTCTAACGCATGGAACATTAAGATCAACACCAATACTAAAGAAGAGGATCGATCTATATGATATACCTGATGCACCAAAAAATATAAATGCAGATATAGCTGAGGCACAGATATGCCATGAAGTTGGTGCGTACAAGGCATGTGTAGTAATGTGCCGACGAGCATTAGAACAAGTATGTGATGACAGAGGAGCTAAAGGAAAAAGCTTACATGATAAAATTCATGACCTTTTGAACAAGGGTATTATTTCGGCTGAAATGTTTGAAATATTTGACGAAATTAGGTATTTTGGAAATTATGGAGCACATCCAAAAAACGACTTATTAGGAGATGTAACGGAAGAAGATGCTGCTTTGGTATTGGAAGCCACCATTCATATAACAAAGCATATTTATGAGATGCCTGAAAAATTAAAAAAACTTAAAGAGAGAAGAAGGGGAAATTAAAACAAAAAAGCAATGGACACCTGGAATTTTATCAATCTTTCCATGGATTTCTTACGAGTCTTATCCCAATTTTATCTCTTTTTATTTCTCTTTTTAGGAGATACAAACCAGATGCGACACCAAATATTACAAAACTAAGTATTGCGGCTATTAATAGCTGAAAAGTATTATATATTAACCATTGACCAGTGAAAAGAGCAATTGTAGGTGGCATATTCATCAAAATGATTTTTAAATAAGCCTCTTTTTTCTCTTTATCTACTCTCATTTCAACTTTTGGCTTATTATTCTGCGCCATGATTAACTAATGGACATTGGTTTTTATAAGTCGCGGCAGCTGGCGAAATATTTATTGAGCAAAGGAATAAGTCGAAGCCGTGAGCCCGCTGTTATATACTGTCGGATGAAGATGTTTTATTTTCCTTTCCTCTAAACATTCCTTCTTCCTGCCATTTTAAGATAAGATCTGTAACAAAATTTAAAGAAAACTCAGCACTGTTTTTAAGTTCTTTATCAGATAAATCGTCCATGGTTTCAATTATTTGCCTATGCTTTAGAAAGTCTATTCTATATTTATCTAGGAATTGCATTCCTGTTGCCGCTTGCCCAAGTTGCAGAATTGCCCTACTTAATTCTTTTGCAAGCTCATAAAAATCTTTTTCTTTATATTTTTCTGGATAATTTTTATTGATAACCATTTTAAGTTCATCAGATGCTCCCCAATAGCTAGTTAGCAATCCCGCAGTGCCAAAAATATCAGCTTCCTCAAATGTTGCTGCTATAAGTGCATCATCACATAACTCTATACACCGTTTATATTCTCCTTTTTCAAAGGCTGTCTCAGCCTTTGACACTATTTCCTTTAACTCCTCGTTTTCAATCAGTTCAGAGAGGAATAACTTTTCGTAAGACACATTAAATATCTCGTCACAAACCTTTTTAAAAAAATCTTCTACGTAACCTTTGTATTTAATGACGGAATCTATTGATGGGATATCTCCCTGATGCTGTACGATATTTCTTATTTCATGTAGACCTCTTATCTGCTCTTTTAATGGCAAATCTTCTATTTCTTTCAAAAGCTCCTCGAAGTGGAAGTATACTTTTTTTGGCTTAACCCCATATTTAGTAGCTACACATTTCAGAACTATTTCAACAGCATTATCAAAGTGGTGGATAGCAAGCATTCTACTCACTTTATCTCTGGCAGATGCATGGTGACAACCATGGAGATAAAGTTTCTTAGCTAATACCAATCTTCTAATTTCTGGATTCTTTTTTTCTTTTACATCAACTGTCATTACGAACCCCTCCTATTTCTGAGATAAAATGAAAACTTTCATAATCAAACATAAATTTAAAATTTAAAAGTTTATGGATACCAATGCATTGCGATGGAGGGGGTCCTTGTTGTGATTGGACAAATAAAATTATAGATAAACTGCGTAATGTTTTAATAAAATTAGGAGATTTGTATTGTTAAAATAATGGAGGAGAAATGATTAGATGGTATATAATAAAAATTTTAATAACCGTATTCTGGATTACTTTAGCAGCATCTTATTACATTTTGGCTAAAAGTTGCCAAAAATGGTATGAAAAGGCAAAAAAAGCAGAGAAAGGCGGTGCTGTGCTAGTGAAAGGTTCCTCAATAATGGGGGGTGATATCATAAGAGAAGACGTTATAAATATATTAGGTTTTTTAAAAGAGTCATCAAAAATAAATTGGATGGGATTTCTTCTTGCCTCATTTGCTGCCATTCTTACATTTGTTTCTCTCTTTATCGATTTGATATTACCATAAGGAGGAAAAATGAAATGTCCTAACTGTGGGGAAATTCGCCCTGACGATTTATTTTTAAAAGCTAATGAAGAGTATTATGGAGAGAACCAATATATTTGCATGATATGTATTTGGGAAACAATAATACAATACATTCGTAATTCTAATAATAAAGATAGAGGGGAGAATATTTGGGGATTGATAAAAGAGCTGATATCGAAGCAATATCATAAATACATTGAATACCGGACATTTTGAAAAATAATGGAGAATATCGGGAAAAAGAGAAAATATCAATGGTAATCTGAAAAAATCGGAATATTTATCTTTAATTAATCGATTTGCCATGAGAATGGTTATCGTAAAATATCATTCTAAAATAAAGCATAGACTTCTCGGAGGATACTTGAAGGTATGTGTAGAGAATGTTAAGAGTCATCAGCGACGACCATTTATTGTAGTGGATTTATATGCCGGGGATGGTGTTTCCATATGTAAGAAACCAGAAGATAGATGGGAAGGATCGGCACAAATAATTGCAAAGTGGGTTTCCAAGGCTGGAAAAAATGCATATTGTATACTCAATGAAAGGGAGCCTTCATTAATCCCTTGCTTAAAGAAAAATATAGAGGAGTATAAGACAGTTATAAAGAAAATTTATAATGATGATGCAAACAAAATTTACAAGGAGATACTTTCAAAATATGTGCCTAAAGAATCACATTCCATATTTTTCTTAGATCCCTATAAACACTCTGATCTAAAATTTTCAACCGTGGAAGGAATTGCACAGCATTCTATGGAAGATGGCTATAAAAGAATGGCATTTGTCAGGAGACCAGAACTTATTATTAACTTTCCATCATATACTATGCTTATGAGCATAAAACAAAATGAGGAACTTATAACAGAATTTATTGGAACAGATAAATGGAAAGAAGAGTTGGCCAAAAAACCGCGCAGAATTACAAAAGATATGATTTTATTCATGGTATACTGGGAGCAACTAGCACGCTATTATGGGGATGGCATTACATATGTTAAAGTAAAATCATTAGGTGCAAATTCTCCCGTTTATTAT
The DNA here is from genome assembly GCA_002011215.1 of Archaeoglobus sp. JdFR-24. The sequence continues at coordinate 3,644 of MTML01000126.1, forward strand.
CTAATATTTGCTGCTACACACCCGCTTGCAAAAAAGATACATAGGAGGTTCAAAGAGTGGATAGAAAGGAGTTATGATGAATTTAGAAAAATGGGCTTCGAGCTTATTTTGAAAGAGGAGGTTAAGAGAAAGAGTATAAAAACGCTGGATAAATTTTCCTAATCCACACAATTGCACCTTATTTTTTGGTAGTCCATTCCAAGATTGTTCCATACTTCTATTGTTTCCTTGCACAATGCAATGTTTGTATAATCATAATGGCTTTCCAGGTAATTCTTCACAAATGAATACATTGCAAGTCTTTTTCCAAGCTTGATTCTTTTGCCCCAGTTTGATTTTTCCTCCAGATATTTCACCCATGATTTATCCCATGCATTGTTGATAGTGCTTTGTAGCCCTCGCAAGGAGCCAAGGGTTATGCGATCCGGCGACAGATTATAATTCTCAAAAATATCGATTAGAAGCTGTTTATAATGTTCTCTCCAATTTTTTACTGGAACCATCGGATCTATTCTCAATCTTAGTTCAAAGCCTTTTTCCTGCAGTTTTCTGGCTGCTTCCAAACGCTTTTCTACAGGTGGCGCTCCTTTCTCCCATGTGGCAGCCACGTTTTTTGCGTTTATGCTGAAACTAGCGATTATGCTCTTCGTAGAAGGCAACCTCAGAAGTTTTTTAACATCTGCGGACTTGGTTACAATCAGGAGTTTATGCGTGTTTTGCTGCAGAAACAGAGGTGCTATATTCTGGGTTAATGCTGCACCATTATATTCAAAAACCAATGAGTCGGAGAGCTCGCCACTATTCAATATGTATGGTTCTTTTACTTTATTGAAAAAGGCCATGAGATGCGCCATTGTTTTGTTCATGTCCTTTAGATAAGGTTTATTTTTCATTGGGCGAAATCTGAAGGTTCCCTGAAGATAACACCATGCACAATTGAAGCGACAGCCATTTGCCCACTTTAATTCCAGGAAATGAGGACATACTACATCTGTTGGCTTTTCAGGATATGGCGTTTTATCGAATAATTTTATAATGGAACCGTCCCCTACCTTCACAGGCATTAATTTTGTTTTACCAGTAAGAGTTTTGACTGGAGCGAATTTTACTTCTACATCTTCTATAAAATGCCCCAACTTTTTAACAGATATTGTCTTTTGCATCCTCCTCTATATCAGTATCTTTTATGCGTATTTATATAATGTGGGAGGGAGATAACCTGATTTAAAAAGGTTATGGTCGTAATGGCGAAATATTTATTTTTTCATAATTGATTAGCCATAACTAAAGAAAACAAGAGGAAAAATGAATAAAGTCGAAAAGATAGAAGTTCTTGAGGTAGAACAGCCAAAAATCGAGGAGTTAAAAATAAAACCTAAAAAGAAGAGAAAAAGAAGATGGAAGGATTTTTTATTACTTATTGGAATTATAGTGGTTATAACTATTTTCTTTATTTTGCTCGGTATTGAATATTTTGCCAAACCACCAGGAGAAAGTAACTTTAAAGTGAAAGTAATAAATGAAAATCCTTATCCGGTAACAGTATATGTAATCGTTTATACGGGGGAGAACTATACTGCTGCATACTGGAATAAAAAGCACATCAGCTCAACCGATAGTTATACTTTTAAAACGCCCTTTCTCGTAAAAAATATTTGTACTCACGATGGAGTAAGGAAAGTTGAGGTGGGAATCATAATGGATAATGTTGTTATGAATAGCCAAACCTATACATTCAATATTTGGTATGATGGTCCCAATATTTTAGCCAGAAAAAGTATATTGACTGCCTATGTCTATGGAATCTATATAGATTTCGAATATTAACCGCCAATTTCATTTGATTAACGAAATATTTATTTTCTCATAATCGATTTACCATTACTGCAGCGGGGGAGGAAGAATGAAAATGGCTAATAAAATAAAACAAAAGCCACCGAGACAAATAGTTGGAAACGTAGGCCTTTACTATATTTGTTACGAATTGTCAAAAAGGGGATGGAATGTTCTACCTACTTCACGGAATGCTAAAGGAGTGGATATCATTATCTTTAGTCAAAAGGCGCAACGAAAATATAGCATACAAGTAAAGTCACTAAGTAAAAAAGATCCAGTTCCCCTGGGGAGTAACTTAGAAAACTTATTTGGGGACTATTTAATAATTTGTAGGAAAGTATTTGATGACAAGCCTGAAATTTTTATTACAAAAATCAATGAAATAAAAAACAAGAGCCTAATTCATGAAGGGATTAAAAATAATAAGAGGAGCTTTTGGTTACAGCCAAAAGACTATGAACAATTTGAAAATAACTGGAAAATTATAGGTGAAGGATATGACTAAATTAAGCAACACACTTAAAGTGGAGGGTCAATAAAATGCAAAACATACAGATGAATGGAATAGAAAAAGATGGGCTAAAGCAAAAAATAGCGAACGACTTTAATATACCTATTGAAAACATAGATGATGGATTTCTAAATTTTATCCAAGAATTTATAAACTCGAGGGGTTCAAGCGAAGAATATTTTAAAATACAAAAGGAAATTCCATCTACACCACCAGATACAACATCATTCCTAATCCCCCGAACCTACTACTATATTAGTGTAAAAAAGACGACTTGGATTTTAATCGGTTTGTTATTAGATATTCTCATAACAAAAGGCATTGCAACAACATTTTTATCACTTTTAGGCATTATCGGACAAAGTGTTGCCAAGCTTAGTATAAAAAACGGAGAAGTTTGCTGTTATTATGAGGGAATATCCTTAAAAAAAGAAGGAATAAAAAAATTCGATGAAAATCATATATTAAACAGAATTACGGGTAAAAGTTGTTTATATCCCGACTTTGGTTGTATTTATAACAAAAACGGGACATGCTCAATAAGGTTTGAAGATCTACAACAAGTATTTCAAGGTCTTAAGGATAAAGCAGTTATTTCGAGGACTGAGGACAATAGATGGAGTGTCGAGCTATGAAATTATAGACAAGATTAGGAAAGATTTCAAGTCTTCCATCCTCAATTTCTTGAAGAGATGCCACGGTATGGAAGGATATCGGGGATTTGCCAATCCCGCAAACCGATTGACTAGGGAAGGATATATTTGAGGAATATATTCAAGAGATATATTCATATAACTTCTTTCATAAATAAGAATAAAAGAGTGGGGTTTCTCTATCAGTTCCACCCTTTCTTTTGTTTCGTATTTTGGCTTATTTTTTTATCAATTCTCTTCTTATCCGTTCGCAATCTGCTTTGGTATGTATACCTAAAAGATCAACAAAATATTGTGTGGTTTCTTTACCAGCAATTCTTGGTTTAAAATAACATTTGCCATATTCATCATCCCAATATGGAAAGGATTTTTTCTCGCGTAGCAAACTCATCAATTCTTCCTTAGTTTCTGGAATTGGACGAAATCTTGGGAAGGATTTTTTCACCATAAAAACAAACTCTTAACTAAATAAACATTTTGCTTTCTTGTTTACACCTACTGTAATTCTCGGTCGCAATAAACAAAATATTTATTTTTTCCTAATCGATTCAACATTATTGCAGTGGGGGAGGAAAAATGAATGAAGGAAATGAAGAGAAAGCTGGATTTTATGGTTGGGATATAGAAACACCAGAGGAGAAAAGAGAAAAATTAACGAAAGAAAAAGGATCATACTCAACAATTACCATTTTGGTCGGATTAATTATACTCTCATTTTGCATGTTCATGGTTCTCGATGCGTATAGAGTTCTCAGTAATCCACTCTTTCCTTTGCAATCTGATGACACAAAAGTTGCTGCTTGGTCCCAATTAGGAATTGGGCTTTTTGGTGTTTTTGGTGGCTTGGTTTTCATGATAAAGGGTTTCATGGATTATTATAAATACGGATAAAAAGGGAAAATTTTTAAAAAATTCAGCATGATAATAATATGGAAAAAGAAAATATCGAGATTGAGAGAATAGAAAAGAGGTTACATGCAAGAGATCCTGATTTTATCTGTTCAAAAACAATAGATGAAAGAATAGAGGAAATGAAAAATGAAATATCGCAGGAAATGAAAGAGATTTTTCATGTGTTGAATGAAAAAGTGAATAAGAGAGGACTAGAAAGAGAAGAGGGAAAACTAAAAAAAATAAAACAAGAGTTGCAAAGGATAAAAAGAGAGTTAGAAGAGCTATGAGAAAAGTACTTTCTATTGAAGCGTGGAATATTCTCGCCAATTCTCGGATTTGATGAAAGGAGGATAAAATGAAAAAAGAAATGACTTGGGAGGAATGGTATTATAAGTATTATCCGAGAGTTGCAAAGATGCTGGCAGCGGCGTTTTATCTTGCGGTGTTTAATACGCTGATGCTGCTGATTCTGTTGATTGCCCTGAAGCTGGGGTGGGTGTGATGGGGAAGGTATTCACCCAATTTCTTCCATCAAAAACCAGTTAGGATCAAATAGAGAGGTAGAAGACAGTAGAGCATATGCTGTCCGTCCTTTTTTAATAAACTCTTTATCATCTGTGAAAAACTTTAAAGGATTATATTCTCTCAGATTTACCATTAATTCAAAAAAGATATTTTCATCCCTGCTATCTTTAAATCGTATTCTTGCAATAGTTGATTTGATATCCTCAAAAACATTTTTATGGCTACTTTTTCTTAAATCCAATGTTAGTTTCTTATACACAATATATTTTTTTAATTCAGGCTCTACTGTTCTTGACATATTATCCCCGAGTTCCGAAAGATATGGAAAAACATCTATATCCAAATGTCCTGTCTTTGATAAATAATCCTCAATTTTTTGGTGAATAAGTTTATATACATTTGTTAAATTTGGATTTTCTTTTTCCAACTGCTTAAAAGCTTCAATTAATTTGGTTCTTATTTCAATTAAATCTTTTAAGTCAGGTGTATTTTTATATATCTCTATCAGTATCGGAACAATGCAAGAGAATGCTTCATTTATTTTTTTCTTTAATGTTTCTCTAGTTTCAGCAATCACTTCATGAGTTATTACCCAATTACCCTCAGTTTTATTTATTAAAGATACAGCAGTATCATGGAGTCTGTCACAGGGATTTACAAGCCCTATAACGATGTTTGTATCAATAGAATAAAACATTTTCATAAAATCTCAAGCACAATAGGATATTCCTCGCTTTCCAAAAATTGTGAAGATGGCCTGAGTGATATATCTGCGAGATCCTTTTCTAAATCGTCCGGTGTAATCTTCCCTCGTATGTGCCCCCACAGTCTGAGTAACAACCATAGAGATAAGTCAAAATGCTTTATCTCGTTTATTCGTTCCAATCTTGAATTTTTGGCATCCTCGAGAATATCCTTTATGTTTACTAAGACCTGATCTACAATTATAAAGTTTCGTATCTCATTTTTTTCTGCTTCCCACACTGCCTGACTTATTAATTGCCTGATATATTGAATATTGATAATGGTAAATGATGCTGCTTGCTGGAGTATTATTTCACGATTTTTTTCATCTATTTCTTTAAGTTTTTTTTCTAATATCTCAAAATAATGCCCATATTTACTTATCTTTTTAACAACATCGTTCAACTCTTCCATCCATTCTGGCAATTCCGACCATCTTCGTGGTGCCTTGCTTACAGTATCACTCATAATGTCTAAAATTTTGATTTGAGTTTCTATATCAATTTCATAAATTCTTTTGATTATAGATATATCTTTTTCATCATGCATTTTTTTAAGTACGGCTTTTCCTTTGGTAATAGGTCTATATACTGCAATTGAACTATCATAAATCTGAGGTACGGCATCAGTTAAAATTTCTGTTGTTGTTATCACACTTGTCATATACCCACCCTTCTGTTTTAGTGATGTAAAAACAAATAGTAATATATAATATTTTACAAAAGATTATGATCCTCTATGCCAAAATAATTATCCAGCTCCTGGAACTTCTCGTCTTTCATCTCCACGATGATTTTTTCCAGAATTTTCCTGACTTTTTCATTTAACGCTCCGCATTTATTTAGCTTGTCGTAGATGTATTCCGCAACATCGACGGGGCGGATGAATACATGCTTTTCAATAACTATTTTTCTTCCTCTCATTCGCCTCCCTCCTGCAGGGTTGCAACTTCTGTTTTTATGCGGAAAGTGTTGAGGAGCCAGTTGTTTTCTGAAAGAAGCTTGCCGAAGTGGCTCTGCCTCATGCGCGCGTAAAAGTTTCCTTTTTCATTCTGCTCGAAGCCATGCTCCTGGAGGAATTTTGCGTGCTTTTCCTTTATTTTTTTGCCGTTCTTTGCATCAAAATATACCATGATGAAGATGTCGTGCTTGTTCCAGGCTCTCAGCCTTTCTGCGATTTTCAAAGTCTGCTCGACTGCATCTTCCAACGACGGTTTTTCCTGCTGATCCGAATTAATCATTTCCATGATTGCAACTGCGTTGTTAAGTGCATTCATATTCAGCATGAGATCAATATCAGATATTCTCCTCTCCATGATTCTTCAATGCATGACTTGCATATAAGCGAGTAGGGGGAGGAAGGAAGGGTAAATGAATTTTGCGGTTAATTTGTTTAACATTCTACTATACTAAGTATTGTATATATAGATATATATAATAGACAACTAAAAATGTTTCACATTCTCGCCTTGTTGCTGGCGCCAGTAATGCTGTTTTTACAGATATGATTCTTGTGATGCTCAGCAAAAGGAGCCTTTTTCTGAGCAAACCCGCGAAAGAGGGGTGAAATTTTTATATTGTGTTGTATTATAGATATAGCCAACAAAATATGCGAGCCACACCAAAATTAAAACATTATAAAAATGCGTCTTTTCCTCTTATTTTATTAAACCTGCTTTGCGAAGTGTGTCAGCAATAGTGCCATCACCGATTTTCAGCTGATGTTTTATCTCTCTATATGTTTTGCCTTGTTTATAAAGCTCAATTATCTTTTCCTTCTTCCATGCCGGGATTCGATCCCGACCTTTTGGGTATCCATGAGGCAATCCCTTCTCAATTCTTCTTTTTATTATTAGCCTAGTTCTTTCAGATGTTAAATCGCTTGATAATTCAGCCACTCTTATGGCTATGTCTATGGCAAATCTGCCAAATGCTGTGGATCCGTCTAAATTTTCAGTTACTGATACAAATTTATATCCTATTCTTTTCTTCAGTTTTATTAAATCTTCTGTCAATCTCAAAATCCTGTCAAGCTTCCATGCAACTATTACATCTGCTACCCCTAATTCTACGAGCTCTACAGCTTTCATGAATTTCTCTCTTTTTTCCATAGAATCCCATGCTGATCCAACTTCTCTGTAAATTTTGATAATCTCCCATCCCTTCATCTCGCAATATTTTCTACAGGCATCTACTTGAGCATCCAAGCTATATCCTTTTTCCTCCTGCTCTTCCGTGCTCACCCTGGCATATATTATCGCCTTCATTCTATTTCCATCAATTCTCTATACTTTCGCCATTTATTCTGGATCGTTCTAACAGAGTAATTGACTCCAAATTCTTTCTGAATGATGAGTCGTATTTCATCATTGGTCCATTCCCTTTCTTCATCCATTTTCAATTCTGCTATTCTCTCCATTATTTGCCTTTCCTTCTCGCTTTTTACCATCAGCAATTTCTGATTCTTTTTAGCAACCTTGTGAGCATGCAAAAGCCAGTCAGGGGGATTCGTTTCATGAATAAAAAATGTGGTCCCTTTGCCAAGCATTGGGACAATTGCCAATGCCTCATTTTGATTGTAATGGACCGTTGTCTTGAGCAACTCGCGCCAGCCTGTAGGAACATTATTCATTGCATTCTGCAAAATAGTTCCACTCATCCATTTGAAAAGAAATATGTTTGTTGTTTCTCTTAACACGCTTTCCAGGCTGCCATGGCGGACAACATTGTAGATGATCCAGGCGTTTAGGTGACGGCTTCTCAACGCCTGCAGATTGAGCTCTATATTTTCCATGGAAAGTGCTCTTTTTCCCATTAAAGCTTCGGATAGCTCATTGTATAAAATAATTTTTGGCTTTCCATCTAATGGCGGGAGACGATAATCTTCTTTGATTACAATTCTTTTTGGATCAACGAGATTTTCATTCAAAAGAGCGTAACCTAAAGCATCCACATCTCCATACACATACAATTTTGCGGATCTCTTTTTATTGAGCATATCCAGAGCAATTTTCCATGCTGTAATTGTTTTTCCACTGTGGCGATCGCCAATTATTGACATCAGATTTGGATATTTGGCAAAATAATTTACCAGGGCATCGGAGGAACGAGGAAGGAAAATGATGTGGTTGTCATCTATGAGGCGGTAATCGATGTTGAATTTGTGTTTAAGATATGTTGCAATAATTGTTACTTTGGCTTTATCTATTTTTCCGATTCTGTATAACTCTTCGTAAATTGTAAGCACTTTTTTTAAGTCATCTGAAATAAAGTAAGGAAGGAATCTGACTTCATGCATCCAAAAATCAGTTTCTATTCTTGCCTTGCTCGGATATTTATACTTCCTCATCTTCCTTCTTTTCTCCCTCCACTATTTTTTTAACATCATCTACTTGTAATTTGTCCAACAATTTTAGATATGGATCCTCCGGCTTGAGTTCCTTTTCTATGATGTTTTTGATTTCCTTCTGTATTTTGCCCTTTATAATTTCAAATTGCATAGGATCCTTTAATTTGGATGCATCATATTCGATTCCAAAAGCCTCGCAGAGTTTGATTAACGTGATAATGTCAGATTGATGTATTGTATCGCCCCAGCGCGGAATGCAGTTGAGCTCGTCTATCATCCTGTTTAGCATTCTGACATATGGGCCCCTTACATCACGATGCCATTCAACATATACTCCTCCTGTCTTATACTCTGCCATGGTACCACCTTGAGAGGAAGAAGATCGCAACAAAACAGGCTATAGTACCCAGTATTGAGAGTAATATGAGCGGAAGGCGGCGACTCCAGAAGGGCTCGCGGTATTTGTAGCCGTAGTCATACATTTCCGGGATGCCTGTAAAGCTGAATGAGGAGAGATCCATTGTTGCGGAATTTTTCCAGCCCCACTTGTCTATGATGTCAATAATGACGATGCCGCCAGATTTACGGACGGAGGATGGAATTGAGACAGTAATTTCTGTAACATTTTTTATGGTCCTTATAAGAGTTGCTTCATTTGGCGGAATCCAGCTGTAAATTTTGAGTGTGAATGGATAATCCGGATCTATTTCGCCCGTTTCATTTAGCTTCAAGGATTTAAAATAAAACTTTTTACCATCGCTTGAAAAATGAGCGTCATATGGGATTGGAGCCTTTGTTACGCCAAATTCAAACACCATTTTTTGGCTGATAAGGCCTGATTTTTGTGCAAAAATAGTGATTTTGTAATGGCCTTCTGCCAGGGCCGGCAGGTTGTATATTTCAGCATGCCCGCCGCGTATTGTAAATTCTTCTGAATAGTTGTATTTGACATTTTTGCCCACGATTTTGATATTCAATGTTGCTGATTCATCTGTGGGCTTGTTGTTGCGGAATACGAGAATGAATGCCTTGATTTGCACAGGTTCGCCTTCTATGTACATCGGATTTACCTGAGCCCTGATAATGATGAAGTTGCTACCAGCTAATGAGAGGGACGAAAGAAATAAAATAGAGATAAGGAAAAAGGGAAGTAATCTCTTCATTTCTTCTCCTCCTGGCGGGTTACAATGGTTTTGATGAGGTCAATCAGTTCTGGCGGGATCTGCTGGCCCTTCTTTATTGTTTCTTCGAGTTTGGATATTCTTTCTTCTAGTGCTTCCTTGTATGACTGGTCCAGTAATGCCTGGGTTACTTCCATGTCCTTGCCTTCATATACTGTTATGCCTTCATCATTCTCGCTTATGCTTTCTATGTCCCCGATTAAAACATATTTCAGGCCTTTCTTAACCAGCCAGTCCTCATTGACTGCCACGATATTGCCAAGCCATGTTTTGAAATATCGCAGCTTTCCATCGCTCCATGATTTTCTGTAAAAGAATGTTTCATCTGCAGATGGGATCCAGAGCATTGGAACTGCGAAATAGCCTGCAATTGCAGCAAGCAATATGATAATGAATAGCTCTATTCTATGCAGAGGCATGGGCAGCAGGAAAAAGCGTATGATAAAATGCTCAATGTCATAAAAGATGCTTGCCAGGCCAGGCGGAAATAATATTACGATGTTTAATGCGAGAATGATGGTGGCAACGATTAGAATATAAAAGACGAGTGGATGTTCCTGCAAAAATGTTTTTGGCTTTTTTCTCGGCATGGTTATCGCCTCCAGAATTTTATACCTACTTTTTCCAGTTCTCTCTTTGGAACTACTGCTAGATGTTCGACTGTGCGTTCCTGAAAGACTATTGCCTCGACATCTTCTCTATTGAAAACCCAGTTCACTATCTCCTGTTGAGTTTTTGCCGGATCCAAGCTATTCAACCTTACAATCAAAACTAGATTTTCCTTTACCTTCAATACCTCATTATGCTTTTGCTTTTGCTCTTTCATTCTTTCTACCTCCTTCATTCATTCCTTTAAATATGGAGAGGAAAGAGGAGTGTTATTTCCGCTTCCTTCGCTTCTTCTTTTTAGATTTATCTACATATGGTACCATTGTGTGAGTGGTGGATTTCAATCTTCCTTCTCTTCTTGCTTTTTTAATTTCCCTTTTAGTTACTTTTTTCAATTTTGATTTTGGGAGAATCAGAACTGTCCCTCCAAACTCTGCCTGATATTTTGTGGTTCTTAGTTTTCTTCCCCATGGATCTCTTGTTCCTTTTCTGTATGTTTTGGTAATTTTCCCTAATGCATTTTTTGGGAGTATGCCATGCCTCCCTTTGAATAATACACTATCTCCTTTTTTCAATCTCATTTCCTTTTCCTCCTTCGTTTCTTTCTTCCTAGCCTTTTGAGAGTTAATGCCAGGACAGCCCGCCTTTTCAGCTTCCTTGTTACCTTGATTTTCCTTTTGCCGGTTTTAGTTGGATTGGTGATTGTGCTTCCAACCTTTGCATTCTTGATTTTTTTGAGGAGGGTTACTGGAATATTTTCCTTCTCTGGAATGCCGAGCTGGCGACTCAGGGCTCCCTTTTTCATGTTGCGGGGTATCCACTTCCTTTTCCATTTGGTCTTTTTCCTTTTCCTGCTAAATACGCTTACCCTCTTCATTTTCTCCTCCTCAGCAATATTATGCCGACAATTATGCAGGAAATGGATACGAGGATCCAGAAGAGGTAATTTTCCAAGATGGAGAATGAAAAGAGTTCCTCTGTGAGTTTGTATAATTCCATCGCTCCGATCGGAAATTCATAAATGCCGAAGCCTATGAGAATGATTCCTATGATTGAGGCAAGGCTGCGTTTTTTCCTCTTTTTTCCCGTTGTCCTTGCTGCAGCTATGATTGTGAAAAAGAAGATCGCAAAGCCGAGCAGGATCAGAGTTATTCCTAACTCAGTCATTTATCCACCTCCCACACTTTTCAAAGCGTCTGCAATCCATCTGATTAGGTCTATGAATTTGTTATACAGAGTGTCGAAAATGTTTGTACCTGCTAACTTATCCAGCAAGACAAGTAGTCCTATGAATGCGAGGATTGCGATGATGATTTTTCCTGCCGTTCCCTTCTTTTTATATTTACGAGCCAAGGAACCACCCCACGAAAGGCAAATAACGGCCGCCTGTTGCAATGGCGTTGATGATGCAACCAATGCCGAACAGGGCGATGACCGCGCCCAGCCACTCCCAACCGCGACTCTTGAAAAGTGCAGTTGCAAACTTTATGAAGAGGAAAATGTACAGAATCATGAAGGCGAGCGTGATGATGGATTCAATTGAGTAGCTCAGTTTGAAAGCCCCGCCGATGCTGTGCCCTAAAATCTGGAAACCGAAACCCAGGCCAAGGAGAAATGCACCGACACCAAACATGAATCGGAAAAAGTCCTTCCAGGTGTCTCTTGTAAATCTAAATTTCCACAATGACAGAATGATAAATGAAGCTATTGCGATGAAATATATTGCCCATGTTGTTGGATTTGAGGCGAAATTTGCCAGTGAGTCGAGGTTCATGATAACCACCACACTCCAACTACGGCAGCAGCGGTTAAAACCCCCACAACTATCCAATAGAAGATGATGAACTCATTGTAGTTTCTGATTCTGAGTTTCATTTCTTTTTCCTCCTCTTTCTTTTTTCCTTCCACTTTATGTTGAGGACTGCTACGCCGAAGATTACCGCCACGATTACTAGAAGCAGCCAGTATTGAAGCAATGGAAGGCCCAGGTAGTAAATCATTGCAAAAGTCAGAAAGAGAAGGATGCCGCCCCAGATTGCTTTTTCATGCGGCTCGTCACTCACTTTTGCAAACCATGCAGCAAGTAGGGTAAAGCCTGTGCCAATCATGGTGAAAATCCAGCCTAGAGCTGCAAAAAGATAGTGAGCTATGACCGGGATGATGGCAGCTATGCCGACGGCGATTGCAGTTAAGGCGGCGAATATTTTTCCCTTATTCATATTCCTCTCAACCTCAACAATATAGCTGGAATGATACCAGGACCAACCACTGATGCTCCGAATGCTCCTATTCCAAGTGCTGGATTTGCGTCAAATATTGGCTTCCAGAATTGGTCCCATACGCCTCCGCCTACAAGGCCGCAACCAATTATAATGAGTAATACACCTATTGGAGTGCTGAAGTTCGGAATGAATACAAGGATCAGGCCGATTGCTATCATTCCCAAGCCCATGGGAATTGCTACTGGTGATGTTGCCAGACCTGCGGTAAAATCTCCGATTGCTTTTCCTATTGCATACGCTATTCCCTTTTCCTGCAAATATGAGCTAAAATTGTCAAAAGTGCCAGCATTCCACATGTTGATTAAGCCGATTGCTACAAGCAGAACAATGATGAGAAGTATTGCGCCGCCTGACACGCTTTTGCCTGATGCTGCTGCGAATGCTACGCCTACACCTACAATGATTAACAACGCCATGAGAAGTTGGTTTACTTGGACATTGCCTAATGAGGAAATTGTGGCAGTAAATGACTCCATTGCCTTTGAAAAATCAAAACTATTGCCTAAAAGAATCATGAAAACTGCACCGAAAAGGAATAATGCTTCCCATTTGACTAAATCTGATTTTCCAGTAAAGGTGGAAATCATAATTGCCGGCAATCCAGTGAGGAGGAATATAATACCCATTGAAGAAATGAGATTCTGCCCCTCGAACCAGCCAGGATCGTATTCAATGCCGACGGTGTAGAGAACAGCAGCTCCAGCTATGATTATGATGCCTATGATTACAAATATGAACGGATTTTCCTCGATTAATCCTTCCTCATCTGGATCGTCGGTCCATCCCATTATCTTTTCCTCCTTTTCTTTTTGCCTATTTTAAACACGGTTTTCGCGACTTTTCTCTTTTTAACAAGCACTACTTTCAGTGTTACGAATAAAATCAATGCCACCAACAGGAGAGGAATAATGAGCCAGTACCAATCCACTCCTGCATGATATAGCAGTATTGTTCCTACGAGAAATACAGTGGTAAGCATTGTGCCGGCTGCTGGTGCATAGCCAAGAGCTTTGATGCTTTCCTTTTTCAGGAAGAAAGCAGACAATGAAACGCCTATGACGCCAATCGCAATTATCAGAACAATGGCGAACCAGGAAAATGGAAGTTTCCAGGTAAACCAGCCACCGCCTTCCTCTGTTTCAGTTGCTGATGTCGTGAAATTTCTTGATGGTGAGTTTACAAGATGGAGTCCATCTGTTACCTTGACTCTCCATGTGTATGTTGTATTTACGCTCAAATTTGTTACTTCAAGGGAGTATGTTCCATTTGTTTTATTTTCCAGAACACCCCACGCTACCCATACTCCTGCATTATAATATTCATATGTAATATCCATCAGATCGCCATCAGGATCTGAGACCGTACAGGTGAGAGTAACATTGATCCCGACAGTTGCATTGTCTGCTGGAGATACCAGCTCTACTGTTGGAGCTTCATTTGTGGGATCAATCTGAATGGTTTTGCTCTCAATATCGGTATGACTATCCTCATCCGTGACTCTCAATTTTACTGTATAGGTCCCTGCAACGGAGTATGTATGATTGGCGGTTATTCCAGTAGCATCATATATTCCGTCTCCGTCCCAGTCCCATTCATATAATGTTATTGGATCTCCATCAGGAGTGTATGAAGTAGAAGCATTGACATATAAAGTCATGTTTTCAACATAGTATGTAAAATTGGCAACAGGATCCACATCAGTGTATATTTTGAATGAATAATCCACGGTATCCAGAGGTTGCCAGCCCGATTCATTTGTATACCAAGCTCTTCCATTTGCGTATACATCGCTTGTGCTTCCATACCATGCTGGATTTGTTGTAAAAACTCCTGGAAGTAATATGATGTAGTAGGCTGTTCCAGGATTCAGCTCAATATCCCCTACAAGCCCTCTTATATCCCACGTATGCCAGCCCGCCGTCCAGGACGATGTATTGAAAATATGATATGTGAGGTTGCCATTGCTTCCATTTGTGTCTGTGTCGATCCATGCTTTCAGTATTGCACAATCTCCAGGATCATAATAGAAATCTACCTGATATAACCACTTCCCATCATCCACTCTGAAGCTCTGTGCTTTTGCTTCTCCAGTCAGGAAGCTATATGCCTGCGTTACGTCGGTTTGGCTTTCATCAAGGGTTTCTGCATTTACTATGCTGATGCCAGCTATCGCTAAGCATGCCAACGCTGCCAGTAAGGCCGCAAATTTCCTTCCTTCCTTTTGCATGTTGCACCCCTCCTGGCTAGATGTTAAAAGTAAATGCCGGGATCAGTGTCAGTGTGGCCCAGACAAGCAGTGCTATGAATCCCAGTGTGATGATGTTTCTCTCTTTCCTCTCGTTCTTTTCGATGTATGCCATGTATGCTGTAAACAACAGAATCAAGAAGCTTCCTGCAACGCTTGTCAAAACAGCCCCCTCATTGCCTGTATACTGTATCCACTCGTCCCAGAATGTTATGTTGTAGCCAGTTAGCCACTCGGTGAAGTAAAACAGTATTGCCATTGCTGCGATTGCTATGCCTATTGCCACCATTATTGGCACGAGTTTCTTCTCTTTCTTCTGCGGCATTATCCAGAACAGCACTGCACAGCCCACTAGGTACAGAAATACACCTACTGCTAGCGCTGTTCCTTCGTTGGTATCAACATCTCCCTCTGCTGCTGCCGCAAAGGGCATCAGCAGCATGCTCAGCACCATCGCCAAGGGTGCAACCTTTCCCAATTTTCTCATCTTCTTCAACATTTTAAACACCTGCCTCTAATACATGAAGGGCGATATGCCCGAGTTTCATTCCTTATGCAGCAGCCCATCTTATCGCCTCTTAGCAACTATAACCATCGCCACCATTGCTACGATGAAAACGATCACGAGTATGACGATGAAATACCAGAAGAGTGTAGTATTGTCGTCTATGATCCAGCCGCCACCGCCTTCTTCATCGTAGTCCACTACAAAAGCAATATCAAAGTATTCAGTGTCAGCTCCTAGTGGTGGTGCTTCGGTATAATCTACTGGAAAAGCTATGTCGAAGTATTCTGTATCTGGCGATGGTGAGGTTGTTGCAGTATAATCTACTGGAAAGGCAATATCGAAGTATTCTGTATCTGCCGCAATTACATTGGTAACGAATATGGAGGTCATCAATGCTATGAGGGCTGCTGCCAATATTCTATTCTTTAACTCCTTCATTTTTTCAACCTCCGACCTTTCCATTCCTATATTTTACAATAACAGCAAGAGGGAGGAGGATAGCAAAAGCGGCAACAATCATGATGTTGTACTTGGTTGAATCGTCCATGAACCAGCCTCCGCCATTATCGCCCGTATAATCCAAAAGAAAGGCTATGTCGAAATATTCAGTATCATCTCCTAGTGGTGGCGGTGTTTCCCCTGTGTAGTCTATTGGAGAAGCTATGTCGAAATATTCAGTATCTTCACCAGCTGGTGGAGGGGTAGGATCAAGGCTGAATGAAAATAATAATGTAAATGTTGTATTCCCTCTGCATGGATCTGTTGTATCCCACTGCTCAGTACCGTTTAAATAATTGAATGTGGACAACCCATGATAATAATCCCCAACCCTGACGGTTGCATTTCCTTCTTCAAATATGAGAACTATGCTTTTCGATGCTGTCTGGGTTGTCCCGCCATCATCAATTGAACAGGCATCGATAAATGTTGTTCCCCATGCTGTCGAAATATATACTTCTCCTGCATCATAGTCCCAATGTTCATGCCCGCAGAACCAGGCACTGATTCTCCCAGTATGATTTTCCAACCATGAGGCAAACTCGGCGGAATTTTCCATACCGCTTACTGGACCACCACCGATTCCGCATCCCTCAACCCAATGGTGGGATAAGCATATTATGTTAACATCATCCGATGCATTCTCCACTATGCTACGCCACCATGTAAAATTGTAATAGTCATCATTGTTCCAGTCTGGAGACATCACTATGAAAAGGACATTTCCCACTCTTACTGTATATGAATCTCCAGTTGCAGTTACATTTTCGACACTAAATTTTCTCTGTGAATTGTTTACCCCACTATATGTTGTGTTTTCTCCCAATGGATCTACATATTTTCTGAAAAGAGAGCCATCATCATTTCTTGAGTCGTGATTTCCTGCCAAGCAATAAAAATCGCTGCGATTATGTTTTGTTAATACGCTAAATGCATCTGAAAAATTTTGATATTCGGATTCATATCCATTATCTGTTAAGTCACCGAGAACAAATGCAATATCCCAGTCAAAACTCCAGTCGTTTTCACTATCTTGGATGGCATCCTGGAATACGTATTTATCGGTATATCCGTATGATGTGGATCCAATATGAGGATCGGTTACGAGCCAGACAACAAATTCATTGCTAGTTGTATCTGACTTTGCTGGAATAGGTATGTGTATGCAAAGTGCAAAAAGAATTAGGGAAAGGAGGATTATTCGCTTCATGTATCTGCTGTGATATAGCATTCAAGCTGTGGCGGCGCCGTTCCTCCGCTATAATATGTTCCATCTGTTGTTGTCACAGCTGCTGGATAGGATACTTTGAAGATGAAGTATATTTTGTCTCCTGGAGCAAAACTCCATGGAGATCCTGAAGATGTAATAGTTATTGTGGCAGAATCGGTTCCTGAACCCAAAAGCTGCCATGATCCGCTTTCGTTGGTATATACATAGATTGTTTCTCCAGAAAAGTCAGATGGCCCAACAACATACATCGACATATTGTTTATTGTTGCTGTTCCTGTATTTTCGCATATCAAAATTCCATAGTTTGCAGACGCATTACTCCATACCGTATCGCCAGATGTATCGTTTATTGTAGCGGTTGGGAGCCATATCACTTTATCTGTATCATAGCCAGAAAGGGTAATGTCAACTGTGCTCGTGGTTCCTCCTGACAGAGAAATTGTATAGGTTGGCAATGGATTTGCATATTTTGCCATGTAGTAATGCCTGCTGATTTCTTCCGCAGATAAAGCTCTATGATATTGCCTGAAAGAATCAACCGTGCCGTTCAACACATAATCTGTATTATAATAGTTGCCCAGTGAAACATTTCTCAATGCATTTCCAAGAGATGATGCAGATGTTGTTGCGGATGCTTTTAATTCGCCGTTCACATAGAATTTTGCTGTGCCATTATCCAATGTGAGAACCAGATGATACCATGTTCCTACTGTTGCGGTTACTCCACTGTATAAGTTGTGTGGTGTCGTATCTGTTATTCTTGCATAAATTGTATTATTAGTTCTATCAACCATTATACCTGCATCCCCATCGTTATCGCCAGCTGCATCACAGTACACAATATATGCATTTTGTAGACCTGGTGGGGTTCCCAGATGTTTATACCACACTTCCCACGTTCCTGATGCTGGATGTGACAACTGCCCATTATCTGTTACCGCGTCTCCGCCTTCATCAATCTGAATACTGTCACCAGTTGAGAATGTAACTCCAGCATGTCCATCCCATTGTCCTCCTTCCGATCCAACCCAGGTAGCATTGCCAACTATTGTTCCATTTATGTTATTTCCTGATGTATCTGCTACTACTGTTCCAGTTCCTTCATCTAAAAGCCATTCAACATCAAGTGTTGCATCTCCAGCATAGCTTTTTGTGAACGTATTATCAAAATCCGACGGATCAGTTGTAATTCCAGCCTGTCCACAGTGCATATACATTACAGATGTTCCAGTTGGTATGTTGGTAACATTTACCCAAAAGATACTGTCTCCGCTCGTATTCCATACTTCCATGTAGTGATGATATATTGTTGTGTTTGTTGCATCCGTGAAAAGGGTGTCATATCCGTTGCTGAGCCAGTGAGAATAGTTTACGACCGATGCATTCAGAACTATCCTTACTTGGAAATTTGTGAGTGCAGAGGAATTGGTGTTTGAAATTGTGATTTTGTAATGGTAGCTATAATCGCTTGGGACATTCCAGGCAGCTTCTACCTTTTCAGTAGGTGCCAGTAGTACTGTAATGCTTGTTGCCGCAATCATAAATGCAATCAAAAGCGCCGTCAGCTTTGCTTCTGCATTCTTTCCTTTCAAAATTTCCCCAAATTTGCCTAACAATTTTCTATTTGGCAATTTACATCACCAAAACTTAGAACATATATATAGTATACTAAGTATAGAGAAACCCCATATTTCGCAATCTTTATATATTAAAAATCAAAACTAAATTTACATCATACCTATACGCTTTTTTGTCTCTTTCAAGACTTTCAATATTTTTTCATCTTCTATATCTCGCTCAAGAATATTAAAAAGCCCCTGCAAAAAAGCTTTTTTGATTCCTATTTTCACTTTGATAAAGTTGAGTAATGGACCGATCTCTTTGAACTCTTCATCGGATATTTCAATGTAGATTTTTTTCATTTTCCTCCAACTTTTCCAGCTCCTTCTTTAATTTCCACATATCTACTTCCCAAACAACTTTGTTACGGCTTTTTCTGCTGCGATGGGATGCGATGCTCTTCTTTTTCAAATATTTCATAATATACGAGGCTTCACCTGGAGATAAGCCAAGTTCCCGGGTTGGATGGATATATATTTTGTCTCCTTTTTCTACTTCCTTCCTTCTTTTCTCATAAAAATGCTGCAGGATCCTATTACATACATTGAAAATAAGTTCAATATTATATGAGTTTCCATTGCCAGGGTGGTTGTATCTTCCACCGCCGAATACCGAACGGAGAGCAGGAGGATACTTGAGGACTTTATCCTGATGTCTCCACCGGGCAATCTGATTTTCTGTAAGATCAATGCAATATATTTTTCTGACTAGCTTTCTGAGCTGTTTATCTGTGAATAGATGTCCTTCCTGTCTTATGAAGTTGCGAACAGCATCAAGCGTGGCCTTCGGTACTCCGTTGGACACGTTTATCAGCCTCCATCATAGAAAAGTTTTTATATAACCATACATTATACATAATGAGAGGTGAAAAAAGTAAGATGAATATTAACATAAATGTAAAAGCAAAAGGGCTTTCATCATTACTAGTTCTCCTTAGTTTCATTGCAGCAAGTGAGGGAAAAACAAACTTGGGAGCTGCCTTAATACTGTTTGCATTTGCAAAAGAGATAATGAAACTGATGAAATAGATTCTTGCGATATAAACCACTTTCATATCATATCAGCCTCTTCTTTCAACCACTCCACATATTCATCTACAGGCGGGCAGCATCTGTAGGGGCAATCACGCCAGCATGCCCAGCATGGCACAAATACACCAGGCATGTGCTCGCAACCTCCCAGTGCTTCTACGGCACATGCTAAATGAGCCATGCCAGTCTCATCGAGTATGTCAGTAGGTTTGATTGGACGACAACATACAACACATGTATCCGTCATACCACATCCCTCCTGTCGTCGGGCTTGGGCTTGTGATTTAGCAGCTCGTCGGCGCTGCCTACGCTTACTTTTGCATTTGCGAGCATCTGCTGCAGGGCATCGATGATTTTTGTCTGATGGATTGCAAATTCAACAATATTTCTCAATGCCGTTTCGAGCATGAGCATGCGTTTTTCCTGGCTGTCTGCCTTTTTTGCGAGATTTGCCGTAATTTCCGGGAGGCTCATGAGAGTTATTGCCATTTCCTCATCGTTGGTTTCAATCTCCGGATCCTTGCTTATGTCAATCCATACTTTTTCCGTTCTGATGCCTGCTCTTACTGCTGCCTCTGCAACATGCTTGGGAATGGGGATTGCAAAATGCGGCTCCTGATATTCTTCTATTATGCCGAGCCTGTAGCCAAAATGCTTTTGCAGCCAGTTTGCAACCTTTATCGCCTGGCTTTCCTTCAGCTTTACCGCCTGCTCGAGCTCCTCCTTGCTGTTGCATACATATTCGGG
>MTML01000143.1 GCA_002011215.1 Archaeoglobus sp. JdFR-24
GCAGTTCAGATATTTGGAGGGTATGGGTTCAGCAAGGAGTACGATGTGGAGAGGTACTACAGGGATGCGAGAGTCGGGACGATTTATGAGGGGACTAGCGAGGCTCAGAGAATAGTGATAGGAAGAAGGTTAGCTGGAAGAATTAAAAGCTGATTAAATTTCATTTTTTATTTTGTGGAGAAATGAGAGGTGATTTTTTGTGAAAGTGGATGATGTGAAGGTTGTAGGTGTTCTTGGAGCCGGAACTATGGGTAATGGGATTGCACAGGTATGTGCAATGGCAGGTTTTGAGGTGGTAATGAGAGATATTGAACAGAGATTCGTCGATCGAGGGATGGAGACTATTAAAAATAGCCTTTCAAAATTTGTAAAAAAGGGAAAAATCAGTCAGGAAGATATGGACGCTATAATTTCCAGAATAAAACCGACTGTTAATATGGTGGACCTTGAAAATGCTGATGTTGTCATTGAGGCTGTTGTGGAAAATATGGATGTCAAAAAATCCGTTATTGATGAATTGAACAGAATTGTGAAAAATCAGGACGCTATATTCGCTTCAAACACATCAACACTTAGTATAACCGAGATGGCTGCAGTTTCAAGAAAACCCGAGAATTTTGTAGGTATTCACTTTATGAATCCCGTCCCGCTAATGAAGGGTGTTGAGATAGTCAAGGGTCTCGTAACAAGCGATGAAACACTTGAGTTTGCAGTTGAATTCGTGAAAAAAATCGGGAAGGAGCCAGTAGTTTGCAAGGATTCGGCAGGATTTATCAGCAACAGAATTCTCATGCCCTGGGTAAACGAGGGGATTTATGTTCTCTATGAAGGAATTGCAACAAAAGAGGAGATAGACAAGGGTATGAGAATTTTCACCAATGTTCCCATGGGCCCACTTGAGCTTGCAGACCTTATCGGTCTTGATATCTGTCTCGCTGCAATAGAGACGCTCCATAAAGAGCTTGGAGACAAATATCGACCCTGTCCACTACTTAAACAGATGGTTAACGCTGGATTGCTCGGAAGGAAGACTGGAAGAGGGTTTTACGATTACAAATAAATTCAATATTTTTTATTCTAAAAAATTAAAGACTATTGAGTCTCTTTTTTTATCACTGTAAGTTTCTTTAAACTACTCAGTATCTCGACAGGTATTCCCTGAGCTTCAAACATATTTTCAAGAAAAATCTTCAGAATACTATGTTCATTACGGGTAGAGAGTACGAGAATATAAGAATCTCCGTTTGTCTTAACGCTAAACCAGTTTTTCGCCTCTAAATACTTGAGGGATTCGCAAACGTCTGTTAAACCCATGTTTTTGTTCTGTATCCCTTGATTATATCCGATCTTCTTTATGCATTCAAGGAATTCTTTTGCCTCTCTTTTACCCAGCTCATCTAAAATTGCTACCCACAGTTCAATGTCCACAAGAACATGCTCTTCTCCATACAAAAGTTCACTATATCTTTTCAGTTTATCTATATCCAGTCTATCTCTCCCAGCCTTAAGTTCAAAGTATGTTTTAATGGCAGCCCTTATTATCTCCGAAACAGCTCTATTTTCCTCCTTAACTAAAGTATTTATCATCCTTTCAGTTTCAGCATCCAAGGCTACTGAAAGTCTGTGAATCTCTCTCCTGAGATTCAAAGTTACCCCACACCCCCTACGCTCATGATTAGAGGTCTGAGTATGGCATACACAAATTCGATGGTTATAACTATCAGCAATATCCTAAGCACGCCCTTGGATTGAGGAATCATGAAAAGTGCTCCCACCAATGGAGTCAATGCCAGAATACTTGTACCAATGATCACATCGCTCTCTGGATCAGTGAAGCTCATAAGGAACCATGAATATCCATTCACAGTAACGCCCTTAACATCCTTCCAGAACATGGTTGCCGGTTCATTCCATTTCATCACTTCAAGATTGAGGTTATCTCCTGGATATAGTCCGGTGAAATAGAGGGCACCAAAGAGGAAAATTACCACCAGCCCAATATTGCACATTGCTCTCATTACGTCCGCAAAGATTCTGTTTATAGGCTCAATCTTTACGTCTAAATTTAATGCTGGACTGTCTGTTGTGGGAGCTAACGCCTCACCTGCATAAGTGGGTGCCATAACGTCTGCGAGTTCATCCATACTCGGGAGCAATTCCTTAACTTTTTCTCCCACTCCATCAACCCTTGCAGGCTGTATATCTGGTTGTTTGTCGGTAAAATTTACAGATATTCTCTCAGATAAGGGAGCCAGAGCTTCTCCTGCATAGGTAGGTGTCATGACATCAGCAAGCTCATCCAAGCTTGGAAGTATCTTTTTAACCTTCGTCAATGTGTTACCAGTCTTTACAGGCCCCATGTCTGGTTGTTTGTCGATAAAATTTGTGGATATTCTCTCAGACAGAGGAGCAAGAGCTTCCCCTGCATAAGTGGGTGCCATAACGTCTGCGAGTTCATCCATACTCGGGAGCAATTCTTTAATTTTCTCCCCTATTTTTTTATCAACCATTTCCACCACCACAATTACCCTTTCAAATATTTATCCATCCAATACCCATCAGGCCTTGCAATATGTTCACAATAGCAGAAATACCTATCAAACCAATCACAAGATACTTGATCACTTTCGGTTTTGTTCTTACTGCAAGCCTTGAACCTATCCTCGAGCCGATTCCTATGCCCAGTACTGTCGGTACTACAATTAACGGAAGTACCGCCCCGTTTGCAAGATAGACCCAGAGAGATGCTGAATCGTTTATCGCCAGGATGAGCATGCTTGTTGCAACAGAAGCTTTGAGAGGTACACCCATCACCAGATTCAGAATGGGTACATTGGCCCATCCAGCACCCAATCCGAACATTCCTGCAATAAATCCAACTCCTGCAAAAATGACCATTGCGATGGGAAGATTTGTAACTCTGTACTCTACGACCTGGTTGAGCGTCGGTTCATACCACGAACCCCTTATGCCGAGTATTTCAGATAATTTATCGTTCTTTTTAACTTTCGGATATTCAACGTTCTTTGAAGTTCCCAGTGCGACAAGCATCAGAAGTAAAACGACTCCAAGACTAATTTTCACGTAACTGGAGCCCTGAGGGAAGGTATTGGATACCCACAATCCAACTATACCACCTACAACTGAAAATATGGTCGAAACAACAACCAATGGAGCTACAACTTTCATGCTGGATAGCCCCTTTTTTGTAAAATGGGGTGCCGAGTTTAATGAGGTTGTAAGAGCCGCTACCAGACCGGCACCTCGGATAAAATCAACATGAAATGGCAAGATTGCCATCCCCAATCCGACGAAAATAACACCACCACCAACACCAGATAGTGGGCCAATAACACCGATTACCAAGGTAAACAGAAATATCAGTATGGCCCATTTTTGCCATAACAACAAAGTCAGATGTCCGCCTGCAAAAATCCCCCAGAATATGACTCCACATAAAACAAGGATCAATGTCACAATTGCGACTACTGGTATACTTATTTTAGTACCCATTATTTCTGCCCCCATGTGAGACATTTTGATACATAATGTATTTA
Source organism: Archaeoglobus sp. JdFR-24 (assembly GCA_002011215.1). The sequence continues at coordinate 3,558 of MTML01000143.1, forward strand.
AATTTTGCTATTAAGCACTATAAGTCTATTTTTGGTACATATAGTAGCAAATTAGTAATAATGACTGATAAAAGATACTATAACTAATAATAAAGATTAATTCATAGCACAATTAGACATTAAATTACAATATGCACCAATAAAAGCGAAAAATTCTTAAATTATCACATCCTATATTAAACTATGAAAAACTTGGAAAGTAAAAAAGTCCTGAGCTTAAGAGTGGTAATGGATGATGAATTCGAAGACAAATTTAATAAGGTAAAAAATGAGCTCGGACTTAATTCGAATGCGGAAGTCGTTCGATTCCTTGTACACAGATTTTACAAGGAAATAACGGAAAAGGGAGGCCTGTTTAATATATTTATTCTAAAAATGCTGTATGGTATAAATCCATTGGTTGAGTTTCTTAAAACTCTTGGAATGGATACTTTGATAACATATGGTTTGATATTTTTCTGAAAACATCAAGCTACTACCCTTCATTTAATTCTATTTACTCAGTGTTTTCTTTTATTTTTCGATACCAAGTGGTTGAGAAAGATAATTATGTCTTAAACAGGTCTAAATTAAAATTAAAGTTGTCTATGTATCTTTGAAAAATATAAATCTCTGTATTTTTCAACAAGAATCAACAAAAAATATATACTCTAAATTATAATCATTCTGAGGTTGGTTTGTGCTGAATGTACAGTAGGGGTGATGTTATATAGATCTTACTTCAATTTACATGGATTCAAGGGATGTGAAAGAAAGTCTGTTTGCCCTCTCGCTTGTAACAGTGGGTAATCTCGTTACTGGTTTTGTGATGGGTTATTCCTCTGGAAAAATTGCGATCCTTCCAGCCATCATACTTCTCATCCCCTCTAGTATAGCTCTGAGAGGGAATATATATGCATCTCTCGGTTCAAGGCTCAGTTCATACCTCCATACAGGAAAACTATCTCCTAGATTTGAACTCACTCCGGAAAATACTGAAAACATAACCTCATCGACTTTTTTACTTATGGTTTTCAGCATAATAAATGGAATAGTTGCGGCGCAAATAGCATTTTTTATGGGGATTGCTACTTTTCAGGGAGCTGAGCTCACAGTTCTTGAGCTCTCCTTAGATCTCATCACAATATCTGCGTTATCTGGTTTACTTTCCGCATTTTTAATGATCCCTTCCACTTTCATATTGGCTGTAGGGAGTTACAAGTATGGGTGGAACCCGGATAATTTAACTGCACCCTTCATAACTCTCTTTGGAGATATGATCACGCTTCCACTTGTTTTTGCTTCTGCAGATATTATTTTTATTGCCTCAAACTGGCTGAAATTGTTCGTTCTGATAATTCTGATCATTTTGACCGTCACACTCATGCTGGTAAACTATCACTCCGGCAAAAAAACCAGAATAGCGAGAAGAGTTATAAGAGAGAGTTTTCCGGTTTTATTTTTCTGTACAGCGCTTGAAATTGGTACAGGAACCATAATTGGTTCAGAAATAGAAAGTTTTCTGGTGATTGCTGGCTTGCTCACGATAATTCCATCGTTTCTGGAGGACAGTGGTGCCATGGGTGGTATTCTAACATCCAGATTTGCCTCTCTTTTACACCTGGGTATTCTCAAACCGGAACTAAAACCCCCAAAAGAGGTGCTAAAAACCTTTGCATTAATGCATTTGATTGGTTTGATAATATTTTCACTGATCGGATTATTCGGGCAGGGAATTAACCTCCTCATGAACATAAAAACCATACCCACATTGTATCTCGTGGCGATAACGGTAACTGCCGGGCAGATAATGATCCTGCTTTTGGGTTTTATGTCATATTATTTTTCAATTCTTTCCTTCAGAAAGGGACTGGATCCAGACAATGTTGGAATACCTCTGATAACATCATTCATGGATGTGCTCGGCATAGGTTGTCTTGTTTTGACCATTAAACTGTTTGGTGTTATATAGTGGGGAGTTAGCGGTACTGGATTTTGTCATTCAGTTCCATCAATTTGCAATTCGGTCCCGGGAAAACATAATAATGATCTTCTATTTCAGCAGGTGTGTACCATCACAGCTCTTTCCCTTGAATGAGATTCCTTCCCGGCAAAATCCGTAGCTTATACCGTGATTTTCACAGAAATCCTTAACCTTATCAAGTATGCGAATTCTGATCACCATAGGAAGATAAAATGAATTATGGATTCTCTCTCCTAATTTTAAATAAAGTTCCTTGTAAATCGACAGTTCTGGAAATTTCTCTATCATTCTTTTAAGAGAGTCATATCTCAATTTTAATGTGGAGGATACTACGTGATCTACAAAGCTACATTTTTGAAGAATTTCCAGAATTTCATGTTCCGTTTTAAAGGGAATTACTGGATCAAGCCTTAGAACGACTGGAACTCCATCATCATGGAGAGTTTTGAGAGCATTGAATCTTCTCTCTGGAGAAGGAGCTCCCGGTTCAATGATTGAAGTCAACCTATCATTAAGAGATGTGAGTGTTATGCTAACTGCTGCCCTCATATCGAGTAGTATGTCAATGTCCCTGCATACGATATCACTCTTGGTAACCACCATAAGTTTAACGTCATGTGCCTTCATCAGTTCAAGGCACCCTCTTGTAACAAGCATATCTCTCTCCAGTGGAGGATATGGATCGCTTGAATTGGACATTGAGATTATTGAATCGAAAGGTAGCTTTTTGAGATCGTTAAGGAGTCTTTTTTCCAAGTTTCTTTTCAGCCTTAAGTTAAAAAAATCCGGGATATATGTAGAATAGCAATAAAGACATCTGTGATCGCAACCAGTATATGGATTAAAAGAGAATTTTTTCGGGCAGGTACAGAGTCTTGATTTCCAGGGATCAAATGGTTTTACCACATCCACAATAGTCTGTAGATTAGTGGGGATGATAATTTCTTTGGTGTTGGCTCTGATGTATCCGACCCATATACCAAAATTACTGATAGCTTATGCAAAAGATATCGTTAAAGAAAATAAAGCTCCTGGTTAATCCATGGAATGAGAGCCAATGTTACTGCAATTTTTGTGAGTTCAATCCTTGAAATCTTCCCTTTTGTCAGATAATGGATTGCTCCAGTTTTTTCTCCGAGATTTTTTATGCCTGTGAGTTCATCCATGACATCTCCAACTTCCTTCCCCTTCAGAACATCCTCTACGACCACTGGTGGATACTCAAACCCGGGCCCAAATCCTATAGTAATCCTTTTACCATTGTAAACTGCTGACACCTGAAAATCAATAAACCCTGTGATTGTTTTTTTGACCGAAAAAAGACCTGCCTCAATCCCAACTGAGAAATCAAATTCAGAAGAATAGGCATTTATAGCTCTGTTTATGGCTCCTTTTATAGAATCGTGGTTAAAGGGCTGATCACCAACTCCTGAATCGACTTCCTTCGATTTGACTGTAACATTGTCAAAGTATTGGGAAAAAGCCAATCTGACACCTTCAATCTTCACCGGATTTTTTGACCCTACAACAACCTTCATAAAACTCAGTTCGAATTTTTTCAGAATTCAAATCATTTTACCATATCTATCAATTTCGCCCTTCTTGATTCTTGTGGATGATATGGGTTTACCATCTTCTGCAAGAAGAAAATCCACCTTAACCACTTTAATTTCTTTTTTCCCCAGTTGTTTTCTTTTCTCATTGATGATGCGAGCCATTTTGCATGTTTCAGGAGATACCACCAGATAATCAAAATCTACTTCAAGCGTCCTACCATATGGGTTATCTATTTTAACAACGGATGGTTCAAAACCATATTTTGAGATGACATATCTTTTTATATTTTCTGCACGTATTTCAAATGGCAAAACACTCCTTATTCTCGAGCGAGCCATCTCATCGCAGGTAACTCCAATCATCACTTCCCTTCCTCCGAGTTTTATTGCAACATCAATGAGCTTCTTGTGACCTTCATGCAGCGGCTCAAAAGTCCCCCCAAGAGCTACTTTCATCCCTTACGGGAAATCAGTTAGTGCTATAAAAAAGTTTTTTAATGTGAACATGGTTAAAAATATAACAAAGATTTATTAAAATTATGATTGTCTAATGCTTGACCCAATGTCTGGCTGGAACTCCAATACCTGGCCGGAATTCGTGTAATATGCGTTATGGAAGCTTATCTTATACTTAGTCTCTTTTTTCTTTAAACTTTGAATGGTAGAGGTTGAATCACAGCATGTTCAATACTGTTGAAAATACCTGGTCGACGATATCAATTCCGTTCATCTTAAAAATCAGATTCAGAACTGCTCCAATAATCGCCCCTACTACCAGTGCAGAGATAACTCTCACTTTTATGACCAATATAATTGCAATTACAAGTAATACCAGTGTTGAAACAGCACTTATTTGAGAGAGCTGTACAGCAGCCTCCGAAATTGTTTGACTCATCATGTTAAATAGAGTCGCTATACCGCTCAATCCAAAAAGAAATCCGATTAAAATCCCGATTATAGTGATCGTCGTATCGCTTCCCATAATGCTGGATACGATTTTAGTAAATATAATTTTTTTGATGATCTCATGAGATTTAAGGATGTTTGGTTTTTGTGGATATTGCTTATTAGATGGGTTAAGAATTGAACTGATATTCAATAGACAGAGTAAAATAAACTTTTTAAATTTTTTAAATAGTATTTTAAAATCACATCAAAAGCTATGTGAACTAATCAAACCAGTTAGATGAAAGTGAGAAAAAATGTTCATAAAATGTGAGTTAAAAAGGTTCAATGTACTCGGTTTATAAGAAGTGTGATGGCGAAACCTTTAGAATCGAGATCGTTCTAATAAATTTCAGGGTGTAATGGATGGATATCTCAATAAGGCAAAGTGATGTTGACGGAGTGGCTATCCCACCACCTTCAAAGAGCTACACACACCGTGCTTTCATAGCTTCAGCCCTCTCCTGCTCTTCATTAGTTAAAAATCCGTTAATATCTGAAGATACCATTGCAACACTGAATGGATGTTCTTTTCTGGGTTCGAGATTTCTCAGGACAGATGATGGATTCTATTTCAGAGGGGTGGAGAAGATTAAAACCAGTGGATATGTCGATTTCCTTAACTCAGGAACAACAATGCGGTTTTTTATTGGCTTACTCTCACTTTCCAGAGATAGCAGATATTCTGTTTTAGATGGTGATCACTCATTGAGAAAAAGACCCAATAAAGAGCTGGTAGTGGTTTTGAAAAAATTTGGAGCTAAAATAAAAGGATTTGATAACTACAGCCCTCCTGTATGGATTAAAGGTGTTTTGAAGGGTGGAAGAGCAGATATAAGTGCTGCAAGCTCTCAATTCATCTCATCACTTCTGTTTACACTTCCCCTGTGTGAAGGAGATTCGGAAATCAATGTTATTTTTGTAAAGTCCAGACCGTACATAGACATCACTCTCGAAATCCTTGAAAAAAGTGGAATCTATGTCGATGTTCAGGGAAACAGTTTTTACATTCCCGGCAATCAGACTTTTAATCTCAGAAAATTTACTGTACCTTCAGATTTTTCTTCTACAGGCTACTTGATTGCTGCAGGGATTCTTGGAGGTCGAATTACAATAAAAAATGTTTTTCCATCAAAACAGGGCGATCAGAGAATTGTAAATATTATAAGGGATATGAACGGGAAGGTGAAGTGGGATGAGAAGAAAGGAGTCATGGTTGCAGAAAAATCCGAGTTGGAAGGTGTAGAAATCGATGCTTCTGATATCCCTGATCTCGTTCCAGTAATTTCTGTACTTGCCTCTGTGGCAAAGGGCAGAACAGTTATAAAAGGGGTAGAGCATTTAAGAATCAAAGAAATAGACAGGATACAGGGTATTCTTTCTAATCTCCACTCAATCGGCGTTGAAGCAAAGGCTTTTAAGGATGGTAACGATACTATGATAGAAATCCATGGAAGGGCTGGAAAATTTAATGGTATCATAGATTCAATGGGTGATCACAGGATGGCTCTGGCATTCTCACTGCTGGGATTGAATTCAGACGAGCTTATCGTTCGAAATGCTGAAGTTGTCTCAGTTTCATTTCCCGGATACTTTGACCTGCTGAAGAAGATAGGTGTGAACCTGAAAAAATACTAATTGGGGAGTAAAGATAAGGTTGGTCTAAACTAAAATTCACCAGAAGGCTGATAAAATGTCAGGTAACACGTTTGGAAAGATTTTCAGGGTAACAACATGGGGAGAGAGCCATGGAAAGGCTGTAGGGTGTGTTGTAGATGGCTGCCCCTCAGGTCTCGATATAAGCGAGGCTGACATACAGCGAGAACTGGACAGAAGAAGACCTGGAGGAGAGCTGGCATCGAAAAGAATGGAAGAAGACAGAGTACACATACTTTCAGGAGTTTTTGAAGGTAAAACAACCGGCACCCCAATCTCTTTACTGGTTTACAATAAAGATACGATAAGTGAACACTACGTGAAAATAAAAGATACCCCCCGACCCGGACATGCAGATCTGACCTACTGGTTAAAGTATGGTCATCGAGACTGGAGAGGTGGGGGGAGAGCTTCAGCAAGAGAGACTGTTGCGAGAGTTGCAGCAGGTGCAATTGCCAAAAAGCTTCTTTTAAACTTTGGAGTGAATGTTATAGGGTATGCGGTTGAAATTTGTGGGATAGGATGGAATCAATCCGTCAAAATATCTGATGAAAAAGATTATTTGAAGCTTTACGAATTTTCCGAGAGAAGTCCAGTCCGAGTTCCAGATTTTGAGACTTCATCCAGGATTATTGAAAAAATTAAGCAATTGGCAGAAGAGGGGGATAGCGCTGGTGGAATTGCTGAAATTGTGGTTCTGAATCCTCCGGCAGGTCTTGGTGAACCTGTCTTTGGAAAGTTGAGTGCAGTTCTATCAATGGCAGTAATGAGTGTTCCGGCTGTAAAAGGGGTTGAAATCGGTGCAGGATTCGGAGTGGCGAGAATGCTTGGATCTGAAAATAACGACCCCATAATTCTGAAAGACGGGAAAATTTGTCTTGAGACTAACAACTGTGGTGGAATACTTGGCGGGATATCAACAGGTAACCCCATTGTTCTGAGGGTAGCGATTAAACCAACCCCTTCGATTTCAAAACCTCAGAAAACCATAGATCTGAAAACGATGGAGGAGACGGAAATAAGAATACATGGCAGGCACGACACATGCATAGTGCCAAGAGCCATTCCGGTTCTTGAAGCCATGGTAGCAATTACAATAGTAGACTTTATGCTATTACATGGAATGATTCCAAGAAGACTGATTTCCGAATCTTATTGAGATTAATCCTCGCACTCAATGATAAAATATTTATTTATGGCTGGTGTAAAAAAACTATGCCAAAGTTTGTTGAGGTTATCTTCAACCCTGATAAGTTTTTTAGAGATGCTAAAGAAGAGAGAATGGGATTTCTCCCTGCCATAAGTGTAATTGTAATTGCTGTAATTTTAGGTGGGTTAACCGCATTAATCATCGCAGAACCCTATTCAAAGGCAACTGTAGAGTTTGCAATATCACAGGGACTTCCACCTGATCAGGCTGAGACAATTTACAATATCACCTATATGTCCATGATCATCTCATCTGCATTCGGTATTGTTATTGCATGGGTAATCTATTCCATCTTGCTTCACGGTATTTCGGCGATATTCGGGGGTAAAGGAGATATTTCAACGACGTTCAAATTTACTGCTTTTAGCTTTTTACCTACGATTGTTCTGTTTCCACTGAGCATATACATTTCCTTGGAAACTGTCAGGTTCGTTTCAGTTTATGGTTACGGAGGTATTTCCCACCCGTACATCAAGCTGACAACCGCTGTCGTTGGAACGATATCTCTTATCTGGCAGATGACTCTATGGACATTTGGGGTTAAAAATGCAAGAGAACTCAGTTTGAGAAACGCGTTCATAGTATCCGCAATCCCGGCAGCGATACTGCTGATTCTTACATGGTACTCTTATACTTCAAAAATATTGATGTGAAACCGACATTATCAATTTGTGGTAAAACGAGTGCAGGAATTCAGTAAATAGAATAATAACACACAGGTAACACTGATTAGCTATTCATGGACTAACAGTTTTCCTTTATTGAGAGCGTAAATTATTTAAGACGATGACCCCCCTTTATTGCAAAAGCCCCGTGGGGTAGCGGTCAATCCTTTCGGACTCTGGATCCGAAGACTCCGGTTCGAATCCGGACGGGGCTATTCTTCATCAGTGAAAACTTCTTTTCTGGAAGTTCTATTTTCAGAATTTCCGAATCTTATCATTGCCACCATGCACATCATTCCCACCTTCCGCCCCCATTAAACTCAATAAAGATAAATTTTTCTGAAATCAAAAATGATACGATTAAACATTAAGGAATATTTAAACTCAATCTTTTGTATATGCGGTTCTCAATAGCCCAGGCCCATATTTTCGTAAATTACTCAGATCACACAGAGATTACACGAGTTATTGTTCCCAACAACCATGTTTTGCACCCAATTTTTATTCCAGAATCTGAAGCCTAAATTAAAAATAAGGGAGCATTCCGGGAAGAAAATCAGAAAGATAGTGTCCTATGATTCCTGGAAAAATGCTGCGACTTTTAATATACAGAATTCCCCAAAGCCAGCCAAAGGCGCACTGTCCAAGCAGTCTAAACAAAGCGGCGGTTATGCTGTATCCAGAAGCTACCCAGAGCGGGCCAAAAAAGTTCGTCGGAACGTGAGCAAGTCCAAACAGCAGTCCTCCAAAAAACCATGCTTTATTTTGTCCCAACGCCCGCTCCAACTTTGACTGGAGTGTAGCACGGTAAAACCACTCTTCTTTGAAAGAAGGTGATAAAATCCCCAATAGCAGGGCTTTTATTGGGATTGGAGCAGATCTTTCAAACAAAAAGGCAAAAATACCAAAAAACATACCAAATCCGACTAAAGCTAATGCAGGAGTCCAGGATATCGGAAATGTGAAGCCGAGCTCTCTTGCGCTTCGCTTATGTATTATCACCTCAACCACAAATGGAATCAGTAAAACAAGGAAAAAGTGTAGAGAGAATGTGATTCCTATTATTATACTGGGATAAGATTCAGGCCCGAATACTATAATGTAAGACAAAGATACAAAGATTATCAACCAGATGAGGATTGTCTCAAAGACCTCTCTTCCAGGATTCCCACTCCTCGGCAGAGGGGCAGAATATTTACCAATCTTTTTATGGCTGAGAAGTACGAACAGAATCGTTCCGAAGGCACCAGATGCCAGTTGAAGAGTGGTTTGCATTGTTGTTCCTCCCACTTACTTTAGTCAAGAAAGTATGACAGCTCTCAAACCCATCAGGATCATCATCCAGATCTGCTCTCACCATTTTCAGATCGTTCCCTACTTACATCTCTATTTCACAGCACACTCATACCTGAGGTTTAAACATTGTGACTCAAATAGAGGTTAGAGAGAAAGCCCTTTGGTTTAAATGCTTTTTCCATATGCTCGAGTTTTCGTGATCTACCATTATCTTATTTATCTTGTTATTCCCCAAAAGTCAAGAGGATGCCCGAATTACAACAAAAACACAAAAGTGTTAAAACAGTGCATTTTTAATTTCATCTTTAAATTTTTCTTCATCCTGAGGGGTTGGGCGTATAGGAATACCATTAACCAGCATCCAGTTTCTTCCTCTGGCAACGAATTTCTCAGCATTTTTCCAGGAGTCTAAAAGCTCGATTTTAATTTCTGGGTTGATTTCCCTTGCAATTTCACTCGCTCTGATAGAAAAGACGTAGCTAAATTGACATACTGGGGTATAAAAGATCGTTACCTTCTCGGAATTCTCCCTTTTTTTATGATCCGCCCCTTCCTTCCAGAAGCTTGAGTGCGGTATTTCCAGTTTCTTACCGCTAAAGGAATAGTACAGATTTTCATCTCTTCCAAACCTCTTAAAGCCCAACCTCTCGAAGAACTCTAATTGGGGAATAAATTCGCCTGTATGAAATGCATGAATTACTAAGAACTCGTATTCACCCCTGGCTTTTTCGATAAGCATTTTAACCATTGCCTTCGCTATCCCTTTTCCCTGAGCCGCGGGATGTGGGTTATATATGCAGTTAATCACAAGCACATTTTCTCTTTTCAAGCCTGTAGGATCAGCCTTTTCCGGGAAAAAGAGGAGCTGAGCAACCGGTTTTTCATTAAAATATCCAATATAGCCAACCTCACCATATTTTCTCAACATTTCAAGGAGCCACTTTCTTTTTATCTCCACGCCCGTTTTATACGACTCTCTGGAGAATTCTGGAGAACAAACCACGATCATATCTTCTAAATTACTTTCCCCAACTTCTTTAATTTCAATCATGAAGATATTATATCGACAAAAAAGCATATAATGTTGTCTTGAGAGAGCTCATCAGGAGATAGCTTCATGAAATACCGAAAGCATAGAGGTTTGCGAATTTCTGAGATAGGAATAGGTACTTATTCTTTAAGCGGCGTTTACGGTGCAAAGGATACGGAAGAGTTTAAGAGAATGATTAATCGGGCTTACGAAATAGGAGTGAACTTCTTTGACACCGCAGAGGCCTATGGAAACGCTGAAGAAATTCTTGGTGAGGTCGTTAAGACCTTCCGAGAAGACATCTACATCGCCACGAAAGTAGGAGTTAAAGGTGATTATAAGCCAAACCTTTCGAGAGAATATATAAAGAGCGCCTGCGAGGAAAGTCTCAAAAGACTGCAAACAGACTACATCGACTTATACCAGATCCACTTTAATGATCCAGATACGCCCATAGGAGATACTGTTAGTGCATTAGAAGAACTCGTCGAAGCGGGGAAGATTCACTATTATGGTGTTTGTCATCTTCCCATGGATGTTATTGAGGAATACTGCCGGTCTGGAAAGCCCTTTTCAGTTCTTGCAGAGTTTAATGCAGTTGCACGAGAGTTTCACAAGAAATTGCTCCCGATATACAGAAAATACAACCTGGGAATCATAGCATTCAGCACCACAGGAAGAGGTTTGCTCACCGGTAGAGTCAAAGAAGGACATATATTCGAGCCAGGAGATATACGCCACTTAGACCCCATGTTCCAGCGTGAGCGCTTTCAATATGGCTTAAGAATAGCTAAAAAGTTCGCTGAGTTAGGGAAAAAATATGGTATAACACCTGCTCAGCTTGCCATCGCCTGGGTCCTTGCTCAGGAGGGCGTAATATGTGCCCTCACCGGCCCCTCAACTGTGGAACACTTGGAGGAGAATGCTGAGGCATGTGGGTGGAGGATCTCAAGAGAGGATCTGGAAGAGCTGGAGGAGTTCTTTAAGTGGGAGGACGAATGGCTGAGGCAAAAACAGAAGGAATCCATAAAGCGAATTCTTACAGAATCGTTGCACGAGGCGCAAAAAGCTTTTGTTGATCTGATATATGTTATCGAAACGGCAATATCTCTCGAATTGGTTGTTGAAAAAGAAGTGCTTCCGGTTTTCTATGAGCTCTATGGATTGAAGAAAGAATTGAATGAAGGTATAGAGGTAAAGCTGAAGGAAATTCAGACTCAATTGCGTGAGATTATTCCTTTGAGGGTGTTGTAACCCTGAATACAGAATTTACTTTTTCTTTCTCGTGCCAAATAAAGTCAATCATGTTTGTTAACGGAGAGGATGAGGGTGAGAAAAGGTGCATTTACAGTCAACAATGTAACCATTTCAGCTAAAAAGAGAGGTAATTAAATGCAAAAACTACTTCTAACTTTTTGATTGACATACTATCCAGAATCTACGGGAAAATCCTTTAAAAGCAATTGCAATAATTTCTGGATTAATACACAACAAGTAAAAAAAACAGGAAAAATACGGATAAAAAATGAAAATTTAGAAAAGCTCATGGAGATTTATCAGATGCTGCCCAAGCTTTCCACCATAATTTCCGGCAGTTATCTTCACAACACCGGGTATTTTTGTTGCAGCAAGTATACCAACTTTTGTTGCTTCCTTAACAGCATCGATGTTCAATCCATTAATAACCAGTTCATAAACTGCATTCACGTTTTCAGGTATGTATGTCCCCTCAACGACGTTCTTGAGGGTGGGAGCAAACTTCTCATTAGTAGTAGCTTTCAGGAACTTGTATTTGTTTGCACCAACCTTTGAACCTGATGCAACAATTCCACCTGGAAATGGAGTTATCGCTCCTTCCACATCAGCTATTGCTTGGACAGCAGCTTTTGCGGCTGCAAGACCAGATGGCTGTGTTTCTGCGAGTATGAAAAAGTTTCCTCCTGCAACTCCGTCAACATAACCCATATCGTTCTCAATTATGAATTCTCCCTGCATCATCGGTACTGCCCAGCACTTTCTTCCATCAACATCAACTTCTCTCTCAAAACCATCAGCAAAGAACTTGAGCTTGAAACCAGTGTCAAACTTATTTTCCGCATCGGGCAATCCATTAAATGCAGCAGTTGTTGGAGCTGTTAATACACACTGCCCAATTCTTGCAAGTAGCTGTTCTTCAAGCCCCTTCTTCGACATGTGGCATATTTGAATATATACTCCTGGTCTTCCATCTGGAGTTTTAGATGGAGGTACCTTTAGCTCAACTCCTGCCTCAGCCGGGCACATTATGACCGATGTCCCGAATCCTGTTGCTTCGGTCGCAGCAACCATTGCCCAGTCATAGTCGTATGCAGTTATCAAAACTCTTGCAATCTTTATTCCAAAGGCTTCTGCAAAAGTGTCTTCTACTTCAACACCATTCACATTCATACAATCACCAGAATTTAGAATGAATTAGGTCGATATTAAGGTTTTGATTTTTTTCTTTGAACTTAAAAACATTCAGAGTCGCTCAACCCACTATAAATAACCCGCCATAGATCAATCTTTAAAATTAATAATGAAATAAGTTACCAGCATCTAAAAAATAAAATAAATTTATGTTTTATATAATCTATCAAAATTAAAACTCTTTTGCAGCCATCTTCACATCTTCAGCTTTTACGGTCTTTCTGCCGGCGTGATTTGCCAGATCGACAGCTTTTTTAGATATCTTCATTGCATATTCCTCTATTGCTTCTGCAAGAGCTTTCTTTGCTTCCTCACTGACTCTCGGGGCGCCGGCATTTCTTATAATTCTTTCAACTGGTGCCAAAGGCAACTCCATTCAATTCACCCCCTATTTCTGATTTTAATCGCCAAAAGTTTTTTACCTTTCTCTTATATAAATCTTTAGGTAGATAGAAGACATTAGAGGAGCTATTTTAAGTAAAATGGCATGTTGATATTTATTGAAAGGCATTACTCATGGAATGCAAGAAACTGAATATAATGAGGATGGCTGAAATATCCCCTCCATATTTCTGGATTTTTTAATTTTGTTTAATTGTATTTTCAGGATAGGTGACTCCTATTTCAGTAATAACAGCCTTTTTTGATAGGCTATGCTTCTTTAAACCCTCGTCCATTATATGAAAAACCTCAAGGCCTTTATAGGTCAGATAATCAGAGATTAACATTCTGTGGCATTTCCAGTAAAGTCTCTCAGCACACATAATTGCAGTTTTCTTTTTAATAGCCAGTGAAATCACCCCATCTACGGACTTTTTGAATTTGTCAGTTAACATGTAATCTGCATAGTTTCTAAAACCCTCACTGTGCAAACCACGATTGGGACTATCTTTTTCTGGTATAATCTTTTTTCTGTATCCTCCTAAGGACTCAAACCAAGCATAATCGATACCATTTTGCTTTAAAATATCTTTTAAACTTTCTCTATTGAAATGTTCAAACCGGGATTTCGGAAATCTTCTGACATCCACAATAATCACCACATCATACTTAAAAAGTAAATCCAGGAAACGCTCCAAAGTGCGGTTTGAATGTCCAATAGTGTAAATAGAGGCCATAGTCAGTCGAGGATGCTCATAAACTCATTCAATTTCTTCTCAGCTTTTTCTTTCCAGTAATCATTTCTTATTTCGTTTACTGAAGTTAATACTTCATCCAGTTCTTCTGAATAACTATCCAAAAATTTATCAGACCTGTCCTCTTTGTAAACACCTTTCAGCAAATCCAAGATTGTTATTGCTCTATAATATGGATCAGGTATTCTAAAAGCTACTTTCATGCTCGAATTCCTCACAGCATATCCTCTCAATGCAAGAGATCTGACTCTTATATCATCTATCTTCGACGCCATTTTCAAAGCTTCATTTTCACTCTCGATTTTTTCTACAAGAATTTTTAACGCCACATCCCTGCTGAATTTTCCTGAAACCTTGGATAGGAGCCTCTCTGATAAATCTGAGGTATAAGGCAAGGATTCGATCATGATCAGCAATATATTATCCCTTTCAAATAAATTATCAATTATATCTACCAGTTCAATGGCCTCCTTCAGACACTCTTCTTTTTCAGTTATAGTATATAATTTGATCAGAGCATAAGCTTTAGATTCAGAATCTTTGATCAAACTGAGATTTTCAAGAGCTTTTTCAATAAAACCCTTTTCAGCAAATTCTATCACAAGTTCAGCAACTTTTGAATCCAGAGATTTTTGCATGTTCTGCAGCTTCTTATCCATCCCCACTATTTAACCTTCAAAAAATTTAAAATTATCTAAGTGGTTCTGAAGTTCATTTGCTGGATTTCAAATCTTGCTATAAAGACATTAATCAAAAACCTCTTTCACCTCACCCATCCCCTTGCTTCTTCCTTCCCTGAAAATGAATTTCTGTCCCGGGTATATATAGTACGGGTTATACTTGAACCTCATCCTGACCTTTCCACGCTCTCCAGCCTTCATATATTTTCTATCCATCTCTTCAAAAACTACAGTTTCAGAAATTGTTTCAAGATGGAGCACAGGTTCGTAACCCGTTCTTATTCTCGTGGGATGGCTGAAGACATAGACATCTGCTAAAAATTCATAAACGGCATAGGGCTCTTTTTTAGTTACAACCATTCCCCTCCTAAGTTCCTCAACTCTGGCACCTTTGATAGCCAGTCCAACTATATCTCCATCCGATGCTTTCTCAATTCTATAATAATGCATCTCTATACTCTGAATCTTCACTTTTCTGAAAGATCCATCGTGAAATGGACCTATATACACTTCATCACCTTCAGAGACATCACCTGATTTTATACTCCCGCTCAAAACTGTCCCAACTCCTGAAACCCTGTAGAGACGGTCGATGTACATTAAAAATTCACCTTTAGAGATTGATCTCTTGGGGAGTCTGTAAAACAGTTCTTCAAGAATTTCGTATCCTTTCAGAGTGATCGAAGAGGTTTCAATTACCGGGACAACAATTCCCTTTTCAGAAATCAGTTTTGCAACCTTAGAAACGTCATTCTTTGATCTTAGAACGTAAGGAATTCTTCCTACAGCCCTTAGCGTGCTGTTTATCTCTTCAATAACCTCTTCAACTCTTGATGGTTCAACCATATCTGTTTTTGTAATCGCAATAATAACCGGCAGATCCATTGCAAGCAGGATTCCGAGATGTTCTCTGGTGGTCCTCATCACCCCGTCATTTGCGGCAACAACAAGAAGACCATAATCTATCTTTTGCCCGAGGAGTCCCCTAATAGTTGTCCTCAACCAGGGTTCATGACCGACTGTATCAATAAAAGAGACGATTTTATCAGAATTCTCAACTATTCCGGCTTTTTCATTTTTATTCAATGGATTTTTCATTTTAATAGATTTTCCATCCTTGAAACTTAAAACCGCAAAACTCAGATCGGCACTCAAACCCCTTTCAATTTCATGTTTCAAAACGTCAAGATAAATGCTTGTAGCTCCATCTCCATTATCACATTTTCCAGTTATAATACATCCTACAAGAGTCGACTTTCCATGATCTACATGACCGGCTGTGCCTATCAGTATGTGTTCTCTTGGTTTTTTCTTTGTGATCTCAACAATGCCAACACAACCCCCATTCACATAAAACTTCTCTACAGAACTCACATTTGCTTCAATCTCACTGGCTATACCCTTGATCACTTCAACAGTCTCATCGAACCTTTCCTCTGAAATACCTTTTAAAACTCCAGAATCTGAAATACCAATCACATATATGGCCTTTCCACGCCCCATCAGAACTCTATGGTTCATCTGACAGGCGAGAGTCTGCAATCTATCTGAAGAAAGATGGTAATCAGTCAAAAATTCCTTAAACTCTACATTATCCTTTTCTCCTTCCTGAACAATATGAAGAAGTTTCTCCATTTACAGGCAGAGTAGGATAATTCATTATAAATACGTGTCGATTCCAGATTATTTTGAGTACAGAATTATTTTGAGTGTAAACTCAGAAATTACTTTTATCGATTTTACCAGATTACTTTCACACCACCCGAAATTCTTTTCAGAATAGAAAGACATCACTATACTGTGGTTACATCAATTTCTCTCCCTCTCCATCATGGAAAAGCTCCATTCTGGCTACTTAACAGGATGAAAAAACTCTCTAAACCCATAATCACAATAATACTCGAGGATTTTGGAGAAAAAGAATTTTTCAGAAGAATCTCCAATCCAATCTTTTTCCAATCTTTTTCCAACGTTTTGGGATTTGACTGGAATTCTTCAGGGGTGACTACTGTTCTGACAGGTGTGCTCAAGTCTGTTTTAAACAATGAAGAATTTGAAATAAGAGTTGCAGGAGGTAAGGGAAAGAACGCTATAAGCGTACCAGAACAGGTAAAATTTTGGGGTGAGGAGATCGGTCTTTCTGATGTAGATATGGAGAATATGATCAGAATAAGCAGATTTACAGCCAGACTGGACAATAATGCGCTCCAGGATGGTTACGACCTTTATCATCATGCAATAATCTTTTCAGCCCGCTACTGGACGGTTTTCCAGCAAGGGATGAATTCTAAGCTTAAAATGGCGAGAAGATATCATTTCAAGCCTCACAGAATTAAACCCATCAGTGCAGAGAGGAAGGTTCACGAAGGCATAATATCAGAGAGAAAAGAAGCTTCTGTTATGAACCTTACATCAGAAAAAAGTGATGAAACGAGAAAAGTGATGGTAGATCTTCTCAACGATAGTCCATCCAGCTTGAAAAGAGATTTAGAGATGATTTCAACAAGGAAGCGGGTTATAAGGGGACAATCCACTCTCGATGGCCAGAGAATAGACTACCTTGTTCCAAGAAGGGTCAATTGGAGAGCCATTGAGCGAGTTTATGAGCTTCAGTTAAGCAAATTCGACGATGTTCTCCTCATTGATGGGATGGGAAAAAGCACTATTCGAGCAATAGCACTGATTGCCGATCTCATTTACAACACTGAATACGATAGACAGGATCCGGCAAAATACTGCTTTGCTCTTGGGGGTAAGGATGGGGTTCCATTCCCGGTTGATAGAAAGGCCTATGATGAAGCCATAGAATTCCTGAAATCTGTTGTCGAACAAAGCACGATAGATTCCTTCGAAAAAAAAGAGTTGTTTAAAAGAGCTAATGAAATACAGAAGAAAATCGAAGCAGTTTAGACATTTTAATTTTGATTAAACTGAATTCATCTGATCAAATCGAACCGCCCATTTTCAAAACATACAGGCGAGCAAACATCACTGTCAATAAAGCCATCAGGGATGGTAAGAGAAGTATGACTGGTGGAAAGAGATAAATCATTCCGGTAATAGGAATGCTCATCAAAAACCAGGCACCGAAAATAACAGCTATGCTGACTATATTTTTAAACCCAAATCTTATCCCCCTTGCAACAGTTTCAAAAACTCCTGGGTCCTGTGTAACAAGAATACATCTCGAAAAGGTCATAAAAATAGTCAAAATAAATAAAATTACAGAAGTTACCAATTCGAATATATGTGGATTCTTACTAATATAGTATATAATTAAAAAAGGTGATGAGATAGATAGTCCTATCAAAAACATAAGTATTTCCAGTTGAATCATTTTGAAGGTAAATATGAAGCCACTGTGGGCAAATGCTGAGAGTGAAAACCTTTTATTCCTGTTTATTTCAATGGAGCTTGCTGTAAATCCAGCTACGGTGAATTCATAAATAACAAAGACCAGTAAAGCGAAAAGAGCTAAAATTGACAGAGTTCTCGCTAAATCCTGGGTGAAGTAAGTCATCAATTCTCTCATTAATTCTTCCTGAAATCGCTCTGAGGATTGCAGAGACTGTGGATTCTGAAATGTATAGTCCTGATATCTTTGAGAAAGTTCAACAATTTTTTCCGGAGGTATAATATTGAAAACAGCTATTGAAAGAATGATGTATGATATAAACAGAGAGCCATAAACCGGAATTAAAATGTGTATATTTTTTGCAAGAACAATTATTCCACCAGATATTGAATCCAGTGCGGTACTCAGCGCATCACTCAATCTGTTCCCCATGACCTTTTAACCAGACATAAGAAATAAAAAACTTGGTGTCAGGTTTATTAAAATCCAAGAAATAAAGGTGGTGTGATGAGTAAAGTCGATGACTCAAAAAAAGAAAAGAGAAGGGTTGCAATAATGAGGCCAGCCGAGTATATAGAAAATACCAAAAAATTATTTCAGGACCATGGCTATGAGGTAATTTCTGCTCCTTTTCTAAAAATAGTTCCTTTAATGAATCCCTTAGAGTGTGCGAGCAATTTTGAGTACGATTACCTGATATTGAGCAGTCAGACTTCTGCGAAACTTGTACGTGAAAAGGCTCCTGAATTGCTAAAAAAAGGTAAAGTTATATCCATAGGGAAAATCACTGCCAGAGAAATAAAAAGAAATAATACTGAGATATTAATCCCTTCAAAATTCGATTCAAAAACACTCTTTCAAGAATTTTATTCTTTGCTGAAAGGTAAAAGAGTAATAATATTCAGAAGCGATAAGGGAGATCCTATTCTTTTAAAACTCTCAGAAATAGCACAGGTAAAGGAATGCATAATTTATAGTATCGAATTCGATCATGGAGATAAACAGAAAAGATTTTTAAAAACGATAATTGACGAGGGAATAGATTTTATTGTTTTTTCATCCAGAATGATGGTACATAGTTTCTTTGAACTCTCAAAAAAGATGAACATTAAAGAAAAGATTAAGGAAAGATTAAATGGCGTGAAAGTGGTAGTGGTAGCCATTGGACCACCCACACGATCTGAACTCATCAAACACGGGATTCAACCGCTTATGCCCGATGAATACACTTTTGAAGGTGTACTCAGATTGATTCAGGAATTTAAGTCATCAAACGATATCTAACCGGAATACTTGCTGTTGTATGTCTGAAATTAAAACAATCAAATTATTGAACCTTTTCCCACTTATAAAGCTCAACTATTTCAGCCAGAGTTCTCCCTTTATCCTCAATTTCACCCCTGATTCTTTCCTCATGTTTTTTGACTTCTAAGGATCTTCTTGCAATTTCATAGGCTCTGCTTTTTGGGATAACCATCACTCCATTGTCATCTGCCACGATCCAGTCACCGGGATTAACTTCTATCCCACCGCAGACAATCTTGACATTTATCTCACCGAATCCCTTTGGCTCACCGGCATTTGGAACCTCTCTTTTTGCAAAAAGCGGATAATCGAGATCTCTTATGTCATCAACATCTCTCACCGCCCCATCAATGATTACACCCTCTATTCCCTTGTTTATGCAGCTTCTTGTTGCAAGCTCTCCCCACACCGCTGCTGTATCTCCAGAGCACTTAATTACAAGCACATCTCCCTTTTCTGCAACATCAATTGCCTCGACCGTTTTGGCCCAGTCTCCATCCATGGTGTTCACTGTGACTGCCTTTCCAACGACTTTTTTACCTCTATTGATCGGATAAACATCCTGCATAGCTTTAGCCCTGTGCATGGCATCACTGATGTTGGGAGTCGAGACTTTGAGAAAGAGCTCCCTGATCTCATCTTCAAGACCTCTCTTACTCACCTCTTTTGCAATTCCCTCTTTCCATGTCCTATCTATGGCCTCTCTGACTTTTCTGGCAGATTCAGTTACATTTCTTGATTTGACGATATTACTACCCACAATTACAATCCTGGCACCCCTGGAGATGCATATTGCTGCCTTTTCAGCATCCAGACCACCGGCTCCTGCAACTGGGATTCTTACCTCTTTAGTGATTTCGCTCAAGAGCTCAACGGGATCCATACCCATCATCTGCTGGTCGATGCCTAT
>MTML01000055.1 GCA_002011215.1 Archaeoglobus sp. JdFR-24
ACCGGACATTCTGGTCTGGGGCTGTATATTGTCAAGAAGACCATAGACAGGTATGGTGGAAGCATTCATGTGGAGGATAATGAACCAAAAGGAGCGGTTTTTGTTTTGAGGCTGAATTGTTCCTGCTGAGGTCATCAAATTTAGCAGGATGGTTGAGTGTGGAGATAAGGGAGATAAGGGAGATAAAGCAGGAATTGGAAAATCAGTTGAAATATTAGCGAGAAGAAGGATGTGTATGCGGCCGCCGGGATTTGAACCCGGGTTAGAGGCTCGGGAAGCCCCTGTCCTGCCGCTAGACTACGACCGCCTGTTATTGTCATATTAAACTCACACATCGCCTGAAGATGCCACATCGCCTGAAGATCATCCTTAGAGTATGATAGCAGGTATTGCATAAAATTTTTTCTAAGGGAGATGTAGTGGCTACGGATGAAAGAGCAACCTCGTCTGAATGTCCTCGTTGTCACTTCAGGCAAGTAGTTAGAAGAAAAAGGTTGTTCAAATGTCTCAACTGCAAACTGGAAGCTCACAGAGATGCTGTTGGTCGTGTGAATGGGTTTGCTCAGCTAAAAGCTGCGAACTCGTTAACGGGGCAGTTACACACCTCAAGCTCTTAGAAGCAGGAATCTCGCATAGCGTGAGAGGATGTCAGAATTGAAACATGTCCCTTAGAGTTGAAACATGTCTCGCATTCCACCCGGTAGGTATTCCTCTATCGGTTTTGCAATGCTCCAGTAGTAATCAAAAACCCTCTCCATCCAGTCTATAACTTTCCTGTCCCTCGAGATAAATGTGGGTGATGTGAAATTCTCTTTGAGGAACATTATAATAGCAATCTCCCCATCAATAACTCCAAGTTGAGCGGGAACATCCAGAACCTTTATTTCTACCATCTCGAAAATCTGTTCAATCTGCTCCAGGTTTAAGCCCATTTCATTAATAACTTCTCTACCAGCCTTAAGACGGGGTATGAGGGTGTCTTCTGAGGAAATGACTTTTTCCGTACAACCCTGAAGGTTTTTCTCCATCATGAGCTTAAAGATGTCATTGTTGATTACTCTGTCAATGTATTTTCCACCAATTTTAACGTTTTCAATCACCTCAAACATAATTTTCACAAGCTGACCCAGGTTATCGATGATATCACATTCAGTCAGGTATGGGATTCCAAATCTCAGATCGACTGGCAGGGACACGATAAAATCGTATGCCAGATCCAGATATTCAAAGTTCATACTCTTCTCAATGGATTCAATAGCATCTATAAAAATCAATCCGAGAGGAGATAGGTAAAATGCACCGCTCTCTCTTTTTAAAATCCCTGAAGAGACCATGTTGCTGAGTGCTCTGGAAACTGTAGATATTGGTACCTTGACTCCATCCGAACTGAGCTCTCTGTGAAGATCTGACAGTTTGTATTCCCCGTTTCTCAATATCTTTAGAATTTCAATCCTGCTTGTAAGTGAAGCCTCATTGAGCAGATCGTTTATCTTACTATTCATCTATAGGATGTTTTAATTTTAAGACAATAAAAATTTTAGGATTTTTACCGTCCCCAGTTTCCTCACTTAGTACAATTCTTAACAATTGTCAACATCGCAACTTCTTTAAATCTCTGCACGCCCATACTCACTTTTGCCAGGAACAAACGCATCCTTCATTCTCTCCACCCTGACGGGGTTTTGCAGGCAACGAAAGATAAAAACGGAAAGATAAAAACGTCGAATTTGTTAACCTTGTTTAAGCTTGAGGTGAGATTTTGCTAAATAATTCTCTAACACTTTTGTTGAAGGAAATCTCGCCGATTGATTCAAGCATTCTACAAATCTGAAGCATCAATTCCTTTAATATATCTCCATCCTTGTCCTCCCTGATGTAGTTCTGCAATTCGATGTTTATTTGTTCAACCTTTTCAATGAATTCCTCGGCAACCTCTATGTTTGATGTGGAAAAGGAATTGAATCCGGATCTGAAGGCATCATCGAGTTTCATCATCGGGTCAACAAGCTTATTTCTGACTTCAAGATCGTAATCCTTCAGATATTTTGAAAGAATTAGTAGAAGATCTGAGATCTCTTCAAGGAATTTGGCAACCATCCTTGAGCCAAGAAGGAACCTCAATTCATCCCATTCAGAAATTACAATCTTCTTCATACCTCTGTTAACAAGTCTGACTGCTAAGAGATAGAGTCTGTCGAGATCCTCTTCGTATCTCCTTATTCTCTTTTCAAAACTCACAAACTCCTCTTCAGAATAATCATTCATCATTGCCCTCTCTATCTCACCAAGCAATCCATCAATTATCTGAAACATCCTCTTTATTATTGTAAGAACATCAAAATCGGGAATTGTGAAGCAATGCAACACAATTCTGTTCACTGCCACATCAAGAACCTCTACGCCAATGTATCTGTGAGAGATTTCTGAGATGTCTGTGACGAATTCTCCTATTTTTTCATCTTCGATTATAATTTTATCAACACCAAGAGAATATATTGCTTCGATAAACCTTTTCATGAATTTGGGATCATATCTGGGGATTTTTTGGACCAGAACCTTTATCTCCTCCCTTTTCCCTTTCTGAGGCTGTAGAACTATAAATTCATCAAGCTCTCTCAAAATAACCTCATCACCCTGCTGAAGGTTATGCATGGAAATCCAGTCCTTTGGGAGGGAGACCATGTAACTTGATCCGCCGACGAGTTGCAGCTTTCTTACTTTCATCATTTTAAGATTGGTTCAACCATACTTAAAACTAATGCACCCAACCTACTCCCAACCTACTCCCAACCAATATCTCATCAATATTAGAACCTCTTCATTCAATACGTATTCCACAGAATTTTATGAACCCTATTGAGAAATATATTCACTACGTTGTAATATATTGGTAAAGTTTATAAAATTTAAAGTTAAGTAATGTTGAGGGTTATGGCGGTAACTGAACTGATATCCAGAATTCAAATGCAGGAGTTGATAAATGTCAGGATTGCTGGTAGAGGTGGCCAGGGCATTATAAAGTTAGGCCTAATTCTGGCTGAGGCTTGTGTTCTCGAGGGAAAAAATGTCGTTCAGGTTCAGAGTTATGGTCCCGAGGCAAGGGGTGGAGCATGCAGGACTGATGTTATAACTGGTGATGGAGAGATAGATTATCCAGGGATAACTCAAATAGATGTTCTTTTAGTTCTTGATCAGGAAGCATACGATAAGTTTTCTCCCATGCTTGTCGAGAGTTCAACCGTCATTTACGATTCTGAGCTGGTTGTGGCCAGAGAAGGTATAGGTATAGCCTTCTCCAGAATGGCTGAAGAGGAATTCAACAATAGGATATTTGTTAACATGATTGCTCTGGGAACTCTTGTCGCGATTACAGGTATGGTCAGGCCTGAAACTGTAATTGGGGTTTTAAGAAGGAGACTCAGAAAATTCAAAGAAGAGAACGTGAAAGCTTTTTTGATGGGATTTGAAGAGGGAGAAAAATATACTGGATCTGAAACAGGAAGTCTGAGGAATACTGGTATTAAATTACCTGTAATGTTAAAATCAGATTGACCATGGCTAAAGCGAGAGACAGACCAAAGTTCGGAATAATAGTTGATGGGCGGCTTTGCAAAAAATGTGGGATTTGTGTTTACATCTGCCCCAAAAACGTTTTCTCACTATCTCGAAATCTCAGGGTGAATTCAGATCTGTGCTCCGGGTGTGGTCAATGTGAGATTTTCTGCCCGGATTTTGCTGTTGAAGTGGTAAGAATATCCGAGAATGGTGATCATGAAGGAACTGATTCAGGGGAATGAGGCAGCAGTTAGAGGAGCGATAAATGCAGGGTGCAACTTTTTTGCAGGGTACCCCATAACACCATCATCAGAGATAGCACACGGAATGGCAGAACAGCTCCCAAAATTCGGAGGAGTTTTTGTTCAAATGGAGGATGAAATAGCTTCGATTTCAGCAGCTATTGGTGCTGCTATGGTGGGTGCAAAGGCGATGACAGCAACCTCCGGGCCAGGCTTCAGTTTGATGCAGGAAAGCATAGGGTATGCATCTCTTGGAGAAATTCCAGTTGTTATTTTTAACGTGATGAGGGCTGGCCCAAGCACAGGAATTCCAACTGCTCCCTCTCAGGGAGATGTGATGCAGGCCCGTTATGGAAGTCATGGGGATTATGTGGTGATAGTTCTCGCCCCTGCAGATGTCAGAGATATGTATTTCCTAACCTTCGATGCCTTCATGCTGGCAGAGAAATACAGTATTCCTGTGATCGTTCTTTCTGATGAGATTATCGGACATATGAGGGAGGGTGTTGAGCTCCCTCCAACTGGCCAAGGACTTAACAACAGTAAAACTGATAAACCCGGAATCGGTCAGGGGTTGAGGATTCATAAAACAGGGCTTGTTTACGATGAGGATGGTATGCCCACAACTGATCCGGAGAAGTATGAGCTTTTAGTAAGAAGATTGTTTGATAAAATTGAGTCGAATAAGGAAGATATTCTAAGGTACAAGGCGGAATACTGTCAGGATGCGGAGATTCTTTTCCTCACATACGGTTCTCCTTACAGGTCGGCGAGGAGTGCAGTTAAAAAATTGAGGAAAGATGGGATCAAAGCTGGACTGTTCAAGGCTGAAACGCTCTTTCCTTTTCCTGAAGAGGCTTTAAAACAGATGGCTGAGACGGTAGATAGAATAATAGTCCCCGAGATGAACATGGGACAGATTTTCAGAGAAGTTCAGAGAGTTGCTGGAGGAATTTGCGATGTCGAGCTTGTATCCAGCGTTAGGGGCACGCCAATTAGCCCAGAGATTTTGATCAGAGCCGTGAAGGGGTGAACGATATGAAAAAGGCTTACGCGGAATACATCAGAGAGAAAAACCTTCCACACGTGTGGTGTGCGGGTTGTGGAAACGGAATCGTTCTGGGAGCATTTATCAGGGCATTCAACTCTTCAGGCATGAACAGAAACTCAACTGTGATCGTCAGTGGAATAGGGTGCAGTGGGAGAATCACACAGTATCTTGATTTTGATACAGTCCATACCACTCATGGAAGGGCTCTGGCGTTTGCCACCGGGATAAAAATGGCAAATCCCGAGCTTAACGTTGTTGTTTTTATGGGAGATGGAGATGCACTGGCTATCGGTGGAAACCACTTCATTCATGCTGCAAGAAGAAACATCGATTTAACAGCCATTGTACTCAACAATTCAATTTATGGCATGACCGGAGGGCAGGTCGCTCCCACAACCCCATCAACCAGGAGAACAAAAACAACACCATATGGAAATCCAGAGGCGCCTTTTGATATATGCAAGCTTGCAATAGCCTCAGGAGCAACCTTTGTAGCAAGATTCACAACTTATCACGCAAGATGGTTGGAGAAGGCCATAACAGAGGGGCTTTTGCACAAAGGATTCAGTGTTGTGGAGGCGGTTACAGGCTGTCCCACCCACTCCGGGATTAAGCCGGCAGATATTCTTGACTGGCAGAAAAGAAATTTCAAAAGAAAAAATTACTTGTGTGTGGATAATCTTGAACCAGACTCAATTGGGGTTTTCAAGAGAGATATAAAGCCTGAATTCAGTGAAAATTACTTCAAATTGATTGGTTTAAAGAGATGAATGGTTAAGGTTTAGAGTTGGAGTTTAGAGGGTTTACACATTCAGATGTTCAGATATTGAAGGTATTTTATCATTACAGGTTTTTTATAATTGATAATCATTAAATGTTCAGAAAACGTTATTTTGTTTCAGGTTGAATTCGTGACATGAAAATTAAATGGGTATTGATTTTGTTTTATGCATGGATGTTCATATTTCCCACAACAGCATTATCGGTGGAATCGATAGAGTCCATATATGGCTGTACTGTAATAGATGAACCGGGATATTATGTTATTGAGAACGATATATCAGTGGACAGAACGAAATGTATCGAGATACTTTCGAGCGATGTTATCCTTGATGGGAATGGTCATAAAATCTCAGCAGGATACGTAGGCGGCACATATGGGATTTATGCTTACAATCTAGTCGGGATAAAAAATTTGACCTTCAAGAATATTTCATTGCAGGACTGGGCCTATGGCATTTACATAAAGGATGCTGAAAATAGCATTATTGAGAATATCGAGACCAAAGGATGTTTTTATGGCATTTATGTTGTTAACTCAAGAAATGTTGGGATAAAAAATGGATATACGATCGATTCGAAAAAAATCAGCCTTAGTATTGAGAATTCAGAGGATATTGAAATAAATCAATTTAAAGCCATAAATAATACTGACAAGGGGATTTACATATCATCCTCGAAAAAAGTATTTGTTTATGAGTCCGAGACACGTTCCGGTGACTTTGGATTGTTTATCCAGCACTCAAAAAATATAACGTTAAGTAGATGCCGATCCGAAGAGAACAGGCATTTTGGAGTGTATGTGTATCGCTCAAATGCAGTTGAGATATCAAACTGCATTTCCAGCAGGAATAATCTGGACGGGTTGAGGCTTTATGATTCCGATCAGTGCAAAGTTTACAGCAGCAGTGCAGAAGATAACCGAAATGGTGTTTTTATGGAGGGGTCAGACGATGTTGTTATCCTGGGTAACACCCTGAAACGAAATCTGGAAAATGGCATATTTCTTTCAAACTCAAACGATAATCGCCTGATCGCGAACAGAATTGAAAACAATAAAATCGGTATCCTCCTTGTGAATTCGATGGCAAGTCTAATCAACAGCAATCACATATCTAACGGCTCTGCCGGAATTAAATTGCACAGCTCGCAGGAGAATACACTGGTTAACAATCAGGTAAAGAAATGTGAAAGCGGGATATTCATCACCGGAAAAAGTTCGGACAATGTAATTTACCTTAACAACCTTATCGAAACCGAAAAATCAGCTTTTGATGATGGAGAAAACAATCTGTGGTTCTCTCCAGAATTAAAAAAAGGCAATTATTATTCTGATTACAGTGGTACGGACAGGCATGATGACGGAATTGGTGATCAGGACTACATTATTCCCGGATCTGCCGGGTCAAAGGACATATATCCCCTAATGATTCCCTACCTCGAAGCATCTGAAGCCAGTCCTGAAGTGTCTGTGAATATCAGTACTCCTGGGACTCCTGGGACTCCTGTACCTCAAACTCCTGAAAGAACTGGTGAGGTTACACCCACTGGTGAGGTTACACCCACAACAACTCCAGAGATCGGAAAAACTCCCGGGTTTGGGGTAATTATGGCTTTGATCGCCCTCATTTTGGTATTCATGAGGTTTAGGGATGTATAGGGTTGTGTAGAGTTGGTTGCACCCGGCCCGAATTGTGGATGATAGCTAAAACCCCTGAACACGTAACCTCCCAAAAGGGTATGTGTGGGATGTCCACCATTTTAATGGAGGAAGGTTACGAGTGTGTAGGTTTACTGTTTCTATTCATTTTATCTTCAAATCTTCAGCAACGACATTTTTTGCTTCAAGTTCTTTGCATCTAATTTTCTTTGCTTTGATATGGCTTCCTGCAATTATTTCATCCGCGCTGATTTCAGATCTCGCTTCTATAAAGCTTCCTGCAATCAGTTTACGGGCTTTAATGCTGGAGCAGAACGAGATCATATGTCTCCGGACATCGATCTCCTTTGCAATAATTGCCTTTTCAACCTCAATCGAGCCGGATTTTATACTTTCAGCTTCAATAGACCACCCGGCATAAATCCTCTCTTCTGCAATAATGGATCTGGCTTTAATATATCCACCAGCCTTGATTGATTTCCCATAAATGTAGCTTCCTGCTCTGAGATGTTTTGAGCATTCAATGTATGATCCGGATTTGATGAAGGAACTGGCATCTATGCTGACGCCTTTTATGAACCCTTCCGCCTTCACAAATCCATCAATCTTACACGGTTGCGTAAACTCAACATTTCCATCGTAGATCAGATTGCCTTCAATGGATCTCCTGTTCTCTATCAGAGTTTTTGAGTTCGATTTCACCGAATCCATAACGACCCGCTCTGGATTGTTTAATTAAAGTAGTCGGGATATTTTAAATAACTTCTCCACGGATATTTTATTTCTCTACAGAGATTATTTTACTTCTCTAATCTAACCCGAAGTAAAAAAATCTAACCCGAAGTAAAAAGGTAAAATATAGTGTGCAGGTCAAGCGTGAATCAAGCATAAATCAAGTTTCAAAGGCTCTCAATTATTTTTTTGAAATTCTCTTCAACCTCTTTGTTAATTCCCTCGTAAAGGCTGTTTCCATGTGCATCAATTCCCACGATTAACGGTCCAAAGTTTTCGACCTCAAAGATCCATATTGCTTCTGGCATTCCCAAATCCTCCCAGTGATGAGCTTTGACTTTTTTAATTGTCTGAGCAGCAAGAGCTCCCGCTCCACCTGTGTAGGCTAAGTAGACTCCTTTCCCCTTTAAAGCCTCTATGACCTCCCTGCTCATTCCTCCCTTGCCGATAATAGCCATCACTTCAACCTTTTCCAGAATTTTTGGGGCGAGTTTGTTCATTCTTGCAGAGGTTGTTGGTCCGGCGGATACAGCAACCCATTTTCCACCTTCCATCTTCATCAAAGGGCCACAGTGGTAAACCACACCTCTGTTAAACTCAACCGGCAGTTCCTTACCTTCGCTCATGAACTCGATTGCCCGCATATGAGCTTCATCTCTGGCGGTAAAGATCTCTCCATTTATGTAAACGATATCTCCTATCTTTAACCTCAAAATATCTTCTCTATTGAGCGGTGTCTGGATGTAATGCTCCATAATTATCACCTCTATTTCAGAATTGCTGAGGCTTTTCTGTTCGCCCAGCACTGTATATTTACTGCTACCGGGAGTGAGGCGGTGTGGCAGTGACCAAGCTCCACGAGCACGGCAAGAGCAGTGATGTCACCTCCAAGCCCCATAGGTCCAATTCCAAGCTTATTTACAGCTTCAAGGATCTTGGTTTCGTATTCATCCATAACACTCACATCTCTGAGCAAAGCCTTCTTAGCCAGCTTTGCTGCACCGTCAAATGTCGATCCTATTCCTATACCAAGAAATATGGGTGGACATGGCTTTCCTCCCGCATTTTTCACAACTTCAACAACAAACTTTGGAATCTGATCGACCTGGGAAGGAAGCATCATTTTCATAGCTGAGACGTTCTCACTTCCACCTCCTTTTGGCATGACTGTAAGTTTCAGGCTGTCTCCCTCAACCAGATCCACGTTAATCTGGGGGATGTGCATACCGATGTTGTTTCCCGGATTTTTTCTTGTGAGGGGGTGGACGGCATTTGGTCTTAAAGGAATCTCTTTTGTTGCCTTTTTCACACCCTCTATTATGGCCCCCTTCAGGTCAAAGTCGATGCATAGCTCCCTTCCAATATCCACAAAAATAACAGGCAACCCGGTATCCTGGCACATTGGCACCTTCAGTTTCCCGGATGCATCAATATTTTTCAAAATCGCCTCCAAATTGCTTTTTGCGACCGGATTCTCTTCGTTCTCGTAGGCATTTTTGAGCGCTCGTACGACATCCTCGCTCAGAGATGTCTCAGCTCTGTAAAAGAGATCATAAACGGTATTTACAACCTGCTCGTATTCAACCATTGAATCACCAGTTAAATTTCATAAACCTTAGAGATAACACTTTCGATTTAGCACGACTATTACCTCCACCACAGGAATAGAACATTTTGCAACATAACCAAAACCATCGATTTTTTAAATTCTCTTTCAAACCTGATACCATGAAAATAATTGCTTTCGTCGGCTACCCCCTCAGCGGAAAAACCACCGCCTCAAAAATCGCCAGAAAAATGGGAATTCCTGTGATAGTGATGGGAGATGTAATAAGGGAGGAATTGAGGAAAAGGGGACTCGAATTGACGGATAAAAATGCTGGTGCACTGGCAAATGAACTCAGAAAGAAGGAAGGGATGGATGCAATAGCAAAAAGATGCATTCCAAAAATAAGGGAAGCTGCTAAGGAAAGCGGTGTGGTTGTGATAGATGGAATCAGGGGGATTGCCGAGGTTGAAAGATTCAAAAACGAGTTTGGTGATGATTTCTTGCTTGTCGCCATTCATTCTGATACTGATGTGAGATTTGAGAGAGCGAAAAGGAGAAAGAGGTCGGATGACGTATCTACAGTTGAAGACCTGATGAATAGAGATAAAAGGGAAGAGTCTTGGGGTATGGATGAGGCAATTCGGGCAGCCAATCTCACCATAGAAAACGATTCGGATATGCAGACGTTCATTGAAAAGGTTGAGGCCATATTGATGAAATTCACAAAATCGGTGGAAGTTGAGATCGAAACGAGGATTTTTCCAACGGAGGATGAAGACAAGGTTCGTGAGGCAGTAAAGAATTTCTTTCCAGATGCGGAAATTAAAATTTCAGAAGGATTACTCAAAGCGAGGGCAAAAAATCTCGATACATTTCGTGAACTCTTAAGAAAACAGAGAATTCTTGACACAGCGAGACAGGAAATGCTTAACAACATTTTTGGCAATGAAATAACCTTACTCTTAAATAAGCAAACCGCTACCGTATCCAAAATAAATTTCACGGATGAAGATGCTCTCTTATCACCAATTAAGATAACCTTTAAGGTTTACGGGATAGACATTCATAAGTTTATAGATTACCTGGCTCCAGGAACCAGGGATGGAAGACCCGTGAGGGAATTTGAGGAGTCAGAGCTTTATGAAGATTGATAACCGGTCGGGTAAGATTATGATTCGAAAAAATTCAGAGAAAACAAGCTGGAGAAACCCAATAGAAGTAACTCAGGGTGTAAGAGGCCTGATAAGAGAAGGTAAATTTGAACTCAGGCCAGTACACAGAATACTTCTTACCACAGATGGCTCAATCACAAAAATTATTGAAGCATATACAGAAAATAAGGTGGAAATTGTAACTGAAAAACAGGAAATAGTTGAAGCGACTCCTGAGGTAGCAAAAATTCTTGATATAATGGAAAAGGAGGATGTAAATTTCAGAGTTGTAAATTTGGTTTCCGGTAATAGAGTTTATGCCCATGCAGTATCCTATACGCCATTAAAAAGGCTGGAAAGTAAATTCAGGGAAGATCTGATGAAGGCTGATATGCCGATAGGAAATATAATGGTAAAGTACAAAATCGAAGCAAGGAGAGAAATCAACTGGGCAAAAGTTTGTCAAAAAAAAGAATTATCAGAAACCCTGCATTCAATTTCAGATATTGCTGAAAATGAAATAATCCTGGTGAGAAATTACAACATAATTCACAGAGGCAAAATCTTAATCAATATAACCGAATACTTTCCAGCGAAAGTGTTTGCTTAAATGTTCAGGCTGCTTAAGATATGGTAGTTTTCATCTTCCCCCGGTGATAGTTTTCATCTTCCCCCGGTGATAGTTTTCATCTTCCAATAGTTTTCATCTTCTCGGCCTACTAATCTAAGCACACCTTCATTAGCAACTGTCGGAAGAGTTTTAAAACGTATGTTGTTTCCAGTTCAAATATGGGAACAAATAAATTCATGAGTTTTATGAAGCTAACAAGATTGTGGCATGGAAGAGCTTATGTGGCAATCGCCCTTTTTGGTTTCATCCTTGGAAGTGATCACTCTTTAATTTTGCCTTTTATCGCATCTGTACTGCTTTACGTCTCTTTTGCCTTTGCAATAAATAATTGCTTTGACATTGAAACTGATTCTAAGGGAGAAAAGGGCAGATTTAATCCCTTAGTAGATGGAACACTTAAATTCAAAGAAGGTCTTCTCTTCTCAATCGCACTTGCCGTTTCTGGAATTGTTACAGCAAGCATTTTACCTTTAAAGGCCTTTGTTGTGTATTTGCTCTCAATTTTCATTGCACTGATTTATTCTGCTCCTCCAAGGCTTAAAACAAAACCTCCTCTTGATTTGATCTCTCATGGTTTGTTTTTCGGGGTTTTTCTTTTTCTGTTTGGGTTGTTCTCGTCAAATTCCTCAGGCAGTATATCGGCTGGTATTGATGGTTACGGTAACTACATCCCTCTAATTTTTTCTCTGTTCTTCTACTCCTGCTTCCTTGAGTTAAGAAACCACATAGGTGATTATGCGAGCGATTTAACATCTGGCACAAGGACATCGGTTGTTTTACTTAAGGAAAAGAATGCAGGAAGATTAAAGCGCCTCTTTTACATTCTGCATGTGGTTTGTTTGCTCCCGTATCTTCTCTCCCCTCTTCTGCTTTTAGGACTGATTAAAGACAGGTTTGCTGATGTTCTTACAGCTATTGCTTATCTTTTACTGGTTCTGGGGTGGATTGCTTGAAAATTCTAATGCTCAGTGAGTTTTACGGGAAAACGGGCGGGGTAAATACTCATATGCTGGAGCTGAGCAGATTTCTTGAGCATGAGGTTATTTTGAGCAACAGTATTGAAAGCTTTGAAAGCATGAGCGAAAAACCTGACATTATACACGTCCATCATGCTTTCACACCTTT
This sequence comes from Archaeoglobus sp. JdFR-24, assembly GCA_002011215.1. The sequence goes on from MTML01000055.1 coordinate 12,477, forward strand.
AACCTTTAAAGTTCTGAGAAGGGCAAAAAAAGAAGGAGTTCCTGTGGTTGTTACAAACCACTCGATTGCGCCACTCCATAATATCTATTTCTGGAGATTGCTGAAGCTCGGGTTCAGGTATCTTGATGATGCAAGTGCAATAATAGCGGTGAGCAGAACTGCGAAGAAATTTGTATCGAATTTCACATCCCGGAATGTTGAGGTAATCCCAAACGGTGTTGACACAGAGAAATTCAGGCCAATGAAAGTTGAAAAGCAGCATAAGACTTTGCTCTACGTTGGAAGGTTATCTGCAAGAAAAGGAGTACAGCTGCTGATCCCCCTTCTCTCCAGGTGTTTGAGCGAGGAAGTTGAACTCATCATAGCTGGAAAAGATGAGATGCACATGATACCCTTTCTCAAACTTCAGCAGACAATTTGCAAGAATGTGAGAATACTGGGATTCGTTTCAGACCATATTCTTCCAAAACTGTACAACTATGCAGATCTCTTTTTGATGCCCTCCCTCACCATGGAGTCCTTCGGCATAGCGGCAATTGAGTCGATGGCCTGTGCAACGCCCGTGATTGCAACAAAATCTGGTGCTTTGCCTGAAATCGTTAAGGAAGGGGGAGTAATCTCAAATCTCTGGGCCTTTCCGGAGGTTATTGAAAGTTTGCTTCTGGATCCATGCAGGATAAAGGGGCTTGGAGAGCGTGGAAGGAAACTTGTTGAAGAGGAATATTCCTGGAGTGTGGTGGCCGGGAAGATAGAAAAAATTTATTTCCAGATTCTGGATGGTGAAAGCGATGAGAAATATAATACTTGATGTGGAAAGGATTCTGGATGAATTCAGGTTTAAACCGTCAGATTCGAAAATTTACTCATTACTGCTGGAAAAAGGAGAACTTAGAGTTAGTGAGATTGCTAAAGAACTAAATCTATCGGCGAGGTTCGTGAGAGAGAGGCTTAAAGAGCTATGTCGCGAAGGGATTGTGAACAGAGAGCTCGTTAAAATGGGCTGGGTGGGGTATGTTTACAGGGCTGAACATCCCGCCAGCGTTTTTAAGAAGTTGAAAGCCAGGATAATAGAGAGACTTGAAAATATTGAAAGACAGCTGACTGAATGAACTCTGCAATTCTTGTGGCATATAAGGATCCGGGCTTTATTGAGGAGAACATCATTCGGTTGAAAGAATGGGGATTTGAGATAATAATTGCTGCAGATGAACCAGATGAGAGATTGCTTGAAATCATCGAGAAACACAATCTAAAAGCGACAGTCTGTGATAAGAGGAGAGGGAAGTGGAAGGCTTTAAACGATGCTGTTAAGCTTGTAAATGGTGATTACATCCTTTTTTTGGATTCGGATACTCGAATAATATATCCCGGTGATTTTGAAGAATTCGATGTGGTGGAAATAAGAAAAGAAGTAAACTCGTCATCTATCATCGAGAAGCTGGCAAACATCGACTACCTTATAATGTTTTTAACCTCCAAGCTCGCTTCAAAACTGAATTCCTGTTTGGCCCTCAATGGATCTGCTTTCATAATAAAAAGAAGTGTTCTGAATGAACTTGGTGGATTCAGGGCGTTAATAAACGAAGATACGGATATTGGGATGAGGGCCGGGCTTAATGGATACTCCTTTGGGGTGTGTGGGATGGCCCTTACTAAATCCCCATCTAACCTGAAAAGCTGGTTTGTCCAGAGAGAAAGGTGGAGCGTTGGTGGTGCGCAGGTACTCATGAAAAACTTTTCTGACATAGTTAAAAAACCAAAACTATGGCTACCCTGTCTTTTCATATTTTATCCTGCGATCATTGGCATTTCAGTCGGTTTACTTCTTCAGGATGGTTTGATTCTCAAGCTCATGTATGTTATTCTCCCGTTTTTGCTTTTCCTCCCATCAAAACTTCTCTCTTTTCTTCTTTTAGCTGTCTTTGGACTTCATTTGCTCAAAAATCTGATAGTGATCACGGTCTCCTTTCTTCTCTGGGCCCTTGTATTAGCAATTTTTTCGATGAAAACAAAATACAGAATAGAATTCAGACTTTTGCCGGTGTATTATCTTATATACTCGCCGTTATGGACAATGCTCTGTATTATTGCGCTCGTTAGGGTGCTTTCATACAGGATCATGAGGAAAGAGGTGAAAGTCAAAAACTGGATCGTTTGAATTCCTTTCTTGTGGATAGCATTTGTAGGAACCAAATTTTACCTTTGAGGTTGTACTGAAGCTTGAGGTGAGATTGGAGAAATCTATAAATATATTCATGATAATTTTCCCCCATGAGCATTCTTGTTGCACTGAGCAAATCAGAGAGAAGAAGGAGAATAATGGATTTTGCAGTTGAAGAGGCAAAATTCAGAGGGGAAAAGCTTATTGTTGTGCACTCTCTGTATGGCGGTGACAGAACATCAAAGGAAGAAATTGAAGAGGGTGAAACCCTTCTTAAATGGGCAGAGGAAAAGGCGAAGAGTGCAGGGGTTGAGGTTGAAACACATCTTTTAGTGAGAGGAAAAGAACCTGGAGATGACGTTCTGGAGTTTGCTAAGGAAATCAAGCCTGAAATGATAGTTGTTGGAGTAAAGAAAAGAAGCCCAGCAGGAAAAATCGTTTTTGGCAGTGTACCACAAAAAATAATTCTCAATTCTGAGGTTCCAGTTGTATCTGTGAAATAACGCTGGTTTTAGATAATAATGGTTGATTGAAGAATTCACGGGCTAAGCGGGTCGAATACTTCTATTTATGACCCTTGCAAAAACCCCTTTTTCCCATTCTAATTCTACCCGGCTTAAAGTCCTTCATTTTTGTTGCTGATTTGCAAACCGGACACATTACATCTCCATCTCGTGAACTCTTCTCCCATTCATGACCACAGGAGGGGCAGGTGAGCATCTGTATGACATTCTCCCCTATAATTTTAATTTCCAGGTTATCAATCAGGGCTTTTCCAATCTTTTTTCTTGCGTTTTTGAGTATTCTGTGAAAGGTTGGCTGTGAAATTCCCATCATTCTTGCCGCTTTTATCTGATCCATCCCTTCGACATCTGCAAGTCTAATCGCCTCGATTTCATCAGCATTTATAACAATCTCTCCCGATTTACACTCGGGAATCTGAAAGTAAACTCTCCTGCACTTCTTTTTTCTTGGCATTGCTGAATATATATTCATCAGACTTAAAAAGTTTCTGAAATGTTAAACCAAAGCACCAGTATATGATAAACTATTGGTTTTCGTATTAACATTATTTATCATAAAAATATCTATAAAGTTGTCATTATTAATTGTTATCATGTCTCGGAGCTATTTTGAATGGACGCGGGAACCATTCGACAGCTATTTTGAATGGACGCGGGAACTGTTTGACATCAATAATGTGTTCGAGAAACCAGAGGCTTTGAAGGGAATTCGAGTGCTCGATCTATCGCAGGTACTGATTGGCCCGGAAACGGCATCTCTACTGGCTGATTTTGGTGCAGAGGTAATAAAAATCGAACCACCAGGGATGGGCGAACTCCTGAGGAGTGTTGATCTCTGGAGCAGGTTCTGGAGAAACAATTCAATGGGCGTTATGTGGGTGCAGAGGAATAAATATTTCTTCGGCCTTAATTTGAAGCACCCCAAAGGGAAGTCTATTTTCTACGAACTCGTGAAGAAGAGTGATGTGATCGTGGAGAACTACGTTCCGGGGGTTATGGACAGGATGGAGATAAGCTACACTCATTTAAAGGAGATAAACCCCAGATTGATCTATGTGTCGATCAGTGGATTCGGTCAGTGGGGTGAACGATGGAACTGGCCCAGCTGGGATGCTGCAGCTCAGGCTGCAAGCGGAACTTCTGCAATCTCGGGATACGAGGAGAGAGTTCCCATGAAACTTCCATATTATCCCGGAGATATGCTTGGAGCAGCTGCTGCTTTCATGGTCACTCTCGCAGCCCTTTATCACAGGGAGAAAACTGGAGAGGGGCAATACATTGATGTTACGCAGGCAGAAAATCTGGCAAGGCATCTTGGCTTCATATGGAGTTATGTGGCGAAAAAGGGTGAGGACTGGAAGAGAATAGGGAATAAGGATATCAGCATGGTGGCAAATGCCTTCAAAACCAGGGATGATAAAATGATTACGATTACAGCTATAAGCAACCAGCATTTCGAGGGATTGTGTAATGCGATGAATAAACCGGAACTTTTTGAGAAGTATCCGACGATTGTAATGCGGTTGAAAGCTGATGCAAGGGAGGAGATAGAAAGCGAAATAAGAGATTGGGTTGGTAGCATGACTTCTGATGAGATAATCGAGTTGAGTGCTGAACATGGCTTCTCAGCCGGAATGGTGAGAAACAGTCTTGAAGTGTATCAGGATGATCACCTGAGGGAAAGAGGAACTGTATGGCTCTACAATGACCCGCTGTTTGGTGAGATGGTCCATGTCGGACCGGCAATCAAAATGAGCGAGACTCCTGGAAGAGTGAAGTGGACAGTGCATCCAGTTGGTTATCACAACAGGTATATCTTGAAGAACATTCTCGCCTTTACTGACGAGGAAATTGAGGAGCTAGAGAAAGAAAAGGTGATTGGTTACTGGGTGAACTTCTTTGGAAGAACCCCACCTCCAGAATTCGATCCGAAGGAGGATCCTCTTTTCAGGTGGTGATGCTTATGGAGTGGTATGAAGTATCAAAGGAGTTTTTTGAGATTGAAAAAAGCAGATTCAAAAGCGGCCCCCTCGATAACGTTGTAGTTCTCGATGTAAGCATAGCGAGTCCTGCAGCGACATTTGCATCTTCCCTTCTCGCTGAAATGGGGGCGGAGGTTATAAAGGTCGAGCCCCCGGGTGGTGATGAACTCAGACAGCTATCACCCAATGGAGAAATTTATATTGAAGATACAGGTTTGCCGTTCCTCGTTGAAGGAAGAAATAAGGAATTCATCACTTTGAATCTCGAAAAGGAGGAAGGTAGAGAGATTTTCAAAGAGCTCGTCAGACATGCCGATGTGGTTCTGGAATCATTTCAGCCCGGTTGGATGGATGATGCTGGCATAGGTTACAGGCAAATCGGGGAGATGAATCCTGGTATAGTGTGGGTCTCCTTCTCTGCCTACGGACACTTTGGAAAAAATGCAGAGAAGTTTGCCAGAGTGCCGGACTCCAACCTTTTCGGCCTGGCGATGAGTTCATATATGGAGGCGAGCAGGGAACTTCCAGAAGCGGGTGAACCTTACAACCTTCCAACCGCCCCGGGTTTCTGGATGGCAACAAATCTTGCGGGGGTTTATGCAGCAGCAGGAGTCGTACTTGCCCTTTACTACAGGATGAAGAGCGGGAAGGGCCAGATGATCGATATAACATCCCTCGATTCGATGGTTCACCTCTCGCCGAGCATATTCTGGAGTCATGCATTCAATGAGCCTTTATTCATAGGTGTTCTACCGCTGGATTATGCAGTGTTTCCCTATGCCTACTGGAGAATCAAGGATGGTTTTGTGTTTGCATCCGGCTTCACCGACCCGAATTTCAGGGCACTGATAACGCAGCTCGGAAGAGAAGACCTCTTCGAAAAATACCCGAACGTCTTTGCAAGAATAAAGCTTGAGAATCAGAAGGAACTGTATCCTGAGCTTGCCAAATCATTTGAGAAGCTTACCTTTGCCGATCTCGTTCAAAAAATGCTCGAATGGAGGGAGCAGAACAGAGAAGGTGTTGCAGTATATATGAAAATTACGAGTCCCAAGGAGATACTTGAGGAAAACTACTGGAAGGAGAGAGGAGATTTCAGAGATATCAAAGTGGGTGAGGACAGAATTACTGTCATAGATCCTGTATGGAGGCTTAGCAAAACACCTCTGAAATTGAAGTGGCTTGCAAAGAATGCTGGAGAGGATAATGGATTCGTCTACAAAAAGTTTCTTGGTTTAGCTGGAAAGGATCTTGAAGAGCTGAAAAGGGCTGAAGTTTTATAGAGCTGTAAATACGACCATTTATTTTTTATTTTTAATGTTTTGACCAACATTCTACGTTATTTCAGGAGAATCCGGAGAATTAAGGGATTTTGAGAAATCTGAGGATTTGGTTTATTATATGGATGCTTGATATAGTGAGCACTCGTAGTGAGCACTCGTGAGTACTTGATAAAGCAACCACATAGCAACACCTGATAAAACTGATAAAATGTGATAAAACGTATGCTACAATGGATTATTGGTAAAAGAGGTGAGTTAATTCTGATTATGCTATTTCGATCCTGAATGTAGTGAATATCGTAAATGTAGGTGCGAAAGAGAAGTTACGGATGTCGATAATCGTAATAATATAACACTGTTAAACATAAACACTGTTAAATCATAATCATCGTAAGGTTTACTAAGATATCAAACATATCGACACTGTTAAATCATAATCATCGTAAGGTTTAATAAGGTATCAAACATATTTTTACTTCGAGATATAAGGGGGTGTAATTTAAGTGAACAAAAAGGTAGTAGTGTTTGCAATACTTTTGTTTCTGTTATTTACAGTATCAGCAGCAAATGCTGAGAAAATTCCAGTCATAGTAGTGATGAAAGAAAAACCTACGGTGACTGATTTTCAGCTGCTTAAATCTCAAGTTCTCAAAAAACAGCAAACGATTCTTTCAATCTTGAATGAACATAAGGTAAAGGGGAAGGTTAGTAACATAAAGCAACTATGGATTATTAATGCAATTTCATGTGAAGTAACATCTGACGTTCTTGAAGAATTAAAGAAAAGGGATGATGTTGAAAAAGTAATTCCCGACTACAAGGTTCGGCTTAAAGATGAATATGCCTTACCATCATTTTTCAAGTTCGAACAGGAAATTAAAAAAGTAACTCCAGTTTCAGAACAGTGGAATCTCGAGCTGATAAATGCATATAAAGTATGGGCTAATGGGATAAATGGAAGTGGAATTAATGTCTCTGTTATTGATACGGGTGTAGATGCTGACCATCCTGAACTCTCCGGGAAGGTAATCCTGTGGCATGATTTTGTTAACGGACAGGGTGCACCGTATGATGACAATGGACATGGTACGCACGTTGCTGGAACGATTGCTGGAAATACTGTCGGTGTTGCACCAGGAGTTAATCTGATTGTTGGTAAGGTTTTCAATTCTAACGGTTTGGCTAATGCTTCTGATGTTATTGCTGCCTTCCAGTGGGCTGCTGAGAATGGCGCAGATGTGATAAGCTATAGTGGAGGAGCAATTGGTTTCGATGATGAAGGCTGGAAAGACGGGTTATATGGTTCTGTTGAAGCAGGAGAAAATACTACAATTCAAATTCATGTGAACGAGTCTTTTGGAGAGGAAGCATTTAAACCGGCATTCATAATAGTTGGTGTCGGAACTGAAAGTGGGGAAGAGCTTTCAAATCTAACAATTTCAATGATAAATCCGAGCGGTAATGTTGTTCCAGGATACATGATTGATTGGTTGTATGAAGTTCGTGAAAATATTTGGTTCTATAAGTTCATATTCGACGAACCATTGCAAAATGGAAACTGGACGCTGAACATCACATCAATTGCTGAAAGCAACACCATGTGGTATTCTGGATCTGGAAATAACTTAGATAATACTTTAACGATGACATTCAATCTGAGCGATGTAAGCACAGCCACACTGTTGTTTGAAACCAAGTATGATATGGAGGAGGCGGCTGATGTTGGTTATGTTGAGATCAATGTAAGCGGTACCTGGATCCAGCTTGGCAGCTATACAGGTCATTCTAACTGGACTGCTGAAAGTATCAATCTGACACCATATGCGGGTCAGAATGTGAATATCAGGTTCAGATATGTTACAGATTCTACTGTAACCTCTTTTGGATGGCTTGTTGACAACATAAGCATTCCTGAAATTGGATTTAGCGATTCCGTAGATTATGATTTGGCGAATTCATCCTGGGAAGCGAATGGATGGATAATTGTTGATAATCCAATATTTTTTGGATACGCATATCTGGTTGCCTATCCAAGCGATGGGACTGATCTGCTCTCGCAAACAGCAAACATGATTGCAGGTAACGGAACAGTTATTGTTGCAGCAGCAGGAAATGAAGGTGAACTTGGACTTAGAACCATCAACTCACCGGCATGTGCCAACAAAGTCATCGCAGTTGGTGCTTTAGAGAGTGGATGGGACCTGAAAGAATACATAGCATGGTTCAGCTCAAGAGGGCCAGCAGGCTGGGGTGTAAATGAAACAATTAAGCCTGATGTTGTGGCCCCTGGTGTTGATATTGTGTCAGCGTATCCGGATGACGATTATGCTGAAATGAGCGGAACCTCCATGGCAACACCGCATGTTAGTGGTGTTGTTGCTTTGATGCTGCAGGCAAACAGCTCTCTCACACCAGAAGAAGTTAAATCCATACTGAAATCCTCTGCAGTTGATTTGGGTAAACCAGGAGAGGATAATACTTATGGAGCGGGTCTGGTTGATGCTTATCTGGCAGTATCCAACGTAACATCACTTGAGGAAATTGAAGCAAACCTGTTTGCTGGTACCTTCAGAGATACTTACTATGCAGGAGATAACATTACGATCGTGGCAATTGAGTGGAATAAAGGACCTGTTGAAAACGTGGAAATCTACTTCAACGTATCTCAATATACATCTTCATATGGATACTTAGAAATCTTTAACTCGACTGCCCTAACAGACTCGAATGGATTTGCATCTGTTATCTTCAATCCATCTGATACCGGATCCTATGAGATAACTATTGGTGATGAATTTGGGAATAAAGTGACTCAATATATAAGCGTCGACGAACCTCCAATAACTGACTGGCCATTCACAACAGACTTCAAGGAATACACAACCCAGCCCAATGGAACGATTGACATGATGTGGACTTTTGTTGATCAAGATATGAAACCGTATAATGATAACATAACTTTGAAAGCCAAATACTATGACTCTGGATTGGGAGGTTATGTTGAATTCATTAATGAAACGATAACTCCCATAAATGGCACAATTGGTTACAGATTGAATCTGAGCGAATTCTCCTTTGACGATGGCGTTGAGTGGGATTCATACTATATCAACGCATATAGTGAAGATGGAAGCTACTGGAGAAATGTGGGATCACTGATTGTAACTTCAGAACCTATTTCAGTTGTCCTTATACCAGGAATTATAAAAGCGAAGCCAAATGAGACTGTTGATTTCATTCTGATGTCTTATGACTATCTTTCGTATCAGCCTTTTGATGGCAGCTACAATGTTACGATTGAGTGGCTCACAGAAAGGGACGTCAAAAGCCTGGCTGAGATCAACTCAGATCTCGCTGGAAAGATACTGGCTAATAAATTGCTGAGTAAAGATGACAAAGCAAAACTCAGGGATGCGCTGAAGAATCTGGTTTTTGAACATGGGGAAACATATATTCTCGACACTGCAGATGGTTACGCAATTGTAACAACCAACGTTCCAGAAAATGCCTACTTTGGCTGGATAATGGTGGAAGGAATAGATTCATACACCTATGTGGATGGGATCGTATATGTTGACTTCAGTCCCTGGATAGCGCATGAAATTCCGATGAACGAGATGAGGCTATGGGCAGAGTGGGATGGTGGATGGAATGCTCTAACTCAAAGTGTCACTCCAGATGATTACATAACAGTTTATGCAGAACTTATGAATGAAAGTGGTGAACCGATCTCAAATGAGCTGGTATACTTCTTTACAGAAGGGGATGTTAAGGTTGCTGTAACTGATGTGAATGGACAGGCTATGGTTACTTTGAATGTATCATACAACGCCTCAAGATCTTTGCCTGATAATGAAATCCAGGTGATAGCTCTGCACAACTCAACCTGGGCATATACTTACGTATCGCCTCCAACACAATGGACATGGGTGGATGCATGGTCTTCTGGCGATTATCTGAACTTCTCTGTTTGGCATGAATTTAAGGACATGGATGTTAGTTTTGGATCAATAACTGAGGTAAATAAGGAATCTGTGGAGACCTGGTCGAGAAGTGCGATTTCCACGTATTTCTCAGAATACTGGAACAAAGACTTTCTTAAAGGTAGTATTCCTGTGGACTATGGAATCTATGAGGTTAAAGACATATTCAGGTTTGACCCAAGTGGTGATAAATACTGGTTCTCCTTTATTATCCTGGGAGACACCCCATTGCAAGCGAAATTTGCCGACTACTACTTAACTAATGCGACCATTCCAATTCCCGTAAATATTGGAGAAGCGGGAATAGTGTATATGGTCTACTTTGTTGGAGAGTTTCCCTATGGAGATAACGAGTCGAATCATGAGTTCTACCCAGTAGCTCCGAAATTTACCTATGCAATAGCAGATGAAAATGGCAATGCTACATTATACCTGACCACACCTGATGTACCTGATGAAGATGTATGGTACATTATTGGTTTCTCAACAGCAAACCACACATTTGTTGGGGCTTATGGAGGACACTTCAAGACCGTTACTGAACTCTATAACATAACAGGAACAGTATTCTATGACGGAAATGAAACTGGAGATATATTTGTGATGGCTTTAACTGAACTTGGTGCAGAACCAGCATTC
>MTML01000095.1 GCA_002011215.1 Archaeoglobus sp. JdFR-24
TTTTCTGCGATCTTAAAGTAATGCGGGAAGATGATATAATTGCCAGTGGTGAGGCGATTGCGTATGGGAGATAGTCCTCTTCGAAATTGAATTTTTTTCATTTGATAATTTGATCCTGTCCGTCTCCAGCATTGAATTCAAAGAAAAAGTGCCCGGAGCCGGATTTGAACCGGCGACTATGCGGTCTTCAGCCGCACGCTCTCCCAGGCTGAGCTACCCGGGCATTTTTATGCAATTGTATATGCGCTTAATTGTATCTGTATTTTTATTTTTTGGTTGTCTAATCGCCTGTAGTATTTTTTTGTTGTTTGATTGAATTGGAAACATATTCTACAGCTTCATTAAATTTACTTAATTTCATTCTTACCTCTCTGCGTTTTTGTTTGCTGGAATGTGGTGGTTAAATATTAACTGAATGTACTTACCTGCTGTCAGTAAGTTAAATAAAATATGTATTTACTCTCCGTAAGCTGATTCCCAGACTAGTTCAACGATATCTAGCACCTGCAACCTGTCATCAAGTTTCTCTGACTTTACACCATCTTCGAGCATTATCATGCAAAAGGGACATGCGACTGCAAGAACCTCCGCGACTGATGCAGCCTCTCTCGCTCTGATGTTGTTTGGTCTATCCTCTCCGGGATATTCTCTGACAAGATTCCCTCCTCCTGCACCACAGCAGAAACTCTTCTCGCGATTTCTTGGCATCTCCACCAGCTCTAATCCGGGAATGGCCTTGAGTATCTCTCTTGGAAGATCATACATTTTGTTGTATCTTCCTAGATAGCATGGGTCGTGGAAGGTAACTCTTTTGTTAACGGGCTTTTTAAACTTCAACTTTCCACTCTTAATTGCCTCGTTTATCACTTCAAGTATGAATCTGACCTCAAGTCCTTCGTATTCATTTATGAATGTGTTGTAGCAGTGAGGTGAGGTGATGATCATCTTCTCAACACTGTATTTGTTGAAGGTGTTGATATTCTCTTCCTTGAGTATCTGGAAAAGACCTTCCTCACCAACCCTCCTCACATCGTTGCCACAGCACCCCTCCTCTTTCCCGAGGATTGCATAGTTTACGCCTATATCTGCTAAAATTCTTGCCAGTTTTTGTGTTACTGGCTTGTTCCTGTTATCAAAGGAATGAGCACACCCAACGTACCACAACCACTCGAACTCAGCATTTTTTGCCCGTGGGATCTCAATATCTGCCCCTTTCGTCCACTGATCCCTCTTGAACTTTGCCTCACCCCATGGGTTTTTCTGTTTTTGAATGTTGGTAAGGAGATCTCTTATATCTGGTGGAGCCTCTCCGCTCTCTACTATTCCTCTCCTCATTTCTTCAAGGATCTCCATTTGTTCGATGTAAACGGGACACATTTCCATACAGGCTCTACATGTTGTGCATGCCCACACCCCTTCCATGTCCATTACTGTGTCGAGCAGTAATGGCTCTTCTTTCTGGCTGGTCAGCCTATAGGTTTCCTGACCAACTTTTCTGAGGTTCTGCATCAGGAACATCGGATTAAGGCTTGCACCCGAATTTGCAGCCGGGCAAATGTCCTGACACCTTCCACATCTCATACAGGAGAGACTGGAAAGCAGATCTCTCCACTGAAGGTCTGATGGCTTAATCGCTCCCATGTATTCCTCATCGCTGATCCCCCTGACTTTCCCGGGCACCCTATCGCTCCTGGTGAGGATGTTTATGGGAGCTGCTATCACATGGGCCAATTTGGTGAAGGGGGCTGACGCGACAAGGATCATCGCGAGCAGGGAGTGGAGAGTCCAGACGGCTCTGTATGCTGAAACATTCCATGATAAAATTGAAGATATCGCCCCACCTATGATGGCCGTATATGGATCCATGCCACTGGTGAGCCTGAAACCTTCTATTGAGAATCCCAGAATCGTTATCAGCACAAGCCCCCATACAACAAAACCATCATCCTTTGCAAATTCCCATTTTCTGGTAAATCTTGAAGGTTTGAGAAAGTATCTGTTGATAACAGCAATGAAAAGACCTGCAAGCAAGGCAAGACCTGCCATGTCCATAAAGGCCTCATGGATGAGGTAAAAGGCCCCTCTGAAAAATGAACTGTCAAAATGGTCAGCGTAGGTGAGAATTCCCGTTCCGATAATAAGCACAATCACTCCCCAGAAAATCAGAAGGTGCATGAAACCCATCTTTGATTCTCTCAGCCATAACCTAACAAAAAGAAAGCCATCCCTGATTACCGCGATTATTTTACTTCTAAGGTTGTTGAATCTCGGTTCATCATCTCTTCCAGTTTTCACGAATCTGTATCTCATGTATGCTCCAAGTAAGAATACTATACCAGCTATCACAAATACTAGATAATGTATCGAAAGTATTGGAGAGTCTCCAACACCCCATTCCAGTTCCCTCGTGGGTAGAATTTGAAACACGAACAGATTCATTCCTTCTCACCCTGCTGATCATTTAATTTTACATTAATTATGTTGATGGTAGCGTTATTGCTTTACCGTTATTAAAATTTTACCCAGTTGAACTCAGTTGATTCAACTAAAAAGACAGAATTTGAACAGTTCAAAGTAAATAAGCCTGAAATAAAAGTATTCAATCAAAAAATTTAAATAATGGTTGAATAGTAATGTTTAATCATTTTGTTATTCTGGCTTGAAATGATTTCGAGCGGTCTCAAGAGCCCTTGCAATGAGTTTCGAAGAGTTATCGAGATCCACAAGATCAAGCACCTCAACGGGTGAGTGGATGTATCTGGCGGGAACGCTTATAACTCCTGAAGGTATCCCGGATTTTGTGAGATGGATTGCTGTAGCATCTGTTGTTCCACCTTCTACGACTTCCATCTGATAAGGAATTTCATACTTTTGAGCAGTCGTTTTTAACCAGTCGATTACCTTCCTGGATGCTATCAGCCCCCTCCCAGAGGCATCGACAACTGTAATTGCAGGCCCTTTGCCAAGTTTAACATCCATGTATGCGGACTCAGCGCCGGGAAAATCTGCAGCCACACAAACGTCTGTTGCAATCGCTGCATCAGGCTCGATCGCGAAAGCAGATATTCTGGCTCCCTTAAGTCCAACCTCTTCCTGAACTGTGCCTACAGCGTAGATCGTTGCATCACTCTTTGTTTCCTTCAAAGCCTCAATCATCATCGCAACTCCAGCCCTGTTATCAAACGCTTTACCTGTTACTCTTGTATTCCTCAGACTATTAAATTCTCTATCCAGTGTAATCGGAGTGCCGATATCTATTCCCATCTCAATGACCTCTTCTTTCGAAGAGGCACCGACATCAATGTACATATCTCCGATCTCAATAACTTTCTTTCTCTCCTCTCCTTTCATCAGATGGGGAGGTTTGCAACCAAGAACACCGTAGACCTTTCCCTTATCTCCATGCAGAACAACCCTCTGGTTGAGGACGGTCTGGTCAAACCATCCACCCAGGGGTGAGAGCCTCAAAAATCCCTTGTCATCGATGTACTTGACAATAAAGCCTATTTCATCCATATGGGATGCGACCATAAGTTCAAGCTCGCCACCGTTTTTCACGCAAATTATGTTCCCCATAGAATCTATTTTTATCTCATCAACAACATCTTCAAGCTCTGCTCTGACAATTTCTCTTATTTCATCCTCAAACCCACTAACGCCATGGGCGTTGCTGAGTCTTGCCAGAAGATCCTTTAATTGTTCAATTTTTTCCATGTATTCACCTCCTATTCAAGAATTGCATGCCTCTCTTCGAGGTCTTTCTCTTTCAAACCCTTAATGCTCAGAAGCTCGGCTATTAACCCATCGAGAAATACAAGCGAAGTGAGTTCGAACATTGTGCCAAGAGGGGCAAGTCGGGATATCTGTTCATTCCTCTCAGTTTTGACCTTTCCTTTAAGAACAACCACCACATCACTCATCCTTGCAAGTGTGGAGTTGACGTTGTTGGTTATCGCTGCAATTTTTGAACCCACAATAGATTTTGCCTTCATTGTTATGTTTATAACTGATGTAGTCTCTCCAGAACCTGAAATGGCAATCAAAAGGTCATCTTCTTTGATTTTTGGAGTAACAGTCTCTCCTACCACATACACAGAGTATCCGAGATGCATCAGTCTCATTGCAAAGGCTTTGGCAACAAAACCACTTCTACCTGCCCCTATCACAAAAATATTTCTGGAATTGTTAATTGTATTAATCAGCTCTTGAATCTGATCGAGATCTAATTCTTCTCTGAGCGTTTTAATGTGGTTCTCCAGATTTTTTAAAAACTCTATAATCATTTCACCTGTCAGAATTTTCACCTCTCAGAATAATTCAACCTTAAATTGAATTTAAGCTTTTTTATATCCTATCATCACCAGATCGAACCTTTAATGTGAAAATAATAGGTCTTAACTCCTGAGCTAACCCCGAATATCCTTAATTAACGTTATAAACACTTTAGTTTTTAATTAGTGATTTGAGAATCATTGTTGATATCTCTTCTGTAGTATCATCTCTTGTGCCGCCAGAAAGAATGATGAGGATTTTTTTACTTTCCCATTCCCTTTTTATCATTTTCAATATCTCCATGAAACATTCGGATGAAAGATTAAGTTCTGAATACTCACTTTCATGGGCATCCTGTCCGACATACCATATCAGAACTTCTGGAGAAAATGATTCTACAATCTGGAATATCTTCTCAAAATTTTGCAGATAGTTATGTTCATCATCTTCAGCTCTCAAACAGAGTTTCCTCCCATTTTTTGACTGCCGATTCTGGTTGCAAAAGCAAATATACATTATATCGGGATCATATGCAACATACTGAAAAACGCCCTCTCCATGATGGGAATCTGTATCTATGATTGCTATTCTTTCAAAGCCAGAATCTCTGAGGACCTTTATTGCTATATTGACATCGTTTAAAAAAGAGTATCCTTTAAAACTCTCTCTTGTTGCATTATGACCCGTTCCAGAGGTTGGGACAATAATAACATCGTAATTCCTCATCATTTTTGCAGCGGTCGAAACAGCCCAGACGGATTTAAAGGAAGATGAAGATGCAAAAAATCTTCTCACCTTCTCCACCATCTCTCTTGAGTGAACCTCATAAAGTATCCTCTCATCGAAATCATACTTTTCAGCCGGTATGTGTTTAATACCATATTTTTCCAGAGCCCTTTCAAATCCAATTAATCTTCTGGATATTGCCAGATTGGTTTCTTTTATCTCTGGCGAATATACGACGGCAAATTTCATCAGAGACTAATTGTAGAAACTCCTAAATATCATTTTTGTAAAGTATTCTCAGGCATGGCAGGAGCTGAGAATTCCTCAAAGGATAAAGATGATGGTGTATCTGTCACATTCCTACCTTCTGGAAAAAGAATAAATGTTAAGAAAGGATTTACAATTCTTCAGGCTGCTCAGGAAGCGGGAGAAGGTATAAGAAGCTTGTGTGGTGGAAAAGGAAGCTGCGGGAAGTGCAAGGTCATTCTGGAAAGAGGTGACGTTATCAAAAATCCAGAACCTCATGAAAAATTTATTAAAGAAAGCGATGAACCCAATACAATTCTTGCCTGTCAGGCAAAAATCCTTTCGGATCTTGATGTATATATACCGGTCGAATCGAGACTTGAGAAGCAGCAGATCCTCTCAGAATTCTTCATTAAAGAAAAGGATCTAAACCCAATTGTAAAAAAGGAGTTTTATGAGAATGCTTTTCTTCCAGAAATAGTTTCCTCCCGAGGTTATAGACTTGCATGCAATCCCGATATTGAAGAGGGAGATTTAACACTGATTCTGAGGGGAAACGAGATTATCGCGGTTGAAAAGGGAAACACACTCGAAGAATTTTTTGGGCTCGCAGTTGACATTGGCACAACCACAATAGTTACAGCTCTTGTTGATTTGAAAAGTGGAAGGCTGGTTGATATAGCCTCAGATTACAACGGTCAAATTATTTATGGAGAGGAGGTTCTCTCCAGAGTAGAATTCGCAAGAAGCAGGAAAGATGGTTTACAACTCCTCCAGAAATCCGTTGTAGATTCAATCAATCGACTTGTGGAAAGGGTTATGGGTGATTTTACGGAACCCTCAAAAATTTACGATGTTGTGGTCGCTGGAAATACGCTGATGACACACTTTCTTTTCGGCAAGAGTGTTGAATATCTTTTTGAAATTCCGGATGTGAAAGTTGAAAGAAAACCTCTCATTGCTAAAGCATCCAGTATGAATCTGAACGTCAATGGAGAAGCTCAGGTTTTCAGCTTACCTCCGGTCGGAAGATATGTTGGTGGTGATATTGTTGGAGATGTCATAACCTCCGGTATTCTCGATTCAGAAGATATATCGCTGATGGTGGATCTTGGGACAAATGGAGAGATCGTTATTGGTAGTGAAGGCTGGCTCATATCTATTTCTGTAGCTTCCGGGCCCGCCTTTGAAGGTTATGAGATCAAGCATGGATCAAGGGCTGTTGAAGGAGCAATAGATCATGTTAAAATCAAAGATCCAAACTCAAAACCAGAATTTACGGTGATAGGAAAAACAAAACCGAGAAGCATCTGCGGCAGCGGACTCATCGATTTACTTGCGGAGCTTTTCAAAAACGACATTGTCGATTTCACAGGAACCCTGCAAAAAAATCCAAGGGTAAGGAAGGGGGACGACGGATTGGAATATGTTGTTGTTGAAGCGGAAGAGACCACTACAGGAAAGGAAATCGTTCTGACTCAGAAAGATATAGATACGCTTGTGATGTCGAAGGCGGCTGTTTGTGCAGGCATATCTGTTCTTTTAAAAAAGGCAGGGCTTGGAATTGAAGATATCAGAAAGTTTTACATTGCGGGTGCTTTTGGTTATTATATCGGTATCGAAAATTCATTCGTTATCGGGTTGTTTCCAGAGTTTCCCAATGCTGATGTGATACAGATTGGAAACGGTGCACTGGCAGGTTCATATATTGCCCTGACATCTGAAAGGAAAAGAAAACTATCTGAGACTGTTGCTAGGATAATGACGTATTTCGATCTCAGCACGGATCCTGATTTCATGGATGAGTACAATGCAGCACTCTCAATTCCTGGAAAACCCGAACTGTTTCCGAATATTTACAGCAGGTATCTTTAGGTGGTTTGATGAGCGGAACAAAAAAAGGGTTAATAATGGCACTCGATCTGATTGAAAGAGAAAAGGCATTGGATATTGCTGGAAATGTGGCAGATTATATTGATTTTATCAAGGTCAATTATCCACTTGTTCTTTCTTCGGGAATTGGGGTTATTGGAGAGCTTGCTGAAATAAAGCCAGTTATTGCTGATTTCAAAATAGCTGACATACCTTATACGAGCACACTGATCGCAAAAATTGCCTTTGAAAATGGAGCATTTGCTGTGATATGTCATGGATTTGCAGGAAGCGACACTTTGAAAGCTGTTCTTGATGTGGCTGAAGAATACGGTGGTGAGGTCTATGTGGTTACAGAACTTTCAAGCCCGGGTGGAAGGGAATTTTTGCAGAGACACGCTGATAGCATCGCAATGCTGGCAAGGGATATCGGATGTCATGGCATAATCGCACCGGCAACGAGGCCGGAAAGAATTAAAGATCTCAGAAAAATCGCGGGAGATATGAAAATTCTGTCTCCGGGTGTGGGTGTTCAGGGTGGAGATGTTGTAACGACTCTGGAGGCAGGTGCGGATTATATTATAGTTGGTAGAACCATTTATGCCTCAGAAGATCCGGTGTTTCAGGCTAAAAAGCTCAGGGAAGAAATAGATGTTTTTTTGGTAGATAGATGAATTTAAAGCCGTGGAGATGATAAAATGGGTGAGAAGAATAAAATAAAGTTTACGAAAATGCACGGTAATGGAAATGATTTCGTTCTTTTTGACGAATTTAAAGGTGAATTGATAGAAGAAAGCCTGAAGCCCAATCTCGTGCAAGCTGTCTGTCACAGGAGATTTGGGATAGGAGCAGATGGTGTGCTCTTCGTTCAGAGGTCTGATAATGCTGATGCGAAGTTCAGGTACTTCAACAGTGATGGTAGCGAAGCCGATATGTGCGGAAACGGCATCAGATGCTTTTCAAGATATATTGTTGAAGAGGGATATGCTGAATCTGGAAAAATTCTGGTGGAGACCAGAGTAGGAATTCTCGAGCTAAATGTCAGTAAAAAGGATGGCTACTGGGTCAGAGTAAACATGGGGCAGGCAAAGACCAGAGCGGAGAACATTCCTGTGAAAACGGAAAACAACAGGTTCTGGGGAGAAAAACTGGTTGCCAATTACAGGGAGTTTGAAGTTTATGCTGTGAATACTGGGGTTCCGCATGCAGTTATTTTTATGCCTCTCGAAGAATTGAGAAATTTTGATCTTATACCATACGCGAGGGAAATAAGGTACAATATAATATTTCCTGAGGGAACGAATGTTAACTTTGTTAGCATTGTATCTGAGAACAGGATCGAAATAAGGACTTATGAGAGGGGGGTTGAGGATGAAACTCTGAGCTGTGGAACTGGAAGTGTTGCATCAGCTTTTATCGCACGGGAACTTGAACTTGTTAAGGAGCCTGTTGAAGTGATCACGAAAGGTGGTGTTCTGATAATTGAATTTCAGGGAGATAATATATACATGACCGGTACTGCAAACAGAGTATTTGATGGTGAATTAAATCTAAAAGAGCTTCGAAGAGTATGAGCATTGATCAGCGTCGATTTCCCAACAGAGTTGCGCTTTCTGCAATGGCGGGAATTAACAACTCCGAATTCTGTTCTCGATTTCCAGTCGGTCTTGTCGTTCTTGGCGGGTTCAGTGTTGATAGTGAGAGTATAAAAGCCTCCAGAAAAGCTGTTAAGAGAGGGAGGAAGGAATTTCTGTTCGAAAACTCCTTGGAAGGGATTGAAAGAGAGATCATAAACTTGATTGGAAGTGGATTTAAGGGTGTGTTCGCGGTAAATGTGAGGTCAGCAACCTTAGATGGATATCTGGATGTGGCGAAGATAGCCAGCAGGTATGGAGGGATAATTGAGATAAATGCACACTGCAGACAACCGGAATTTACAGAAATTGGTTGCGGGCAGGAACTGCTTTACCGTAAAGAAGATCTCTTTTCAATCGTTGAAGAAGTTTCAAAGCATTCGATCACATCTGTGAAGATCAGGGGTGGACTCAAGAATGTGAAATATGTGGATGTGGTGAAAGGGTTGAAGGATTCTGGCTGTGATATAGTTCATCTGGATGCAATGATTCCTGGAGGTAAGGCAGATTATTTTCTTGTCGAAAAAATATCCCGAGAGATTTTTACGATCGGAAATAATTCAGTTACGGATATACATTCTGCTCTTAAAATGCTGAAAAGTGGAGCAAAACTGGTCTCTGCTGCGAGAGCGGTGCTGAAGGATTCTGAATTCTTTGAAAAACTATTGAAAGAAAAAAAATTGGCAGAAGAAGTAGTTTATCGCAGGTAATGTGCAGGTAATTAATTAAAATTTTAAGTTGGGAAAAGGTAAAAGGTTTAGGGGTAAAAGGTTTAGGGGAAAACAAAAAAGATAGATTTATTAGCTTGATACAGGGTGTTTCAGTGATGAAAATCTCTCCCAGATGTCCGTCCTGTCTGCTGAACAGAGTATATTCTGAATCTCTGATGTCCACTGATAATCTGGAAAAAATTAGTCTGGCTATTGAGGAATCTTTGAAAATACTTGCAGAGGAGTATTCCAAAAAAGGAGTAAATGCTGTTATAGCAACAAGGATTCACAGAAGAGTTTACGAGGTTCTTGAAGATGAGGATCCTTACAGGGAGGTTAAAAAGCAGGCTAACAGCGTTGCCCTGAATTCTCTCTCGGAGATTGAGAAGATCGTGAAAGAACAGAAGGATACATTCAGAGCTGCTGCAATCGCCTCCATTATAGCGAACACTTTTGATTACGGTGTGATGGGGCATGAGGTTCAGGACACGGCTTTTATGGAATATTTTGAATCTCAATTTGAAATGAATGGACTTGCAATCGATGATCTCGATGAAATAAAGGAACTCTGCGCTGGAGATGTCGTTTATCTGACTGATAACTGTGGTGAAATTGTTGTTGACACAATTTTTATGAAGGAAATCAAAAAAATGTGTAGAAGGCTTATAGTGGTCGTCAGGGGAAAACCCATAATAAGTGATGCAACGATGGAGGATGCTCTGCTTGCTGGAGTTGACAGGATTGCCGACGAAATACTTACCAACGGAAAAGGGGCGATAGGAGTTATCGAGGAAGAGCTTCCGGAGGAAACAATGGAAAGATTGAACAACTCAGACATCATAATCGCCAAGGGAATGGCAAACTACGAGTGCCTTTCGGAATCAGAGTATAATTCTATAGCGTTCCTGCTGACTGCCAAGTGTGAACCTGTTGCGGGATCACTGGGTGTTAAAGTTGGAGACATGGTTGCTATGTTAAAAAGGCTTTGAAATAGGGTGAAGTGTATGGATATAATCAAACCAAAGGATTTAAGGGAAAGAACTCTTAAAGACCTTTTCACTGCTTTTGAAGGCATTTACGGTCCCAGTTACGAATGCAAGTATTATCCATGTCATTTCAGTGGTCAGGATTGTACATTCTGTTTCTGTCCTTTTTACCCGTGTTTGAACTACGATATGGGTGGTACAATCAAGCTGACTTCAAATGGGGAATTTGTATGGAGCTGCCAGGACTGCTGGATGATTCACGATCGGGACTTCTCTGAAAAGGTGATCTTTGCCCTCAGCAGGTATCCGAGACAGAGGCTTGTTGAGGAGGAATGGATCTTTTACAGCAAAATTCTGCAGGAATTAATCTATGGGGAAGTTAGAGGAGAGGAAGTAGGAGACTCGTACAATCTCATGAGTGCCATTCTTTATGATAAACCTTGTGAGGAGGTTGATGAAACCGAATTTCTTGCAGTTAGAATTGAAAATTTTAGCATCTCCTCAGTTAAAAAATTGAAGAATGTATCAGACGCTCAAAATGAGGTAATCATCCCGGTCAAGGATAAGGGTAGCTTATTTGGATTCAAGGATGGTCTTTATGTAGTTTGTGGAACCAGAATATATGAGATCTGATTTTGGATTTTTGCTTGATTGTTGTAATTTAGACTCTTTAAACTTAATCAAAACTATTCTGGATCCGGTATTCAACAGATATTGACTAAAACTCCGACAAAAAGGACAGAACCCTAAAATAAAAAATTAAAAATGGATTTATTAGAGTTTATTAGGGTTTATTAGGGGTTCACCCAAACTGGAGTCACTCCCCAGGAAACTCCGAATACTGATGTGACGAGAGCATAGCAGGAGACTGTGAGAATCAATATTCCGATGATGTTCAGCAGTAATCCATTTCTGGCCATCTGTGGAATAGTCACATATCCAGTACCAAAAACAATTGCATTTGGTGGTGTTGCAACAGGTAGCATGAAAGCATAGCTTGCCGCAAGAGCAGCAGCAATCATGAACGCTCTTGGATCCTGTCCCATGGCTATTGCAAAGGCTGCCATGATCGGCATCATTAGTGTGGTAATTGCAGTGTTTGATGTTAGCTCAGTGAGGAATATAACTAGTGTTACAATGACGGCAAGGATCAATATTGGTGGCATTCCTTTCAGGAATAAAAGCTGATCTCCAACCCATGCGGCCAGCCCACTTTTTGTAAACGCCGCAGAGAGAGCTATCCCTCCACCAAAAAGCAGCAGAATTCCCCAGGGAATTTCCTTAGCATGATCCCAGTCAAGTGCGAACTCGCCCCTTTTCAGGTCTACAGGAATTAGGAAAAGTGCTATTGCCGCAATCATTGCTATAACGCTATCACTCACAAAAGGCAGGTAGGTTTTTATTCCGGGGATTGTAAACCCTCCAAGATTCTTAGGTGAGCTGTTAATCCATGCTAATGCAGTAAGAACAAAAACTGCAAGAACGATCTTTTCGCCCCTTGTCCATCCACCCAGTTTTTGTTTCTCCTGTTGTATTACCTCCTTTCCACCTGGCAGAATACTGATTTCTGGAGGATTGAGTATGTAAACTATGACGAACCATGCTATGAAAAGAGTAATCCATCCAACAGGTACGCCGAGCATTAGCCATTCGGTAAAAGTTATCTCGGGTGCATCTGGAAATAGCTTTGGCAACGTTCCAACAAGGATCGCGTTTGGTGGTGTGCCGATTATTGTTGAAACTCCACCAATTGATGCAGCATACGCAATTCCAAGCATCAGTGCAGCACCAAATCTGAAATTTCCTGCTCTAAAGTCCACTCCTTTGAGTTGACCACTCTTTTGCATCGTCATTCCTTGCTGTGCCACATGCAGAATAATTGCGAGTGCTATTGGCATCATCATCATGGTCGTTGCAGTGTTAGAAATCCACATTGAAAGAAATGCAGTAGCAACCATGAAACCAAGAACGATCTTTCTGGGGGTAACGCCTATTGTATCTATTATGATGAGTGCGAGTCTTCTGTGAAGATTCCATTTCATCATCGCTGCTGCTATCATGAAACCTCCCATGAACAGGAAAATCACTGTACTAGCATAGCTTTTTGCAACATCTCCCATTTTGCTCACGTCGAGAAGTGGAAGAATCGCGAGCGGAAGAAGCGCAGTTGCTGGAAGGGGTATTGCCTCACCGACCCACCACACTGCCATAAGGATTGCTAAAGCTAGCACATATTTCATATCCTGGGCTTTTTTCTTTATCTCCTTATAAGCCACTGGATCTTCATTTTTCAACCATTTGGTAAAACTTATTGGATCATTGGCCTTCAGTTTCTCTCCTTCCTTTATAAGGATCCCAATTTGAGTGGCAGAATTTACAATCTCTTCGCTGAATTTGGCATTTTTTATTGCAGAATCGAGGAAAGTAACTGGAGTTGGCATCGTTATAATCCCAAGAAACAATATAATCCCCAAAAAAAGGGATACCTTCTGCCTCATTGAATATCTGTGATGTCTATCAGGTCTTCTCTGAGTAAGGATGTCTTCCATGCCACCTTCTTCAATCTGTTCCTCTATCTTTTCAATAAGCTTCTCACTTGTTCTATCGATGTTCTTTGCAAAGAATTTAAAGGGACGTGCTGTTTTATCGCTGTGGTACCACAAAAGTTCAACCCAATTTATAATGCCCATTTCTACCACCATATTGTTTTTTATTGTACTATCATATACTATCGTTTTAAATTCTCTTTTGGCATTTAACCGGTTTATGAACTATATATTAGTTGTTGGTTAGATTTATGATCTCGGTTCATAATTTTATGTGTATTTAAGTTTTTTTAAGAATTTTTAAGAAAATTAAGATTAGATAAGGATTAATAAATATTAATGAGCAGCTTTTTAATAAACATCTGAAATAAAATGATTTATAATGTTAGTTAGATTTCTTAAAAATTCATGAAGATGTTTGCCTACACGTCTCCAGAATCTGTAATTTATGTTTTAGGCAATTCTGAACCTGAGTAAAGCAGCTATTCCACCAAGGGACATCAGCCTTTTTCCAGGTTCAAATTCTGAGCTCATTATAACAACTCTTCCACCACTCTCCTCAACAGATTTTAGAAAAGAATCTATGTCCCACTTCTCTCTCTGGTTGAGCAGAAAATCATCCACAACAAGCAGAACATCTATTGCACCGTAATTAAATGCTTTTTCAACCTCAGTAAGACTATAAGCAGCTTTATCACCTTTCGCAATCTCTTCAAGAAGCTTATCCATATATTCTGCTTCCTGCGCAATTCTAAGCTCGCCAGCAATCCTTTTGACAACTCCTCTCTTTAAAACCTCAATGAATCCTCGGGTTCCTATTGTTGAGGTATCGGCAGTAATTATTTTTTCTGCTATATCTGGTTTTTTCTCTTTAATAAATTTATAAAAGTCATCTTTTGCAAATCCAGGACCTGCTATCACAGCATAAGAAAAGTTGAGGTTTTCTAACTGGTATAACACTTCACTAAAGAAATCGTTCCTGTAACTACCCATACCTTTTCCGTAACTTTTACTTATGAATGATACCTCTTCCACACCCCATTCTCTTACTGCTCCAATGTATGATTCTCCCTCTTCGATTGTTACTATAACCACCTCAGGTCTTTTTGAAGCCTCAACCGCATCCTTAATTCGCTTTAACTGCTCTTCCTTCCATTTCTCTTTGATTATGCTGAGTTCTTTGCCAGTAGAAATATTCAGGGTGTGGTAACCAGAGCTCTCAACTCCGGCCACTATCTTTCCGGTTATTCTGATCCTGTTTGCGAATTTATGGAATTCTACTCTCTCAACCCGTATGCCGAGTCTGACAGTGACCTTCTCCTTATCACTCCTCAATTTGTCATCGCTTTCGCTAATCCTTTTTGTGAAGGCAAAAACAATATCTCCCGGTTCTACGATGTACTTCAGGTGCCAGAGATCATCTAAATTCTCTGGAATGAGTTTGATCTCTCCTTCGTCACCTTTTAAGTTCTCTTCAACTACGATCATTCTTTCACCTTTCTCCCTTTCAGTCTTTGCAGGCACCGCTGATAGAAGCTGATTGGATGATACGTTCCTTTACATGAACTATCGGCAAAGCAGTTGTGGTATGTTTTCATCGTCTCACACGAGGGTGCATCGTATTCAGTACCTTTAGCTCCGGCAATATGCTCGACCTGATATTTTGTTTTCTCCTCGTCAAAATCAGGAGCCATACGATAGAGGCTCATTATCTCATTTGTATCCATTCCAATGTTAATGAGAAATGATGTGAGAGCGAATCTTGCAGTGTGGGGTAAATTCACACCGGCCTGCAGGTCTGAAAGGAGCCTCTTCATGCATGGTGGAAAACATAAAGCCTCTATTTCCCCAATTTTGACTCTTGTTAATTTTGATCTCACTTTTTCAGCCATCTCCATCAGTTCTGCCAGGTCTTCTGAAAGTCTGTTGAATTTGTAATTCGAACTCTCTAAAATTTCAGGCTCACCATGCCTCAAAACCTTCTCGGATAATTTTTCTCTCAGAAACTCTTCTATTATTCTCTTGAAATCGTCTTTCTCCAGAAAAACATATCCACGAGAAATCTGTCTGTTCAAAAGTCTCCAATTCTCTGCTCTGACTCTGACCGCAACTCTGAGATATGAGGAAATATGCACCATAATTCTCCTGTTAAAAATGCAGTTTATACCAAGATCGGAGGAAAGTAGCTTCAATACGCCCGCCCCTTCATCTTTGAGCAAGCTGGAACATCTTCTTGACTCCCTTATAGCATACCTTCTGACAACCCAGTCCTCGAGGTTGGACATAAGGATGCGTGAGTAGAGGTAGCTAATAGCAGCAATCTTAGCATTGTTTACCATCTCTCTGTAGTATTCTTCACCAATTCTGTCTTTACAGTTTTTAAAACATTCCCCACAGAAATCACAACTCTCATCAAAAAAATCTGTTTGTTTGGGGCACCTCTTAAGGCAAATTTTATCCTCACACCCCTCGCATACAAAATCTCCGTATTTTAAATCCGGAGTTTCAAGCTCTTTTTCCAGAATTATGGATCTTACGGCATCCTTTCCTCTCTCAACTGCTTCCAGTTCAAGAGCCCTTCCCTTATCTGCAGCTTCAAATATTCTGTTGAAATCACCATATTCGCTTTGTAAAAAGACGCCAGAAATTCTCAAAAAAGGAAATTTTATTATTAGTGGTAAAACAGGAAGAAATGGTTGCATATTGATTGTTTCTGTCTAATCAGTCAGCCTCTATTCTTGGAGCCAGTATATATTCTACCTTAACTTTTCCACCTGCAACCTCGAATGAAAGCCTTCCTGGATAATCATTTCCGAGCCGGATAGTCAGAACATCTCCGGGTCCTGCAATTTTAACAAATTCTTTGAGATATTCCAGAGAAAACATGCTCCTTGCTTTCTGTCCATTGAACTCTGCAAGATCTGCTTCGGTCATGTGGAAGGTAATTTTATCCACATCGCCTTCAGCCTCAATGACAAAACCATCGCTATCGGTTCTGAAAACAACGTGATCGCTGATTCTGTCTGCCGCCATTACAGCTTTTCTGAAATCTCCTGCATCCATAACGATCTTGGCCGGGAGATCTATTTGTGGCACTCTCGGCTCTTTTCTTATTGCAGATGGATCGATAAGGGAGACTGAATACCTGACACTCCCGAATGTAATGACTAAGGAGTTTCCATCTTCAATTTTGAGCTCTACGAGCTCATCGCTTTTTATTGATTTTGATATATCAAATATTCTGTTTACATCTACTCCTGCAACAAATTCCCCTTCTACTTTATAGGCCTCAAATGATGATTTGGGGACATCAACTATCACCATTGCAACATTTGCAGGATCTACAGCTCTTGAGTGCATACCATCTTCCTGAAAATGAAATCTCGCCTCACTGATGAGAGAGACCATAGCCTTCGTAATAGTTTTCAGAATTTCTCCACTGAGCACAACATCTACCATGACCATCACCGTCTGGAAGGAAGATAATGGAAAAAATATTTATAATTTTCTTTACTGGCATTTTTAATTCCGAGATTATCTGATTGATTATTTCTTATGGCAGATTTCATGTAATTACAGTTTAATGGCCAGTTTATTGGTAAGATCTATAATATGGCTTATAGTAGGATTTACCTGCTTTCTGCGTATATTACATCCTACAGGATTTCATGTCCATCTCAATTATCTCTCCCTCTGGTTCAATCTCCTCAAAAATCTGTCCTTCAAATCTGTAAATTTCGGTGTCTTTCATGAGCCAGCAGTCAGGAGGAAGACCGGCCTTCATGCACGTCTGTGAAAGAAACTCTTCTGAATCGAAGTTATATTCAACAGCAACCTGTGGTAAGAGTAAACCTGAAAAAATTCCTCTTTTGATCATAAGGCCGTGCTTTCCAATTTCTATCATTTCGGGAATTTCTCTTAGATCTGCGTTTATTTTTTCAGGTGGGGTTAAAACCGACACTTCAACAATTATTTTTTTCAGTTCATCAAGGTTAACAGGGTGAAATCTCGGATCTTCTGTTGCTGCAGATATTGCAGATTCGATAATGGCTTCGTCGAGCCTTTTAATCGGATAAGGAAAGCCGATACACCCTCTAAGTGATTTATTTTTACGAAGCGTTACAAAAACACCTCTTTTCTCAGCAAAGACACCATCAAACCTATCTTTTATAACCTCTTTATCTTTCAGATAATTTACAATCGCCTTTCTTGCAAGTTTTACGGCTTTAATCCCCTCCTCCAGAGTTAGCAGTAATGACATAAACTGATTTTTCCCTGATGGAATATATCGATTTCCCTGTCACCTTTTAACCCTATCGTTAAAATTTTAAAATTTACAAATCAAAGTTGAATATGAAATTTTTGGGTATAGACGTTGGAGGAACAAACATTGATGCTGTTCTGCTTGAAAATGATGAATTTCGCCCATTAGGGTCATTTAAAACTGCACTTTATTACAACAGGATTGGAGATATTGTGGAAAAACTGGCAAGGGATTTTAATGTTGAAGTTGCAGGCATAGGCGTTGCTGCATGGATAAAAGAGGGAGAAATACTTAGAGCTCCGAACCTTCCTGATTGCAGAATGCCTGAAACCAGCCTGAAGGTTGTTGTTGAAAACGATGCCAACTGCTTCGCTTTATATGCTGCAGAAAAATTTGGATTCAAAAACATGATTGGAATTACGGTAGGAACCGGTATCGGGAGCGGAATCATAATAGATGGTGAAATATATCGTGGTACTGGCCTGGCAGGTGAGATTGGTCATACTATCGCAGGAGGAGATGAGAGATGCGTTTGTGGTGGTAGTGGACATCTTGAAGCCTATTTTGGAGGACGAGCTCTGAAGAGAATGACAGGAATGGATGCTGAAAAAGTTTTTGAGAAGGATGAAGGTCTGATTTACAGTTTAGATGGTTTCAGAATGTTCTGTAAAGCTATTTCTTTTTCTGTTATGTTGATGGATTTTGATGCAGTGGTGATTGGGGGCAGGATTGGAATGAGGTTGAGGAGAGATGTTTTAAAGAGTGAAATATATTCCTGCTTGATGCCCGAATTCGAACCCGAGATCATAATTATAGATGATGAACTTGCTGTTGCAAAAGGAGCTGCAATTTTAGCCTCTATGGGTGTGGAGGGGGTGACAAATTGAGCGATTTCGAGCTTGTAAGAGAAGCTGCAGAGAGAATAATTAAAATGGAAATCAGAGGGGCTGCCAGAATAGCAAGGTTTGTGGCAGAAACACTGATGAGGTTTGCAGAAACAGTCGATAATAACTTTGACGATGAAATGAAGAGGGCCACGGAAATTCTCTTAAATACAAGACCCACGGCTGTGAGCCTTTACAACTCTGTTAATTATGTGATGCTCTATTCGGGAGAGAATGATAAAGAGAAACGGGAAAGTCTGATAGAAAGGGCAAGGGAATTCATCAGCTGGGTTGATAGTGCAAAGGAGAGAATTGGGGAGATTGGTGCGAAAAGGATCAGGGACAACTCAACAGTAATGACTCACTGCAACTCATCGGCAGCCCTCTCCATCATCAAAAGAGCCTTTAAACATAAAAATATCGAAGTTTTTGCCACCGAATCAAGACCAAGATATCAAGGGCACCTCACGGTTAAAGAGTTGAGAAAGGAGGGAATTCCTGTAACACTCATTGTAGATTCCGCTGTAAGGTACTTCATCGATGAAATTGATTACGTGATCGTTGGTGCTGACGCTATCACGGTCAATGGCTCTTTGATCAATAAGATAGGCACATCTCAGATAGCTTTATGCGCTAAGGAGGCAAGGGTTCCGTTTATGGTAGCAGCAGAGACATACAAATTCAGTCCGAAAACTCTGTCGGGAGAAATTGTGATTATAGAGGAGAGAGACCCTTCTGAAGTTGCCTCACCGGACATACTTTCTACAGGTGTAAAGATTAGAAATCCTGCCTTCGATGTTACCTCCAGAAGCTTTATTGACCTCATAATAACTGAAATAGGTGCTATAGCTCCTGAAATGGCATACCTCATCATTAAAGAGAGGCTCGGTTATACACTCCCCTCTGAAGATGAGATAAAACTCTCTCCAAGGCATTATGATTAGAAATAGGGGCTAAAGATGTTTGATCATTTCAAGTTTGCCCGGCTGCCGTCTATCTGGAAGATCTCAGGTAATTTTTGATAAAGAAGCTTTTTAAGTTGAGAGGATCTGAAAAGTAGATAATACTCGACTTACCACACGCCATAGCTAGTTTATCACACAGATTTCTGAAATTGTTACCCCTCCCGAGCATAATGATTGAAAGTCTTGCATCAACTCTCCTCAAAAATTTTGCCTCTCTGATAGCGCATCTGGGTGGTGTGAGATACGGATTAAAACTTGAAGTTGGCTCTCCGTCAGTAATCAGAAATATAATTCCTGTACCATCTTTTGTTGTGAGAATTTCCCTTGCTCTCATCAGGGCAAGACCGATATCCGTCCTCCCCTGAGCCACAAGGTTGAGTATCTCACCCCTCTTAATCTCCCTTGCTTTATGATTGAAAGCTATCACATGTAGTTCATGTGACCCTCTTTTCTTTATTGCAGCTCTCAGACCGATTGCAGATTCAATCGCTCCTACAAACTTTTTCCCTCTCATAGAGTCGCTAACATCTATTAACATTATGTAAATTATTTTCTCAAGATGTTGGGGTGCTCTTACGACTATATCTTCCTCCTGAATGCTGAAATCTCTCTTAAGAGCACATTTTAATAGAGTCTCGTGGACGTCTATGTTATCGAAGGTGTGGATGAAGGGATCGTATTCTATGATGGCATGACTCGAAAAAATCGAGGTACCAGTCTGCGAAGTCTCCTCCTCCCCGCTGGATCTTTTAGGTAAATTTTGAACTGACAGTTCTAGAACCTTCTCGCCAATTATTTTTTCAGCTTTTTTGCTGAATGTTATGGTTTTTCTGTATCTTTCCCTCTCATAATCCTCAATATAACCATCTTTTATGAAATCATTCAAAATTTCATCTCCAAAATTCTCAATGAGCTCGTTTGGGCTGAGATCTTCCTCACTTATCTTACCTTCTTTCAATTCTTTTTTGATCTGCTCCCAGGCTTTGATCCTCGCTTCTCTGTATTCATCTATCTTATCTATCCAGGAGGAATCAATGTATCCAAAATTGTTAAAAAGTTCCCTGAAAATTGAGTTCAGGTTATCGAAGTTATCAATGAGATCATTATCCTCAAGATTTCTCTTGATGTAGTTCCTGATATCTATCTTTCCCTCCCTCTTAAAATAGGGGTTGAAGAGTGAGTAGATGAGCTCTGAAACGATTTCACTACTTAAAACACTGCTCTCTTCTTTGCACAATTCACATTCTGGTTTAAGCTTTTTGACCAGTATAGGCATACTTCCCACTTTCGACTTTGGCAACCAAGCCCGTACATCTTCTGATAGCCTCAAGAATAATCTCAACAGCAGAGTTCAGTTCTTCAGGGGTTGATGATATTTTTGTTACCACTCTGTAAAGATGTATACGATCTTCGGGCAGTTTAATTTTCTCAACATCTATAGGCCCGAAGGCGCTGAGAATTGAGATATCTTCTATTAACCCCCCAAACTCATCCCTTGGTATTCTACTGTAGATTTCAATACACGTCCTGTTGATGGCCTCTTCAACTAGGCCTGTTATTATCTCATCCTTGGAATCTCCCTCATCGAAATCAAGCTCGATTCTGCTTCTCATTCCAAGTTTAACAATCTCATAATTTTTACCGTAATCTACAAGCAAAGCAGCTTTGCGGTTTGCCCTCATTACTGAAGCTCTTAAGTGGTCATACAGCTTAATTGTCGCTCTACATGAAGGCTCAAGCTCGATTCTGCTTGCAAACCTGTTTTCATTCTTCATTCTTGCATATCTAACCGTTCTTGCCAGTATCTTCAGATGCCATTCAGGTATTGCAGGTCCGTCTTTTAGATTCATGTTTTTCAGACCTATCTGTATTTCCTCCTCCAGAGTTTCAGGAGGTCCTATGGGTATTTCTTCCACTCTGTCCATCAGAGGCTCTTTTATATCTGAAGTTCCTCTGTAATTTGCGGGATTGGTTGATGATATGAAAAGAGTATCTATCTTGAGCGGTACAATATCGCCCTCAGGTGTGGTGATCTGCCTCTCCTCCAGAAGCTCATGGAGGAGAGTTTGCATGGATGAGGGTATTGCTCCCAGCTCATCAATATAGGCGATTCCGCGATGAGCCTTTAGTATTCTTCCAGGGGTGAAAACTTCAGGAGAATCAATGTCAAACCCCTCTCTGATTTTCTGTATGCTCAACCC
>MTML01000075.1 GCA_002011215.1 Archaeoglobus sp. JdFR-24
TGCCTCCCATGGGTCTGGGGGTTGGAGTGGGGGCAGGAACAGGTGTGGGGGTTGGAGTGGGGGCAGGTGTGGGGGTTGGAACAGGTGCCTTCTCCGATATGTTACTATCACCGGTTACGATTTTGTAGGTTATATTGGTAACGTTCTCTACAGATTTAATCACTCTTGTTCCGGGCCTTGAAGCCAGTCTGTATGCTGCTGTAATCAATGAGAGGGATCCACCACCAAGGAAAACAGCTAACTTCGCAATATCGTATTTGATTGCACTTTTACCCTTTTCTGTAAGCTCATAATAAATCCATTTTCTGCCGTTATCAACTCTTTTTACCATACCAGTCTCAACAAGCTTCTCAAGATGATACGAGAGAGTAGATTTGGAGTATCCAGTCATTCGTGAAAGTTCAGAAACTGTATGTGGTCTTGACTGGAGCTGAAGGAGTATTCTGCTCCTTGCAGTGGTGAAAATGTCTTTTATGCTCCGTATCACGCTGAAAAATAAATAACTGGTAAACAAAACACTTTTGTTTTTGATAGAAAAAATAAAAATATCTTATTTAAAAAGTTTAAATTACCTGCTCACCTACCTTGCGTAATGAATCCCAAGCTATCCAAAATGGGTTTTTGCTCGAGGACAACGAAGGAGTTTATAAACATAGATCCCCTGCAAACAGGTGGGAAGCTAACAGAGAACGCCAGGAAAGCCCTCTTAGAGTGGGGAGATGGATACAGTGTATGTGATTTCTGTCCGGGAACTCTTGACAGAATAAAGACACCACCGATCTATGATTTCGTTCACGAGGTTTTACCAGATTTTCTGGGATGTGATGCTGCAAGAGTCACCAATGGGGCAAGAGAGGGTAAGTTCGCTATAATGCATGCCTTCTCTACTACAGCATCTCCAAAAGGTATTGTAATGGATTCCAACGCCCACTATTCAAGCTATGTTGCCGCTGAAAGAGCCGGTATGAGGATTTTTCTGGTGCAGAATTCTGGATATCCTGATTATAGGATTGACCCCGAAGATTATGCTTCAACGATTGAAAAAGCATCAAGAGAAGTGGAAGTTGTTCTTGCGCTGGTGACGTATCCAGACGGTAATTATGGAAATCTTCCAGATGTGAAAAAGATATCGCAGATATGCCATCAATATGATGTCCCTCTGATCCTCAATGGAGCTTATGCAGTAGGAAGAATGCCCGTTAACATGAAAAAGCTGGGTGCAGACTTCATTGTAGGAAGTGGTCACAAATCGATGGCCTCAGCAGGTCCTGTTGGAGTTATGGGTATGAAAGAAGAATACACTGAAGTGGTTTTGAGAAAGTCTGAGAAATACGCAATAAAAGAAGTAGAGTTGCTCGGCTGTACATCAAGGGGTACACCTCTGATGACTCTCATCGCTTCTTTTCCTGAAGTTGTTGAGAGGATTAAAAGATGGGATAAAGAAGTAGAAAAGGCCAGATATTTCTCAAGAAGGATGAGTGAGATTGGAATAGACCAGCTTGGCGAAAAACCACACAATCACGATTTAATGTTCTTTGAAGGTAACATTCTCTATGAGATATCCAAAAAGGCGAAATCTGGGAGGTATTTCCTATACAAAGAACTCAAGAAAAGAAAAATACATGGGATAAAGCCCGGGTTGACAAAGTATTTCAAATTGTCTACATACTCACTCGAAAAAGAGGAACTTGAATATGTGCTGAACGCGTTTGAAGAAATTTTGAAGAGTTATGGAGAGGTCTGAGCCTCTGGAGCTGAAAATACAATTAAAACATCCTTAAATCATTAACGGAGATGCCATTAGGGAATAAATACTGAAGAGACTATTACAGAAGATGTGCCATCCTGAAATAACGATTATCCTGAAATAACGATCATAACTCCAGAAAACGAAAGTAGAGTTCCAGCAATAATTTTTGTGGTTAATTTTTCTTTAAGGAAGATGGATGCAAAAAGAGCGGAAATAACCGGATATGTTGAGGAGACAGGAGCTACCTTGGCAGAACCGATAATCCTGATTGCCTCCACAAATGCGTAATTACTGAAAACAAGCACAACCATTCCACCAACACCAATCCACAGCATGGAGCTTGGATTGTAATTGAAGCCTCTTTTTGAGACTATTGCTGTTACCATCAAGAAGGAGATCATGAATCGCAAACCAGCTACTGCCTCAGAGGGTAGAAATTGAGTGAGATAATCCAGTATTATTATGCTGATCGACCAGCATATGGAGGCAAACAGGGAGAAAGCTATGCCCTTTCTGTAATCTTCATGTTCCTTCGGTGTGAAATTCTCTTTTTCTTCTGAAATTAGCTTTATAGCCAAAATAATCAGCAGAGTACCAAGAATTACGAGAATACTGATAGGCTTTCTGTAAATTATAAACGACCATACGGCAACAAACAGAGGGAAGGTGGAGCTTACGGGTACAGCTCTTGAAACACCAATTCCTTTCAGAGATGCAAGATACAGGTAATCACCCAAGAAAAATGCGAAAAAGGATGATACGATCAACCAGAAAACGAGCGACAGATTGAGAATATTGATCGATTGAAAAAGGGTACCTTTAACCAGCATTAAAACAAGAAAACCCAGTGATGTGAAACCGGTTCTCATAAGATTTCCAGACCATGCATCTGTCTTTTCAAGACCTTTTTTGTAGATTGCAGCTCCTCCAGCCCAGAAGAATGCTGAAAATATCGCGAGAAGCTCTCCCGTTAGCTCTCTCGACATACTCGAAAACAAAGCTGATGAAAGCATAGACTCTGTAATCGCAGGAATATCCATCAACTTCAAAGCCTTTGCAAGGAATATATAAGTTTAAGCTTTGTGAGAGGTATTGGAACAAAATGGTATTGAAGCAAAACTACTCAATTCCCCTTATAATTTCAGAATGCCTTCCGATGATTTAATTTCTGTTAATCATTATAAAAATTTTATTAATCCAAATACTGATATTGGGCGTTTTTAGACCACTCTTTTTTGAACTGACGCATATGGTGTTCCAGTGACAGAGATAACGGTAGTAAATCCAAGTATATCCTGCGATTATCGGTAAAAATTTAGAATTTGAGTCCCTTGATTCTGATTACCCCGGTTATTCCAATTAAATACTCTAAAATTTCTTAAAATTTCTAAAATTAAACTGCCAAAAACAGGAATTGGACAGGGAGGCCGACAGCTTCCGCGGTTCCCGTGCCCTCTCGGAACACAGTACAGCGCGGAACGGAGCAGGGCTTAACTTCCGGGTTCGGAATGAGACCGGGTGTTTCCCCCACTCCTATGGCCGTCGGCAAAATAAAGGGGATTGTAATCGATATATATATGTTGTGGTTGATTTTGGACTGTTAAAATCTTCTCTTTGACGCAATTATCTGTCTGCTTTTAATGTAATAGGAGCTGAGGTTCTCGATATTCTTTATATCCTTTCCTACAACCTTAAATAACTTTTTTCGAAACTCAAGGTCTGCGATAATCCCTACTGATTTGAGTTTTTCTGATAAATCTTTTCCCATCTTTTTACCTTCCAGATCCCAGTCTGTTAGAATTATAACTCTGCTACCCCTCTCAATACTATCGACAATTTCAACATTAGGCTTTGT
Organism: Archaeoglobus sp. JdFR-24; assembly: GCA_002011215.1. Next base: position 3,606 of record MTML01000075.1, read on the forward strand.
AGAAGCTATCAAGATGATACCCTGAACTCCTATATTCCTCAATGAGTCACGATCTGAGGGGCCCTCTACAATTATAATCGCCCCGGAACTGGATGCATGTATCAGCTCTTTTAATATTCCCTCAAGCTCTTTCAATTCGTATTCATCGATCATTTTTCTCTTTTTCTCTTTTACATTATCTTAAAATTTACTTTAGCTTTTTATCATGTATCTTCTCTCAAGCATGTGAGGTTGTGTTTTTCCAAAATGCTTTCAAAGTATTATAATTCTTCAAATCTTTTTAAGAGTGTTTTTAAGACCTCTCCATAGTCTTTATAAACCTTTAGCGTTTTTGATGTCGATTTTAACCCCTTTATTATCTCAACCCTGGCATCAAAAATTTTTTCCATCTTTTTGATTATCTCGGTGTTTGCTTTTCCCTCCTTTGCCTGACTTTTTATCTTTATCTCGATTGTGTTTCTCCATTCATTAAATCCAGAAGGTATTTGAGTTTTTCTTGCACCTGGAGCAACACTGATGTCTATAAATGTGCATCCCCTGCCACCCTTCATTGCCTTTTTTATCTGCTCCACTGAATACATTGTTCATTCCTCCTGATGTGACCTCCAGTGTGACCTTATAAAAACAAAATCCCAAATAAGATTTTTGAAGATTTCCTTTAGCCTTTCTTTTATCTGTTCTGTTTCCAATACTGGTCTTCTGTACTTTGTAACAAGAACAAGATGATGTAAGGAGATACAGCATGTGAGGACCTATCGAGTTTGTACTTCATTTGGTTCACCAAAAAATATAACCAAATGAATAAATAACTTACCGTGCTCTCATCCATAGACTTCAGGCTATGGACTTCCCGCACCGTGTGAGTTAAAATCTGAGACTGTATCTATCTAATCTTGTTATTCTCTCAATTTTATCAGCTCCACAAGCCCTCTCAAGTCACTCAACCCTACAGCCATTGCTTAGTTCTCGAAAGATTGGATAGCAGGAGTATGTGCAGGTATGATATACGGAGATTATTTTAATTAGAAACAAACATTGAGTTGGATATTGCAAACATTGTAACCATAAAAGGACAAAACTTTCTTGATCAGGAGTAGATGACGCCGGGGGTGGGACTTGAACCCACGCGTCCCAGAAGGGACACAGGCTTTCCTGAAAACTTCTCAAGGCCTGCGCAGTGCCTCTCTGCCACCCCGGCATGTTATCAGATTTAAAGCTTACCAGATTTAGACCGCATTTTAATTAAAACTGGATGATTTATGAATTTTGTGCTCTGGAGTTCTGTGTTGGTTTGAAAAATAGTTCGCCATTTTCCTTATTTCAGTATGTATACTCTGTTTTATCTCAAACTCAGCCCATCTCAACCTGGGAACACATTGAAACTTTGAGCCTATAGTAGCCTGCGAGACCGGATGACACCAAAAAATTATATTCAAGGAAGTATACCATTTAAAGATGATTCCTCTCGTGAGAATCGATGGCAGGGAGTTGCCAATGCTCATTCATGGAATATCTCCATTCATAGGTGGAGGTCAGTTCGGCAGTAAATCCAGAGAATATTATAACAGATTCTATCTCAATCCAACATTAATTTCAGAATTTTTCGTTTACTTCTCTACAAAATGTTATCCCTGCATCCATATAAGTCCACACCCCCCTATTCTCGAAGCCATTGAACTCGCATCAGAAATAAGAACCATAAATGTAATTGCAACAGTCGAGGAAGAAAAAGAACTTGAACTAATTGCAAATTTAGACCCATTGGTTGTTTTTCTTCACGGTTCCGTAACCGATAGAATGGACAAAAAGAAGATACTGAGTTTTTCTAATTCCTGCAGAGAGCTGGGGTTCGTACCGGGTGTGGCGACTCACAATCCAGGAGAGATAATACCTCACATCGAAAAACTGGAGGTTGTTAGAGCATACATGGCTCCAATTAATCCACTCGGCATATACATGAAGCCATCCTTTGATTCGACCTTGCTTGCGGTTGAAATGGCAAGAAAAAATGGAAAATACATATTTGGAATGAAGACACTCGCCTCAGGAAGAGTTAACCCATATAAAGGATTTCCATTCGCCTTGAATTACGCACATTCAATTATTGTGGGTTTTACTGAGTTCAGACACATAGATGAGGCATGCAGTTTGGTAAGAAAAATAGTTGAGGAGGGTATCTATTAAAGACCTTTTATTAAAGGCCTGTCCCTGGCTGTTTTGTTTACAACCAGTTGATTCAAAACTTTCTGAATTTTGCCTTTCCTGCTGAACAAACCGGGCAGACGTCTGGGGCTTCATTTTCTATTGTGTAGCCACAAACCGAGCAAACAAAGTACTTTCCAGTTACATCCTTATCTCTGCCAGAAGCTATGAGCGTCCTTACCCTTTTGTAAATCTCTGCATGACCTTTTTCTGTTTCAAGAGCCCATCTGAAACTTGTAGCTGCTCTTTTCTCGTTTGCATTTATGGCCTGATCATAAAAGGCAGGATACATCTCTTCAACCTCATATGTTTCACCGTTGATGGATTTATCAAGATCCTCCACGATGTTCTTCACATCTTCAAATATTTTCAGGTGGTTTCTGGCATGTATGTACTCAGAGTAGGCAAGTGCTTCAAAAATTCTTGCAATGTTCCGTAAGCCTTGTGATTTAGCTTCTTCAGCATAAATAAGATACTTCATGTGTGCCTGACTCTCACCTGCAAAGGCATTTTTCAAATTTTCAAGAGTTTTTTCATTCATTTCACCCATTTAAACACCACCATTTTGTTATATATTGATACTATTTAGTTCGACTATTTAAAATCTTTGTTCTAAATCATATCAAACAGGTTAAAATTTAAATACTCTTAGATTCAATATTTGGGTAATGAGATCTATAGTTGATGAAAAAGACTTTAAAATAATAGAAATGCTTAAAGAAGATGCAAGAACCTCATATACACGAATAGCAAAAGAGTTGGGAATGACTGAGGCTGCTGTCAGAAAAAGGGTAAAAAACCTGGAAGAAAAAGGAGTCATAAAAAAATATACAATTGAGGTTGATGCCTTACAGGTGGGATACAAAGTTGTTTCGCTTACAGGAGTTGATACCGAGCCAGATAGATTCCTTGATGTTGCAAAGAAGTTGAAAGATGAAGAATACGCAAGAAGTGTTTTCATTACAAGCGGAGATCACATGATAATGGCCGAGATCTGGGCGAAGGATGGAGATGTGCTCACAAAAATAATTTCAGAAAAGATAGGTAAAATTGATGGTGTCAGAAAGATTTGTCCTGCAATCGTTCTTGAAAAGATAAAATAAGATAATTGAGATTTTCAAATATTTTTCTGTACATTCCTTACAGGAACAGCACCATAATTTTCAATTATGTTTTAAAGGCACTGAAAGACAGAAGAATATGTTTTTCGTGATCTCAAGAGTATATTGCTGGAGTTCACTCTTGATAAGATATTCTTGATAAGATATTCTTGATAAGATATTCTTGATAAGATATTCTTGATAAAAATAATAACGCCACTGATTTGATTCTGGTCTTCGGTTTTGCAATCCACCTAATTTTAAATTTTTTAATATTTCTCAACAGCCTCTGAAAGCAATCCCGAAACTGAGACGTGGCTTACCGGGCTGAGAACAGTATCGGTTCCAACCACCCCATCAACTCCGGATTGATAAATCAGTTGAAGAGCCTGATTCGACAGAACGGGATGGGTGCATATTGCATATATTCTCCTCGCTCCAGCCGATTTCAATGCCTTTACTGCCTGTATGATTGTTCCACCAGTCGATATTATATCGTCTACAAGTATAACATCCTTGTTAAGGACGTTTTCTGGAACTGAATCAATTACAACATTTTCAGCATCTATCCTGATTTTTCTCATAAGCGAGAATTCAGTGTTGAGTTCCCCGGCAACAATCGATGCCCAGTAGGATGCAACCTGGTCAGCTCCAACAACGTATGGGGAGTCAATTTTGAAATTATCCATAACATATTTTGAAAGCAAATGCATTGCAGTAACATTCACAACTTCGAACTGAAAAAGCTCGTTTAAATCATTATGGATGTGAAAATCAACCACATACATTTTTTTAAGTCCTGCAGCTTTGAAGAGCTTTGCAACTGTTTTGAGGGTTGCCGCTTCTCCCCTTATAAACTTGCGGCTCAGTCTGGAATAGGGAAAATAGGGAAAAATACCTGATATTTCCCTTGCTCCAAGTTCTTTAAAGGTATCAATGAGAAAGAGCGTTTCAAGAATCAGTTCATCTGGATGGTGGGCAAAAGAGTTGACTATCAAAATATCTTTACCACTTACACTTTCAGGTATCCTTACATATTTCTCTCCATCTGGTAGCTTTTCAAGCTCTGCATAACCAAGCTGCATGCCAGTCTGCTTGGAAATGCTGTACGCAAGAATTCCCCGGGTTCCCGGTATTATAAGCTTCATAAACCAAATAAAAGACAGACCTTTTTAATTTTTTCTGAAGTATTGTAGATTTGTTTTACGGTTCCAAGGGATTATCCATAACAATCCAGTTTTTTGGATGAGATTGACTTCAAACATTTGTTGCACGATTTGCACTCGCTTGCCAGTTGTTCTTCCCTCATCCACTTTAAGGGGAGATAGGGATCTTTTATCAGAGGTCTTGCCATGGATATGAGATCAGCATGTTCTTTCAGAAGTCGTTCAGATACCTCAAGGCTCCTTATCCCTCCAACCGTTATAACAGGAATGCTAACGTTCTCCTTTATTCTTCTGGCAAATTCTGCAAAATACGCTTCTCCACTTTTCTTTACATTCTGACACACTACATTGTATCTCATATGTATTGATGATTCCCACATACCCCCACTTACCTCAATTGCCTCAAAACCTGCATCATCAAGTAATTTTGATATTCTTATGGCTTCTTCAATTTCCAGCCCGCCAGGGATGAAATCACTTCCATTCATTTTAACCATAACGGGGATTTTGCTTTTTTTCCTGATACCATCAAAGATGTCAAGCAGGATTTTTGCTCTTTCCTTTCCAAACTCATCCCTTCTTCTGTTGGTGTGGGGAGATAAAAACTGGCTGAGCAGGTAACCATGGGCAGCGTGAAGCTGAACTGCATCAAAGCCAGCTCTATCGGCCCTTAAGGAGGCGTTAACGAAATCATCAATGATGGCATAAATTTCTTCCCGTGTGAGTTCGCGTGGCATAACGTTTGTTACAGGTTCGAGGATGGCTGATGGGGCTACGGGATCGTCAAAGGGATAGTTCTGCCTTCCCGCATGGGCGAGCTGGACTACGATTTTAACATCTATATCTGTATCCATGCCTGTATCTTCTACACTTTCATCAGTTCCATCAAGTCTTCCCGCTTCTTTCACCTCTTCAACCAGCTTTTTAAGACCTTCAACATGTTCATCCCTGCTTATTCCTGTCATTTTGTGCATTGCCCTCCCTTTCTCATTCACATACATAAAACCAGTTATTATGGTGCCTGAACCGCCTTCAGCCAGCCTTTTGTAAAACTCAATGAGATCTTGGGTGACAAAACCATCCTCAGTTGCCATAGCTTCTGCAGTTGCTGATTTTACTATCCTGTTTCTCATCGCTAAATTTTCGGTTTCAAAAGGTGTGAATGTCAGATACTTCATATCGTCAGAGTTTAATTGAAAGATTAAATTCTTTGTGTTTTTTGATAAATTGAACAGTCAATGGATTGCTGGAGACAGATTTAATTGGAGAATTCCGGTAGGCTTATGTGGTGAACTGATGGTTAGTGTATGCATTATTACAAGTTTAAATGTTGTATTTTCTGTTTTGTGGGAAATAATAGTTAAATGTTATATATGAAAGCTATATAAATTTGTTTTTCACATATCGAGAAAATTAAAAAGATATTCTATATTTATCATAAATTGAAAAGAAAATTTTAAATATAATGGATGGTGAGATGAAAAAGCTGGCTATAGTTGCTTTTATACATTTAAGCATACTTTATATTTTTAATTATACTATCTATCCTAACTTTACAAGAAGAAGTCAGTAGATGTTTATTCCAGTCCAGATTATCCCTCATCTGCTCCTACAGTTGAGTTGTTAAGGTAGATGGGAGAGGGTTTTCGGTAGAATGAATGAATGTCCACAACCTCCTTTTTCTCCAGATCCACAAAAACCCTGTAATCATAACTATAGCTCCTCGGATCAGGATTCAATTTGATGAAAACGGTAGGATAGGCATAAGGATAGCATCCTTTATAACAAAACTGATAGGCACTAACCTCAACCCCCTCAACTTCAAACTCAAAATCGCCTATATACTTCTTGACCTCTGGATCAGAAAGTGCTATTTTCAAAGCTTCATCTCTCTGCTCCTCAGAAAGAGAAGTGAGATTCAATTCGAAGTTTATCGCTTCTCCCTGAGCCCTCTTCCTCTCCAGATCTACCGGAATCTTTAGGGTTATCCCGGTAATCCACGGAAGGATTTGCTTCTTCGTCAGGATATAAACCCAGCAGATTCCATGTCCGCGAGTTACGTTTGATATCTCATATCCCTCATCCAGCCACTCTTTAACTTTAGAATCGTTTAAAACGAGGTTAATAGCCTCTTCTCTATCCTCTCCAGTTAACTCAACCTCCCATCTTGATACATGTGGTAAGGGAGGCTGTGGAGGTGGGAGTTGCGATATTTCAGGCGTAATGTTATTCTCAGCCCCACCAGAAGGTGCACCCTTATCAACACAGCCTGAGGTGGATAACAGAGCAAGAAATACAAGCAAAATTATCGCCAGAGAAGGAGTTGACTTAGGTGTCCTTGGCATACTGATTTTTTGACAATAAGAATTTAAATTTATCTCTTGCTGTATAGATGAGTTATTATATTTTTGACACATCCAATCTAAAGTATAATAGTATGATTTAAAAAATTTAAATTTTAAGAATGATTCAAAAAACTTACAACATATAATAAACCTAAAGATTAAAACTCAACCAGCGAGGTGTGATAAAACGGATCGTTCAAATGGAAAAGGAATCTACCTTCTATTCCTCGTATTGAGTATTTTATTCGATTTGCATTACTAATAGCTTTCTATGGGATCGGAATAGAACTGGCTTAACATCCACCAAAAGAGTTTTTTGAGAAAGAGATGACATGGAAAATGTAACTGCTTAAAGGAACATTATGCTTCGTTACTCAGATGGGGTGAGGAAATTGTGTGTTATAAGTGTGTATGAGCGCTCATTAAAAGTCTATGTAAAGGATTTTGATGGGAAGGAAATCTATGATTCAAATTGTGCATTTTCTGTCAGCCCATAGTTATCAGGCTATAACAAAGAGTTAGTATCCTTTCCCCTGTCGCTCAAAAGCTTTGAGATGTAAGTTCTGTAATCAGGTGGATCGTGGATTTCATCCCTCTCTACAAGGCTCAGTGCCTCCATTGGACATGTCGTAACACAGACTCCACAGCCAATGCATCTTTCTCTGTTTATCTGGGCAGCCTCCTTACTTTTTCTTGTCTTAATTGCATTCATCGGGCAGCGAATCGAGCATATCCCGCATGCGACACACTCATCTCCATCAACCTGAGCATAGTAGTTGGAACTTGATATTACGTTCGGATATTTCACCTCGTAGATTGCCCTGAAAAACATGCAGCAATCAGTGCAGCAGTTGCAGATTACATTCACCTTTCCTGAATGATTTTCGGTTGTATGTACAAGCCCCTCTTTATTTGCCCTTTCCAGGATTTCTAAAGCCTCTTCAACGCTTATCCTCCTTCCAAACCCATTATTTACAAGGTATTTTCCCATAGAACCAAAGCTGAGGCAGTTCTCAAGAGTGTGCCTGCATCCCTTTCCAGCAAGCCTTGCCATAACTCTGCAGGCACAGTGAGCCACGGCATGGTAATCTCTGTTTTTAACAAGCTCAACAGCATCCTCATAGGGTAGAATTACTGACTTGTTTGAGATCGCACTTTTCTCCGGTAAAGCTCTCATTATTGAAGTGCCTCTATCTCCTATCTCATCAAGCCAAGCTTCTTTCCAGTACTCATCCCACAGGGGAGCGAGTTTTTCCTGTCTTGGATCTTTTCCTGGGCCTTTGAAAAATGGCGTTTCAAACCAGCCTATAACAACAGGCAGAAGTCTATAAATTGTCTTACCTTTTTTCTCAATTTTGAAAACGGTTCCTTTTTTCGCCATTCTTTCGAGAGTATTCTTTAAATATTCCTCGCTTTCTCCAGTTCTCTGTGAAATGTCCTCGAGTGTAAATGAAATAAATGGAAGTTTTAATGCGAGCTGAACCTCGTCCTCATCAAAAAGTACTTTTAAAATCTCCCTTTCGTAACCGCTAAGAGTTTTTGGAACCTGAATCGGAGCTTTGCTTAGTTTTTCTCTGAGTCTTTCATAAAGTTCTAGATGATGAGAATGGTGCATAACCGTTGTTGTGCGATTTTAGTTAAAATAACTTATTGATTTTTTGGATTTTTGAATACTGCTAAATATAAAAGTATATTCTGAATTCTGTAAATTCGGATACGGTTTTGAGATTATACATTAATCAAAAATATTTTTAAGTCATCCAGTTAGCCTGTTTACATGGTTCAAATTGACTTCAGGGAAATAGAGAAGAAATGGCAGCAAATGTGGGAGAAGGAGCGGATTTTTCAGCCCGAACCTACCGATAAACCCAAGTTCTTTATAACAATCCCCTACCCATACCTCAATGGTAATTTACATGCTGGACATACAAGAACTTTCACGATCGGTGATGCTGTTGCAAGATTTAAGAGGATGAAAGGATACAATGTCCTCTTTCCAATGGGGTTCCATGTTACAGGCACCCCGATAATAGGTCTTGCCGAGCTGATTCAGAAAAGAGATCCAAACACGATAAGAGTTTATGGCCAGTATCATGATGTTCCCGAAGATATTCTCCTGAGGCTAAATACTCCCGAAAAAATAGTGGATTATTTTTCGAAGGAGGCTCTCGAGGCGATGAAAAATATCGGATTTTCAATTGACTGGAGGAGAGTTTTCACCACAACCGATGAAACCTACCAGAAGTTCATTGAATGGCAGTTTTACAGGCTTAAAGAGCTGGATCTTGTTGTAAAAGGCACTCATCCTGTAAGATACTGTCCCCATGACAAAAATCCTGTAGAGGATCACGATCTGCTTCATGGTGAGAATGCAACAGTTGTGGACTTTACCGTTATAAAATTCTATTACGAGGAAGATGGAGATAAGATAATATTCCCCTGTGCAACCCTTCGCCCCGAAACCGTCTTTGGTGCGACGAATATCTGGTTGAAACCAGCAAAATACATTCTTGCAAGGGTTGATGATGAGACCTGGCTTATTAGCAGGGAGGCCTACGAGAAATTAACCTTCACCGATAAAAAAGTGGAACTGATCGGAGAGGTTGATGCCGAGAAGTTCTTTGGAAAGTATGCTGTTAACCCGGTAAATGGAATGAAAATCCCGATACTGCCGGCCGATTTTGTCGATCTTGATAACGCCACAGGAATTGTGATGAGCGTTCCTGCCCATGCGCCCTATGACTACATAGCCATCGAAGATCTGAAGAGAAGTGATATAGCAGAAAAATATAGAATTGGAAAGGAGATGCTTGAGTCGATCAAACCCATTGTCCTGATAAAGATCGAAAATGAAAATGCAAACAGCTCAGATACAGAGGTACCGGCAAAAGAGATAACTGAGGAGCTCGGAATCAAGACCCAATCCGATCCCGAACTCGAAAAGGCCACCAAATTGCTTTACAAAAAGGAGTTCCACAAAGGAATTCTCCTGGAGATCACTGGCGAATATGCTGGAATGAAAGTATCCCAGATCAAGGATAAACTGCAGCGAGACCTTATCGAGAAAGGGATCGGGGATATTTTCTATGAGTTCAGCGAGAAGCCTGTTGTGTGCAGGTGCGGAACGAAGTGCGTTATAAAGGTTGTGAGAGACCAGTGGTTTCTGAATTACTCAAAACCTGAATGGAAGAATACAGTTCTCGGACATCTTGAAAGAATGCAGATTATCCCAGACTACTATAAAGAGGAATTCAGAAACAAGATCGAATGGTTAAAGGATAAAGCCTGTGCAAGAAGAAAAGGATTGGGGACGAAAATTCCGTGGGATAAGGAGTGGCTGATAGAAAGTCTTTCAGATTCCACAATATACATGGCATATTATATACTTGCCAAGTATATAAACGAGGGTAAGCTCAGGGCAGAGAACATGACAAAGGAACTCCTCGATTACGTACTGCTGGGAAGGGGAAGCGTGGATGCTGCGAGCAAATCATCTGGAATGGATAAAAAGTTCGTTGAACAGATTAGAAATGATTTCACATACTGGTATCCCGTAGATGTCAGAAGTTCGGGAAAGGATCTTGTCGCCAACCACCTCCTCTTCTTCCTTTTCCACCACATAGCAATCTTTCCCGAAGAGTACTGGCCCAGAGCCATTGCAGTAAACGGCTATGTCAGTCTCGAAGGAAAGAAGATGTCCAAGAGTAAAGGTCCTCTTTTGACGATGAAGAGAGCTGTGCAGGAAAATGGAGCGGACGTGACAAGAATGTACATCCTCTACGCATCGGAATACGATAGCGATGCCGACTGGAGGAAAAAAGATGTTGAGAGCCTTGCTTCACATCTCAAGCGATTTTATGAGCTTGTTGCAGAGAACTACACCAGAGAGATAAAACCACCTTCAATGCTCGACAGATGGTTGATCAGCAGGCTTCAGAGAATAATCAGGGAAACGACAGATGCTATGGAGAATTTCCAGACAAGAAGGGCCGTTAACTCGGCATTCTTTGAAATGATGTCAGATGTAAGATGGTATCTGAAGAGAGGTGGCGATAATCTTGCGATAATTCTGGACGATTGGCTCAAACTTCTTTCTCCTTTCGCACCACACATATGTGAGGAAATCTGGCATCTAAAGCATGACGATTTCATAAGCGTCCAGAGGTATCCCGAATTCGACGAGAGCAAGCTCGATCGGGAGGCTGAAGCTGCTGAAGAATACATCAAAAATCTGATCGGAGATATCAAAGAGATTCTCAAGTTCGTTAAAGCTGAGACTGTCTATATAGCCGTTGCAGAACCGTGGAAATCAGATGTCACGAATATAGCACTGGAGGAGGGCAATTTCAAGGATGCCATGAAAAGAATAATGAGCGATAAGAGATTCAAAGAAGTTAGCAGGGAGATTCCGAACTTCATCAAAAAGGTTCTGAAGGATGGAGGCGAATTCATCAAGCTCGACGAGGAGAAAATAATAGAAGATAACAGAGAATTCATCTCGCTGGAGGTCGGGGTAAAAGTCATACTCGATTCTGAAAAGGTTCCAGAGAGTAAGAGGAGACTCTCCATGCCAGGAAAACCGGCTATCTACGCTGTCTGACCATGCTGAGATTATATTCTGCTCTCATCAATTTCTTTCAAAAATTTTACCATATTTTTCCAGTGACTACCCATCCAGTAGAGTTTTATACATTTGGGGCAGTACCAGAGCTCATATTTTCTGCTCAAATCTTCTGAGATTCCTTCTCTCTCAAGCACCTCTTTTACCTCATGTTCTTCTGGTTTTCTCAGGATGCCGTTGCACACACTGCATCTGTTCATTACTATTTTAAAATCGATTCCTGCTGATTTCAATTCCCTTATCTGGTCAGCTACATAGTCTGAATGAATGAAAAAAACCTTCCTTTTCCTGGCCAAGCACCTACTATAAAGTTCCCGATCCCTTGTAAGCAGTATTCTGTCCGTGTAGTTTTTTAACATAAAAGTATCCTCTTTCTTCCTCTGATTGCCATCAAAACTAAAATCGCCAACATAAAGAGTATCATAGCCCGATATTCTCAGCCAGGTTGCAAGCTTTCCAAGCATCCTGTCACAGATGAACTTATCTGATATGAATTTCTCTGGTCGTTCACTCAAAATTGATCCACCACCTGCTATCCACCTTTTTCAAATTTTTAGCTATTTTCTCAGCCGTTTCAGTTTCAAACTCAATTTCTTTCACGTATTCCAGAGATGATGGATAAGTTGAGGAGTATTCAATTGCCTGACACAGAAGCTCAAGTTTATCCGCATCATTGATGTATTTTTCAAAATCTTTCATTCCTCTGATTGTCTTCTTCTTAACCTCATCCGGAAGAAGCTCGAGCTGTTCATTAAAGGCCTTCTCCTTATCCACCTTCACATACCTCCTGGATAACCTGTGTAGATCTGTCGTTCGAGTCTCATGCATGTCGTGAATAAGAGAAAGGAAAGAGGTCATCGCAGCGGAATTGATGTCCTTAGTTTCGAGATATGTTATGATAAAGGATATGAATGCTGTTCTCATTGAATGTTCTGCCACACTTTCAGGGTTTGCTATTCCCACCTTAAACCACCCCGATCTCGGAGTTAACTTGAGTGCTCCAACTTCAAAAATTAAGCGTGAAATCTTCTCAAAATCAATTGATTCATTTTTTTCATTGGTTCCCATACACATCACCACACACCAAAATACCTCTTAACAGATTCAGAGATTATGAGATATTCAGAGGAAGTTAATTTTCGAAAATAGATTAATTTTATGGAAGATTTCACAGAAGATCAGGTGAGATGTCAGACATCATAAGTAAACAACGGTATTGTAACTCATGTATGACTTGTAAGTCAGGCCATATTGATAAGAGTGACTACAGCGCAATTGCCTTAAAAACACCTTATGTTTCCCGTTCTGCTCAATTTCCAGACTGTCTCTGTTGATCTTGTAGTTAATCTCATAACTCCTATCACATAATGATACTGGATTGTTTCAGCTGGTGAGATGGTTTTGGTTTTCCAGCAATAATAACTTTCAGGCTTTCATCAAAAGCTATATCTGAGACCCGGAGCAAGAATATATTTAGATGATATCTCTACTTAAATAACCCCCTGAATCCAAAAAAGAGGAGATGGTGATGTTCCAGAGACCTATGAAAATAGACTTAAAAAGAGATTCTGGTTTTTTCGAACTCATAGATATGCTCAAAAAAGGGTCGAGCGGGGAAGAGATAGCTAAAAAACTTGGAGTTTCCAGAAATGCCATCTGGAAAAAAATCAGGAAAATTAAGGAATCTGGTTATGAGATCGAGGCGAGAAGAAAGGTTGGGTATCGGATCAAAAAATTTCCAGAATTTTCAGCTCTGCAGGTTGCAGAAATTATAAAGAAAACTGGTGCTGAATCACTTATCAACAGGATTTACTACTATATCGAGACAGATTCCACGAACGAACGGGCTAAAGAGTTGGATCCAGGTTCAATAGTTATTGCCGAGAGACAGATTTCTGGCAGGGGCAGGCTGGGAAGAGAATGGGTCAGTGATGAGGGAGGGCTTTATTTTTCGATCGTTCTTTCACCGGGACTTGGTGTTGAGGATATTCCGAAAATAACACTCTCCACAGGTGTTGCGGTCACAGAGGCCCTCTCAAAATACAACGCAAGACTCAAATGGCCAAATGATGTCCTTATAGGTGGGAAGAAGGTGTGTGGAGTTCTTTGCGAGCTTGCAGGAGAGATTGATAATTTCAAAGTTATTGTCGGGATAGGAATAAACGTCAGAAATACTCCGCCTGCCAGTTTAAACGCAATCAGCCTCGTCTCCCACGACAACTCAATTACGAGACTGAAAGTGTTTGAGGATGTTATGAGAGAGTTTAAAAAATACTATGCCATGCTTGAATCCGGTGACTGGGAGAAGATAAGAAGGAGATGGATGGAACTCTCTGATACAATAGGCAGGCATGTCAGGATTTCTGTTGGAGAAAAAGTATTTGAGGGCAGAGCTACAGATCTCGATGTCGATGGTGGATTGATAATCGATTCAGGGCATGTTCAAAAGGTTTTTTCTGGTGAATGTTTTTATATCAGTTAGACTTCACTGTTAAACAATCAAATTATGATTGTTGTTTTGCGATTGCTAAGGTATTTTTCAGTGCATAAGTTGCATTCTGAGTTTCACCAACCTTTACTTAAAAACATTGAGAATTGTAAATATGATACGCTTAGATTTTTAAACAGTCATTTCAGCATTGAAATATGCATCTTATAGTTTGCAGCAAAAAGGATATTGCCGGTCAAAATATTAAAGAGCATCTCCTTTCCATGCTTGACCTCGATAAAAAAATCATTGATGAGTTTGAATTTCATATTGGAGAAAAAATATCAATAGTAGAGATAAAAGAAAGGCTTATTTATGCCGATTTTCTTGATCAGAAGCTCAAAAAATATATTGATTTTGATGAAATCCTTTTTGCTTCAAGACACAGCAGCAAGGATGGAAGAAAAATCTTTACTGTTCATGTTTCTGGAAACGTTGACAGAGCAGATTACGGCGGCAAACCCTACTCTCTCGCCAGACCTTCCCCCATCAGGATGAAGAACTATGTTATGGCTTTAAAGAGGAGACTTTCTCAAAAGCCAGAGTATCAATTCACAATGGAAGTTACCCATCATGGTCCTTCAGAGATTATCACTCCTTCTGCTTTTTACGAAATTGGTTCAACTGAAGAAGAATGGAGAGATGTTGAGGCAGGGAGAGTGGTTGCAGAATCATTGATTGAAGCGATAAACTCTCCCGAGTGTGACTGGAATGTGGCAGTTGGTGTTGGAGGCACACACTACGCCCCAAGGCAGACCGAAATAATTCTCAACACCACCTTCACATTCGGACATAACTTTGCAAAGTACACCTTTGATGGTTTGAATGAGGAGATCATTCTGAGTGCTCTCAAATTAAGTGACACAAAATACATCATCATTGATGAAAAGTCCACCTCTTCTAGAATAAAGACAATGTTATCGGATATAGAAGAGAAGTACGAAATTAATATATTGAGATCCAAAGATGTTAAGAGGAATTATTTGCTTTAAAATTTATTTTTTGATTTTATCAAATTAAAAATTTTTAATAAATATAGTTGTTTCAATAACGTCCTGGCACATAAAACATCTGATTTTAAATTTTTTTCAACATATGTATGAATACTAACCTATTAATATACTAACGTAGATTACAAAAACATTTAAAAATCTCAATGTGATGAGATATGTCATGGATTACACTGTCAGAATAATTCCCATAAGACTCAGTCACTCAATTATAATAGATAATTCTGATGCCAATGAGATCGGTGTAGTTGAGGGGGACAGAATTAAAATCTGCAAAGGGAGAGATTTTTGCATAGCTGATCTGCAAATAACAACCGGATTTGTTTCAAAAGGAGAGGTGGGAATATCCGCCGATCTGGCTGAAGATATTCGGCTAAAGGATGGGGATAGGGTTACAATCTATCCTGTGTCAAAACCGGAATCTGTTTCATTCATAAAGAAGAAAATGGATGGGCAAAAGCTCACGAAGGATGAAATAAACTCAATAATCGAAGATATAACACGAAACTCGCTGAGCGACATAGAGATTGCAGCCTTTATCCTCTCGAATTACGACTATGGGATGGATCACGATGAAATTGAGTGGATGACGAGGGCGATGATAGAGACCGGTGAGACGCTCAGCTTTGATAGAGGAATTGTTGTTGATAAGCACAGTATTGGTGGGGTGCC
>MTML01000106.1 GCA_002011215.1 Archaeoglobus sp. JdFR-24
TAGATTGCCGGGTAAAATGTTCGATAAAGCGAGAGCCAGACGTTTCAGATCGGTCGGTGATTGTTTAAAACGTTTTAATTTAGCGTAAAGTTGCGTTTAATGTCTCAATCGTACTTGATATTTGATCGAGCTTTCCCATCTTTAGATTTCAACTTTCTAGACAGAAAAAGGAGAATCAACAATGCTAAGCAGTAGCTTATCAACAATCCTGTATAGGTTGGGACTAAAAGTGCTGGAAGTCCTGTAATACCCAGTAAGATTCCGTTGATGATGAAAAGAATTATCACCTTCCCAAAATTAACTTCAGGCAAACCAATTTCTTCACCTTCGTAATGGAACAGAAAAAGCATTGTAACAAGGGAAACATTTATGGGTAAAAGAAAGACATATGGGAGCAGGAATACCGATCCAGAATCGAAATAAGTGCCTATGCAAAAGATCACAATTAATAGAGCCATTGGGATCTGGGACATCGATAAAGCCTTGCTCAAAATGAATTGATTTTTTGTTACGGGTAACGTTCTCAAGAAATTGATTTCCTTTCCTTCGACTTTCAGGATTGCATCTACTCCGCTGATTGAGAAAAGCGCAGTGGTGAATATCAGGCTGTGTGTCAACTCCTTCGAAAAACTGCCATTTTTCAGTGCCATGAATATTTGTGGCAGGATGAAGTATACTGGAATTAAGAATCCTGCTATCATTGAGGTCTTTCTGAAAATTATTCTCAGGTCTTTTATAGTTAAAGCAAAAATAGCACCACCAAATCCCGTTTTAAAATCTCCTGCTTTTACCTTTTCAGATGTCACTCTGGGATCCAGAATTTCTTTCCATACCTTGTTTATTGAAAGAATATAAAGAGAAATAAAAACAACGGAATAGCTGGCCAGAAAGATCAGACTTCTGAAAGGATCGAATATCGATGCAACAGAAAAAGGATAGGCGATAATGTACCTCCCGAAAAAGTTTGTAAGGTTCTCGCTGTGTTTGACTATGTATTCCTGAAGGTAGGTTAAAACATAGAACATACCCATAAATGTCAGTAGTCCTGTAATTTTAATCAGGTTCTTTATGGTCTGCCCCCTTGTTTTTCTGAGGGTTATTCTCAATCCGAATAGGGAGAAGATTATCAATCCAATTGTGTGACCGGCAAATAGTCCGACAATCATCCATAACATGAAAAGCATTCCGCTGAGAGGATACTTGACGAGTAAAACAACAATGCTGGGGAGAGCTATCGCGAAAGATACTGAAATATCGAGCAGTAAAAGTTCACTCAAATAAAATGCCCCAATCTTCACTGGCAGAGATTTCAAAGGCTCGAAAAGACCCAAGGAAACCACATAGGGAGACTGAACGGCGGTAACGTATAGAGCAAAAACGAATGGGATAATTGCCAGAGAAACCGCCATTGAAGAAATTACCAGCCTGTCATCTGAGAATGCAATTCCTGAAGCCATAAATACTCCAAAAAGCATGAATGAGAGTGCTTTGGGCACGATTCCCCTTTTAATGTTTAGTGAATTTTTCAACGCCTTTTTAAACTTCCTCTCATCGCTGGCTATGAGGGGATTCCTCTTTATCATCTGGTACTGTAATTCCCTGTAAAGTATTCTGATTATCTCCAGCATTGTCTCACTCAGAGACTCTCTTTTAGAGCATGTACAATTGATAGAACTTCCTCTTTACTCTCTGTCAGTTTTAAGAAAATATTTTCAAGGTCAACCTCATGAACCCTCTCTTTAAGCTCTTCCATATCTCCCTCAGCAATCAACTTTCCTCGATAGATGATACCTATTCTGTCGCAGATCATCTCGGCCAGAGCTAGTATGTGGGTTGAGAAAATTATGCTCTTACCTTCCTTTTTAAACTCGATCAAAAGCTCCCTCAAAATTCTGGCACTTTTTGGATCAAGGCCGTTCATAGCCTCATCCAGTATCAGGAGTCTTGGATCGTGGAGGAGGGCGGTTATCAGGGAGACTTTCTGCTGGGTACCAAAGCTCAGGGTTCCGATAAATTGGTCGATATAACTTTCGATTGCAAACGCTCTGACAAAATAATTAACTTTTTTTTCAAGTTCGTCTTTTGGAATTCCTCTTATTTTACCCACAAAATCAAAAAGCTCTCCTGGGGTCAGACTCTCATAAAGAATGGGAGTCTCCGGAACGTAACCGACTATTTTTTTTACTTTTACGGGATCTTCAGCCATAAGATCTTCAGCCTCAACACCTTCAAACAAAACCTGACCTCTCGTCGGTTTAAGGATTCCGGCAAGGATTTTCAATACAGTACTCTTTCCACTGCCGTTCGGGCCAAGAAGACCATAAATCTCACCGCTGTGCACAGTAAAGCTTAAACCATCAATTGCAACCTTATTACCAAAGGTTTTGTAGAGTTCTCTCACTTCAATCATCCGATTCACCTGCTATTAAGCTCTTCGTGTTATAAGGCTTTTTAACTCTATATATCTTGCTTTTTAACTCTATATATCTTAAAGCTAACTTCCCCTTCCAGCATAGAGTGTAAAGCAAATATCTTACGTTAATAGAACCTCTAAGCTTCAACCAGCGTATAATGTGTTGGGAAACACCCCCTGCCGGTTATAGGAATTCATAACCCCATCGATAACCTTCGAAATATGGGAGAGGAACGGACAATATCACAACCCTGACACCCTCAGGAATCTCAAATTCAAATTCTTCATCCCTTACTGAATTGAATTCGAAATCCGAGTACTCCAAGACTAAAATTGACGATCGATTCTTCAGCCCAGTTTGGATTTGAACCTCCTCAGGAACTCGAAATTCAATTTTCATCTCCACTCTTACAGGATACCAATCATGCTTTGCAACCCATATCTTCCTCAACTGGTTTTCCCTAAAATCGGAATAATTTGCCGTTAAATTGAGCACATAGCAATCTTTCCCATTTACACTTTCTTCCTTCAAGATCTCAATGTTGTAATCTTTAAGCATATTCAGTAATGAGCCATAAAACAAGTCGGGACTTTCAGTTGAATTAATCCTCTGAACTTTAACTTCATTTTTGTTTTTATTGTAAAACCAGAGTTTCTCACCATTTGATACCATCATAGTGTTATTTGTATCGATTCTGAATCTATCCGGTTTTTTAAAAACAACTTCATACTCCTCCTCGTGTATTTTTCCATTGGTAACCTCTTTAACATGTATTTTAGCTCTGTAACCTGCAATACCTGCATATTTATTCTGCATTTGCTTGATGACTTCATCAGCAATTATTTTTTCCTGAATACATCCTGCCAGAAGTAGTACGAGCAGAGGGATTAGCAGTTTTTTCAAATTTTCACCTGTGCTAATGTGGGGCGATTTTTACTTAAATTTTATCTATTCGTTAATTTTTATAATTTGCTGAGATTCAGCAGAATCGTAGCGACAGGCACTCCGAGCTTGCAATGGAGACGACAATGAAGTATGGGAGTAAAGATGAATCGGCTGGAATGCATTAATAATACTAACAGAATCAATACTTCCCACCGAACACGTCAGTCCATTCTTTAAAAACAAAGCTACGTGTATAAGTCCCACTAACCTTATCTTGGACTGCAAGATAGTAAAATAAGTGAAAAATCGAAAATATTCTTTTCAACAGGGAAATGATTGATACTCTAACAAGGTATCGGAAGGGTGAAAAGATGAAAAACTGGAAGTACATAACCCTATTTCTGTTGGTGTTGGCATCACCAGCAATATATTCCTACCATCATTATGTCATTTATGGTTGCGAGAGATCGATTAGAGTCGAGAGCGTAGCTTTCCCGGAAAAATACGTTGAAATTGATGTAAAAGAGCTGGATATGTATCCCTTCATTAAGAGGGCAATCGAGACTGATGGGGCTATTAAAATTCCTAGAGATGATACTACTACCGATAAATTCATCAAACTGCTTGTTAAAGGTAATACAAGTGTATTTAGGATAGGTGGTAAGTTTTATAGATTGATTATTATTTACGATTGATTTTAGCATTTTCATTCAAATACACTTTCCCTTTCTGAACGCTAACGAGACCGAGCTTTTCAAGCTCTTTTATGTGATAATATAAAAGCTTGAAATTCAAATTCATTTTTTCAGATATCTCTTTGAGCTTGAGTCCATCGGTTTCATATAGAAAATCCAAGATCTGTTTTTTCCTTTCGGAAGTCTTTACACTTAGAAGAGCCTTGTCTTCCGGTTCACCTGCAAATATTAGCCTTTTATTTCCTACCTTTATGGTCGAGATTAGCCCTTCCCTCTCCAGAATGCTTAAATGATACTTAAGCGTACTCCTGTTAATTCCAAGCTCATTTTGTAGCTGTGTTATGGATGTTCCCTGATTTAGCCTTATAAACTCAAGAATTTTTACCCGCTTTCTGTTCTCCAGTGCGGTTTTCAGTTTTGTAATTACAAAGGGCAAAAGCTTCAAAAGAGCGATCATACTCAATACAATCGTCAATAAATGATGAATTTTAATCCACAACGGAAGCTCCCAGAAAGAGACTTTTACTTCATCAGGCGGGTCGTTCATTATTATCTTCTGGAGTTCCTCATCGCTTACGTTAGCTGGTCTGACCTCAAATGCAAATACTGGAACTATCAGCAGGATGATTAAGAGTGCTGCCCAAACCCTCACTTTATAAAATGAATAAGGATAGCTTTAAAGTTTTTTCATTTTATTAAAGTTTTATTGAATTTCCTCTCAGATCATCTCCCAACCTGCCTGAAAGTAGTTGATAAAAAAGAAGAACAATCAAAAAGAAAAAGAAGTATGAGTATATTGAAATGAGCAAGCCATATGGATCATCTTATCTGGCTTTTCTCTGGCTCCTCCTGATATAGTTTCAGGTCAGTCTCAAGATGGTGGAAGTGGGGGGAGAGATGTCTTTCAGGGTCTTCAGGGGGAACCTTTTATCTGACTTGTGTGATCACAGCCAAATAATTATTAAATAGTATTCAACTTTTCTATAAATCATGAAATTTTATGAGTTCACAAAAATTATTTCCAGTGAGAACATGATAAGAGTTGTGAAAGTTTTTGTTGAATATGCAGCAAAAGATCAGATAGCATATCCCAAAAACATCTATGCAATAAACTCACTGAAAAAAGCGAGTTGAGGAGTAAAAAAATTTGAAGGGGTGGAAAGGCTATGAAAAAGGATCACATGAACAAAGTGCTGCTCATTTTGGCTGTGTTAATCTTATCGGTATTCTCAGGCTGCATTTCAAACAAATCCCTTGGCTTTACGATCCACAATAAGGATGTTAAAGAACACCTGGTAAATGTAAAAGTGAATAGTGCAGGAGAAATAATATTAAATAAAACCTACAAAATGAAACCGGGTGAGGAAACATCGTCATCAGTGGTTATGGAAAATAAGGCAGTTTATTTCAGTGTTAGAGTTGATGGCGGGTTAAAAGTGAAGAATTACAGAGTTGGTGGTAGCGTCGAGAGAGTCTGGATTAAGGTAGGAAAGAACGGGTCGGTGACTGTATTACAGGAGGTTACTTAAAATAGAGGACTTAATACAGAGGAAATCGGAATGAAGAATGAAAAAGCACTGGCATTAATAGACTATCCTGGTTTCTTTATACTTGGGATCTTTTCCTATATTATTGGCAATTTAATGTACAGTTTCTTGGATCGATTTTTCAGTGGGATGATCGCCGGGGAGATAAAATTCTCACTTGTGATATAGGTGTCTTTTTCACAATTACAGTCGCATTGAAGGAGAGAGGAATTTTGACGGGATTTGCCATTTCCTCTATCATGGCGATTTCTTTGCTCATTCCGGTGATGGCTACAAGTGTGGTTAAAAGAGATGAATTTGAAATCTCGTCTAAGGTCTGAATCTCTAATCTTTTTATCTAAATATTGAAGTAAATTGAAATAAATATATAATTCTAAATCTATGGTCAGAAAAATTAAATATCTAAATAAAATCTAACAAAAACAAAAGATTGTTAAATGGGGGTGGCGATAGCAGTAAACAAAAATGCGAGTGATAAGTTTGTTTATAACTGGTCTTTTTGCTTATGGGTTGGGTGTAATGCAAAAGAGATGGTGACATTGGGATGAGGCTCAGCAGAGGAGTGGAGTATGATAGAAGTTGAAAATTTAACAAAACTATATGGAAAATTCAAGGCTCTCGATGGCCTGAATCTTGAAATAGATGAGAATGAAGTTTTCGGTTTTCTCGGTCCAAACGGGGCTGGCAAAACCACTACAATAAATCTAATGATGGGAATGCTTCAACCAACTTCAGGCAGTATAAAGATAGCAGGTATAGACGTGGCAAGGAATCCACTTGAGATCAAGAAACTCTGTGGCTATCTGCCTGAAAACGTTGGATTTTACGACCATATGACCGCAAAACAGAATCTCCTGTACTTTTCAGAGTTTTATAATATACCCGGGCATGAGGCCACTGCAATCATCGAAGAATTGCTCGAACTTGTTGGAATTGCTGATGTCGCTGATAAAAAAGTCGGAGAGTTCAGTAAAGGGATGAAACAACGCCTGGGGATGGCTCAGGCCTTACTCAATGACCCCAAAGTTATTTTTCTTGATGAACCCACCTCTGGACTGGATCCCCAGGGTGCAGCAGATTTCAAGAAGATAATTAAAGACATGAAAAAAGAAGGGAAAACGATTTTCTTCTCTTCTCACATCCTTTCAGAGGTCAGAGAGATTTGTGAGACTGTAGGAATAATATCTCGAGGTAAACTTGTTGCCAAAGGCAGAATTGAAGAATTCGCAAGCCAGAATGGTATCAGTATCGCAGTCGAGACTGAACCGGAACTCGATCCCTCGATTCTCGAAACCTTTGGCAGAGTTAGTATGGAGGGTTCGAAAGCTATAGTTGAGGTTGAAAAGGATTGCAGGGTTGAAATATCAAAGGCACTTAATGAGAGGGGTTACATAGTAAAGGAACTTCACATGCTCGAGCTTGACCTTGAAGAGATCTATCTAAGTATTGTTCAGGAGAGGTAAATATGAGTTTAATTGTTGTTGCAAAAAAAGAATTTGCAGATCAGATAACGAGCAAGAGGTTTATAGTCATTCTAGCATTAATGCTTCTCATCTCTGCCTTTTCATTCTACCAGGGAATTGATGGTTTCATGCGAGGTTACAGGGGTATGAATTCTGAGGTTAGGCTATCTATAATCCAGATCTTTGGCTTTTTTGGTACATTTGGTATAACAACCTCTGGAGCGATACTGGGTCTGCTTATGGGTTTCGATCTTATAACCAGAGAAAGGGAAAGTGGGTCTCTAAAAACTCTGTTAGCTCATCCAGTATTTAGGGATCAAATAATAAATGGAAAGGCTCTGGGAGCCTTTGCTGCAATGTGCTTGGTCGTAGTCCTGACGCTCATTATTGCATTGGGGATATTGGCAATAAAGGGCTTCATTCCATCTCTTGACGATCTGATTGCAATAGCCAAATTTGGATTGGTAACCTTAGCTTATCTCTTCACGTTCTTCTCCATAGCCCTCTTCACATCCACGGTTGCCAAAAATTCAAGTACATCTCTGCTTGTTGCCTTTGGCATATTCATACTGCTCTCAGTTGCTATGCCAATGCTTGGTAACTTGGTTGCTCAGGCTGTTGTTGGACCTCCACCCAACATCGGACCCCCTCCTATCCCCCACCCTCAAGTCCAGGAAAATCCTGACGCCAAAGTAGTAGAAATTGAAAAAAGCCCGGAGTGGCAGGAATGGAGACAAAAAATGGAAGAATACCAGAATAAGAGGAGGGCAGTAGAGAGTTTCTTCAACATCATATCACCTACAACAAATTACAGAACTCTTATCTCTTCTTTATCTGAACGTCCTGTACTCATATCTTTTCAAAGCAAGGATGTGACTAAGAATCTCGTGGGCTTTATAATGCTACCAGTAGTTTTCTTCGTAATAAGCTACATAAAGTTCCTCAGGAGTGAAATAATATGAGGAGAGTTTTGCTCGTAATTGCTATCATTCTTGCAACGCTATTTATCGGCTCGGTGGAGAGTGATGTCAGAAGTGTAAATGCCGTACCTGGCGAAATTCTTTCATTTGATCTAAAAATCACAAATGACCGGAATTATGACAGAAACATTCAGTTATCTTACAATGCTCCAGAAGGATTTTTAGGAAAGTTCATTTATGGTGGAAAAGAGGTTGAATTGCTGAGGTTGGGTGCAAATGAATCAAAGACTGTGCAGTTCCAGCTTGAAATACCTTTAAATGCCAAGGAAAAAGAATATTCCGTCGGGATCAACGCTGCAGGAAGCTTAATGCTCAGAATTAACGTTAAAATGCCAGAGGATCCGCTGGAGATTATACCCTCCATATCAGGTGTGGCTGTTGAGGCGGGTGATGAGGTAAGCTTTCCGATTCTAATCGAGAATAGGCTCAACGCAGAATACAGCATCGACTTATCATGTTTAATTCCAGGAAACTGGAGCTACAAGTTTACTGAAAATGGAATAGAGATATACAGGATCATCCTGAAACCAAATGAAGTACGATTACTGACACTTGAAGTTGAATCGGACAGCAGTAGCGATGTCGGAGAGTATATAATAATCCCCTATTTCAATAAGCAATCAATTGAATTAAACGTAAAAATAACAAAGACGCACAAGGGGGAACATGGAAAAATCAAGCTCAAAATTGTAAGCAAAGATGGGAAACCTGTTGACTCCGCGAAAATTAACGTTTCTGGAGTTGGTGAGTTCTTCACTTCTGCTGAAGGAGAAGTGGTGATTGAGGTTCCGCTTGGAACTTATAAACTGGAATTGACAAAAGAGGGGTATTATAGTAAGGAAATAGACAATGTTGATGTGAAGGCTGGAAAAACTACTGACCTCGAAACAATAACACTTGAGAAGAGACCTTATTTCGCTGAAATCGCTGTTACAAATCCCAGGATAAGCTTTGTTATAGGATCCGGCAACCCTACATTTAAATTTAGAATTGAAAATAGAGGGTATGCAGATGACACATACAGACTGAGCTTAAAAGGTCTGCCAGAAAACTTCTATTCAAAATTTAAGGAATCTCAGCAGTCTACTGAAGCAATATCTGAAGTGTTCGTTAAAAGTGAGGATTCCAAAGACATATATCTCGAAATTCTAACTCCTCCCTATGCCAAAATCGGTGTTTACAATTTAACATTGCTGGTTGAGGGGCACTATTCTGTGGAGAAAAATCTAACTCTCAGTCTGAAAGGAGAATACAGAATATACTTCGAACCAGTTGGTGGGATGTATCTTATTACATCTGAGGCTGGGAAAACAGCCGAATTCAATGCAATTTTAAGAAATATTGGTCGAGGAGTAACTTTAACAAACATAAATATTAGTGCCACTGCACCAGCAGGCTGGAGTGTTGCTGTTAATCCATCAGAGATTCCTGCGTTGGAGGCTGAAAGTAGCTTGCCAGTAAAAATCACCGCCCACGTTCCACCAGATACTTTGCCAAGCGAATACAGGCTGAGAATAAACATCAGAAGTGATCAGACAGAACTGCAGGAAGATCTAAAAGTTATTGTGAAAGAGAAGAGCTACGCTGGTTTAATTGGTGGTGGGATAATAATCACCGCATTGATCGGTCTGATCATCATCTTCAGAAAGTTCGGAAGAAGGTGAATGGAGCATTGCGAAGTAATGAGAAGTGAAGTGAGGTGATGAAATAATATTCAAGTAGTTCAGGCAGATTCCAGTCCTACAAAATTTTTTATCCAGTAAAATATTCCCCTACCTGTGGAGGGAATGATGTGAGTATAATGCTATACACTCCCTATCTCTATAAAACATCTCGTACCAGCATGGAAGCATGAGAAAAAGGTCAGTGTCGGGGCAGGAGAAAGCATGGAACTGAACTACACCTTGAACACATCTTTCGGAGGGCTTGGGAAAGTCGAGTTTAATGCTTACAGGATTGCTGAAGAAAACATTATTCAGCAGCAACCAATGCCCGAGGGTATTAGAGTTACTATAAAGCCATCAACTTTCATCGCCACCTCTCACAAAAACTATCACTGCAAGACAATCATCAGCACGGATTCTGATGCGTTCTTGTGGCGAATATGCATTTCACATCAATGTACATCTTGAAATGAAATAGAGGGATACAGCTGGTTGAGAGTTGAGGTGACTTGATTGGAGTTCGTGTATGAGATCAAATTTATTGATAGAGTTTATTAAATAAATGTTTACTTAAATGTT
Source organism: Archaeoglobus sp. JdFR-24 (assembly GCA_002011215.1). Next base: position 10,228 of record MTML01000106.1, read on the forward strand.
AGTATGGGTGATTTAAATGGACGCGATTGTTACACTCAGCCTTTTACTTCTACCAGGGCTAATCCTGCTGTATTTGTTGAAAAGGCAGGTGGATAAGTTGGATAATACTGATGGGAAGAGAATCATGGACTTGCTTATGGTAGGATTCATAATGAACTACTCCGAAAACATGTGGAATTTCATATCTAGAGAAAGTTATCAGGCACTGTCTACGGCCGGTAGCCTCATTTTCCTGTACGGCTTTGCTCTTCTGCTCTACAAGAGCTTCAAGCAGGGTTTGATGGAATCGATGAGGGGTTAGTGATGGGACTGGGAAATTTTGATCCACGCATTCTTGCATTCTCTCTGATCAATACGCTGATAGAACTTTTAATCATTGCTGCATGCTTCTACGTCTATTGTAGGGTAAGATCAAAGATTGCGCTCTTCATTGGGATGGCTTTTTTGATAAAGGTGATCTCATCCATTATCATTCCGTATCTTGCTCTCTTTCTGGGATACCACATTCATGTGGTTTTTTCAGAGTACAGCTGGCATCTGATACTGACCACGCTTTCAAATGCAATTTTTGCTGCTTTGATAATGCTTGGAGTTCTTAAACTCGCTGGATAAGTGATTTCTTTTATGATGGGTTCATATTGTTGAATGAGAATGCAAGTATTTCTGTTTCCAGATTGACCTTGAACAGTAAAAATTTCCATGGAAACGCCGGGAGGTGATATAGGGATTAAGGGAATGTTATCGTCAAATCCCTTACAGCAAAATGTCTAACTCCTTGGAATCTAAACCTTTTTTTAAGATATTATCTGTAGAATTTGTATGGGGGAATTTTTGAGAGGCTGAAATCCCGTGAAGCAGGTGCAGGATTTGTTGCTGATAATTTTACAAGGATTCTGGTGACGGTGTTTTATATTTCAGTAATGGTGCTTTTAAGGGAGAATATCATCGTAGAGCTAACGCTGGTAAAAGAAAAATTCAAGGCAAAAAGTATTGAAGGGAATAAGTGAGGTAAATTCTGCTGATTTTGTGAGTTTGAAATCGAGTTTGAAAATCTTAAATTCTTATCCTCGATCTCGAACCTGTAATCCTGCATTCTCGCCAGTAATTTCAATTGTAATCTCAAGAGTGGATAACTACCTATCTCTGAAACCACTGTTACCACAAAAAATAAAAAATTTAAATTTTAAACCAGGGTAACTGATTTGATATGGTGAATCTGACCGATCTACTGAAAATTCCGGAAAAAAGATACAGGTGGTTTATTTTTGCTACTTTGTCACTCATATACTTTTTCGTGTATTTTCATCGTGTCTCATCTGCCGTAATTTCAAAAGATCTGATGTTTGAATTTGGAGTTTCTGCCCTGTCGATGGGCTTACTTTCTTCGATGTACTTCTACTCCTACGCACTGTTTCAGATTCCTGTAGGAATGCTATCGGATACTGTCGGAACGAGAAAAACGACCACCCTGCTCACATTTGTGGCAGCATCAGGTTCCTTTCTTTTTGGGTTATCTCTTAATTTCGAGATGGCACTTGTTTCAAGACTCCTCATAGGAATTGGTGTCTCAGGTGTTTGGATTCCCACCCTGAAGATACTCTCGCAATGGTATGGTAAAAGAGAATATGCTACATTAACTGGAATCCTTCTTGCAGTCGGAAATCTTGGTGCACTATCTGCATCCTACCCTCTTGCCCTGATGATTCAGACTTTTGGTTGGAGGTTCTCTTTTTATCTGATAGGCATTATAACAATCTTTCTTGCTTCACTCTGCTGGACAATCGTTAGAGACAGGCCTGAAAATCCTCTTAATCTCACAAATAATCTTACAGAGTCAGAGCACACAGATAAAAATGGATTTAAAGGTTATTTCAAACTAATTCTAAAAAATAAGGATGTATGGCTACTCTCCTTCTGGTTATTTGTGAGTTATGGGGCTATTCTGGGTTTTCAGGGTTTATGGGGTTATCCATACTTGAGAGATGTATTCAACCTTACTGGGTCAGATGCCGGTCTGATATTAATGCTTGTGAGTATCGGAATGCTCGTCGGGAGCCCTATCGTAGGAATAGTATCTGACAGAGTTCTTAAAAGCAGGAAGAGAGTTCTGATCATATGGACTGCTGGTTTTCTTCTATCCTGGTTTCCTCTGGCTTTCTTTGCGGGAGATGTTAGGTTTGAACTGCTTTACTCTCTGTCATTTCTTATGGGATTTTTTGGATGTGGAACTGTCTTGGCTTTTACCATAGTCAAAGAACTTTTTCCCCTTGAAATGACGGGGACGGCAACAAGCGTCGTTAATATATTTCCTTTCATAGGGGGTGCAGCATTCCAGACAATCATGGGTTACCTGATCGACCTGATTGGTGGCAAAGGAGGGGTTTATCCTGTTGAAGCTTATGCTTTAGCCTTTAAATTTGCCTTTTTCCTGATACTCTTTGCTTTAATTTCATCGGTTTTTGTAAGAGAGACCTTCGATGGTTGAACAAATGATTGATTTTTTATTTTGATTGGATATTTCTGATCCTTTCGAGATGTTTCTCAAGCATTATCCTCTCAAACTGCTCGAAAATCTCTTTAGGTTCAGGTAGCTTTCTGTAAAATATACCCCTACTAACCAGTTTCTCGACTTGCTTCCGGTTTTGAGTATCGAGCAGTTCAAGAATAGTTTTTTCCCGTCTAAAAATCACCTTGCCATACTCCTCAAGAGATCTCAGGATGGCATCTTTTCCGGTAATCGGTTCTCTGTGGCAGGATATGGCCAGATTTATATTTCTCTCATCAACAATTTCACCCACTTTGTTTATCGAATTGATAAAATCACTCACACTGCAATCAAGACACCCATACCACGGCCCAAAAGAGGTGAGATCTATATCTCCCAGGAAAAGGATTCTGGTTTTACTGTCTTCAACAAGAAAACAGCAGTGTCCTGCTGAATGTCCTGGGGTGTGAATAACTGTAATAGCAGTACTGCCAAATTCGAACACATCACCATCTGAAAAAACCTCGTCAACCTTTGAAGGAATGTTTCGCCCGTAGGTAAATAAACTAACGTCAGACAGGTCGTATCTTGCTTTAAACTCATCAAGAGATGAAATGGCCTGAGCATCAAATTCATGGGCTAAAATTTTTGATTTGCGATCGTTATATCCTATGTGGTCTTCATGCCAGTGGGAGTTTAAAATAAACTCTGGTTCAAGCTCCATACATACTCTTCCTGCTCCGGTATCTATGAGGCCTGTTTTATTATCTTTTATAAACAGGCAGTTGGCATAGGGATATTTTCCTTTATTTTCACCCTCGATCATGAAAACATGTTTACTGACCCTAAACATAACACTGATTGATTCATTAATTTATTTATGTCTTCTCTTGACAGATTTTGTTGAAATGCTGAGTGTTACAGATGAGATGTAGCAATGTAGTAGAGATTAGAAGTGATTTTTGTGAGTAGCGATTTAAATCTGGAGTTGATATTGGCAGAAGGTACACTTATCTGCAATGCTTCTCCCTGCCTCCATTAATTCAACTTCACATTACTGGAAACATACCTGAAATCCTCAACTTAGGAGCTGGAATAAGGAAAAGCATCTAGTTTAGAACTATTTTTTCGAAAAAATCTCAGTTACTATTGGAATGGGGGAAATTAAATGCATTTTCATTCCAAGTTCATCAGCAGGTATTCCAAGAGCAAGTCCAACAAGCTGAGTGAAATAGACTACAGGGATGTTGGTTTGGAAGCCATATTCTCTTTCAACAGCTTTTTGTCTCGTTTCCAGACTAATCTGACACAATGGACATGCAGTTACGATTAGATTGGGCCCAACTTTTTTCGCAGCTTTGAGTATATCTGCACTTAGTTTTAAGGTTATATCATCTCTGAATGGGAGGGCTGGCCCTCCACAACAGTCGGTTTTGTAATTGGAGAAAGGTAGAACTTCAGCACCAATTTCTTCCAGAATTACATCCATGATCTCTGGATTTTCGGGGTCATCAATCCTTGTTTCGGGATGTTTGGTGAGAAGACAGCCGTAATAAGTAATGACCTTCAATCCTTTTAACGGTATAGCCAACCTCTTTTTTATTTTTTCAAGACCAAAATCGTTAACGAGAACCTCTAAAAGGTGTTTTACCTCCACTTTTCCTTTATAAGTCATTCCAATTTTCTCCAGTGCCTTGTTAGTTTTATCCCGTAGTTCTGGGTTCTCCCTGAGATCAAAATTAGCTTTTTTCAGGTTGTAGAAACACGAGGCACAAAATGTTACAATATCCAGCCCCATTTTTTCAGCAATGGCAAGATTTCTTGCATTGAGAGCATACATGAGCATTCTATTCTTGGGAGAAACTGCATCAGCTCCACAACAATTCCAGTCGTCCAGTTCCACTAAATCTATCCCAAGTTTTCTGCAAACTGCTCTCCCAGAAAGGTCATATTCTCTTGAAGTTGAATGAAGCGAACATCCTGGCATGTAACAGTATTTCATATGTCTTCACACCCCTCCAGTTCCTTAAAAAGTATTCGTATCTCATCTATTCCTCGGATCTTTTCTGGAGTTACTCTAATCCTTCCCTTTCTTAAAAGGCTTATACTGAGCATTACGTCGTCTTTCAGGCCTTTAAAGCCAGTCTTAACTCTAATTTTGAGCATGATTTCTGGTTCAAACACTCTGCCATATTTCAATATATTTTTAGTGAAGCTATCGTAAAATAGTAATGCTCCTTTCTCGGGGGGAGTATAACCTTCAATAATGGCAAGATGCTTGAGATAATCCATCAATTCATCTATCTTAACCCCTCTGGGGCACCTTGATGTGCAGGTTCTGCATGATACGCATACCCACAAAGCATGACTGGATAGAACTCTATCTTTTAATCCAAGTAAGGACATTATGGCAAGCTTTCTTGGTGAGACATCCATAACAGAGGAAGTTGGACAACCCGATGTGCATTTTCCGCATTGAAAGCATGTTCTAATCGTTCCATCTGTGACTTTAATTATCCTTTCGATAAAACTGTAGTCGTCTGAATTTATAGACAACATGTGTTTGATTTTTACAAAAGCATATTTAAATGTTTCGACTTAGTTCTTGAGTTAATTCTAAGTTAAAATATCATCTGAATAGCCTTTAAAACTGATAATATTGTATTTCACTAATTTTCAGACTTTTAGTCAATGTTCGAAAAATTTAAATACAATATTGGAATTTAGTTTTGTTATAACGAACATAATTGCGAAGTCCATGATAAAATCCTAAAAATCGAGAGGTGTTAGGATGGCAAATTCAGAACCGAGAATCAGCATATTTGTCTGTGATTGCGGGGGAGAAATATCAAAAACGGTTGATGTAGACGATCTTGAAAAATATTCTGCATCTCTTCCAAATGTGGTTTCCTGTGTTTTACACCCCAATCTTTGCTCTCCTGAAGGGCTTGAGGTTGTAAAACGTGAAATAAAAAATAATAATGCTGATAGAGTCATTATTGCAGGCTGTTCTCCCAGAGTTATGCAGAAAAAATTTGAGAATGCATTAGCAGAAGCGGATCTTAATAAATATATGCTTGAGAGAGCGAACATCAGAGAGCAGTGTGCTTGGGTTCACGATGACAGACATCAAGCCACAGCAAAAGCAAAAAATCTTGTGAAAATTGCACATGCACGAGCTGAACTGTTAAAACCACTTGAAAAAGTTAAATTAACCGGGATAAAGTCTGCATTGGTTATTGGAGGGGGAATTGCAGGGATCAGAGCAGCTTATGACCTCTCTAAAGCGGGTTATCATGTTACTATTGTGGAGAAAAGGCCCTATCTTGGCGGAAAAGTTGTGCAGCTCTATAAATACTTCCCCAAGATGTGTCCGCCTGAGTGTGGTATTGAGTTTTATTTGAAAGATCTCAGGAATAATCCCCTGGTGGATATATACACGAACTCTGAGGTTGTGGATGTCTCTGGAGACAGGGGCAATTATAAAGCGACTATCAGGGTAAATCCGACTTATATAGAGCATGATAGATGTGTTGAATGTGATAAATGCGTGGAGGTATGTCCTGCAGAAGGGAGAAATGAATTTAATCTGGGTATAGATACCAAGAAAGCAGTTTTCTGCCACAGCAAGACCCTCTCTCCCCTCAGCTATTATATCGATCCAGAGGTATGTGTTGATCTTTCTGGAAAGGAATCCTGTACGAAATGTGAGGAAGTGTGTCCAACCAATGCAATTGACAAGTCTCAGAAACCACTTGAGGTTACGATTGATACTGGTGCAGTAATTCTTGCAACAGGGTGGGAGCCCTATGATATATCTGTTAAGAGCGAATATGGATATGGCGTAATAAAAGACGTTATAACAAATCTTGAAATGGAGAGATACGCAAGTCCAACAGGTCCAACATGCGGCAAGATAATACAACCTTCTACAGGTAAAACGCCAAAGACAATTACATTCATTCAATGTGCTGGTTCAAGGGATATTAATGATCTTGAGTACTGTTCGAATGTCTGCTGTATGGCAACTCTTAAGCAGATTCAGTATATTTACGAACAGATTCCGGATGCGAAGGTTTACGTATTTTATATGGATATACGAGCGTTCAGAAAAGAGTATGAGAGGTTTCATGCAAAAGCACAGAAGCTCGGAGCAATCCTCATCAGAGGCAATGTAGCCAAAATTTACGAATACACTGATAACGGAAATCTCAGGTTGAGGGTTGAGGACACAGTACTTGGAGAGGTTTTCGAGGTAGATTCTGATCTTGTAGTTCTCGCAACAGGAATGGTTCCATCCCCTGGAACACGAGAGCTTGCTGAGAAACTGAACATTCCGCTAGATGAATATGGATTTGTTGTATCTCATCATATTCAGTGTTTTCCTCTTGATACCCGGAGAATTAACCTGTTTGCTGCAGGTGCATGTACCGCTCCAATGGATGTTGCTGCAGCAGTTCAAACAGCATCCGGAGCAGCCATGCAGACTGTTATCTCAACAGGTGAAATTGAAGTTGAACCCAATTATCCAAGTATAAACAAATTCAAATGTGATCAGTGCAAACGCTGTACAGAGGAATGTCCCTTTGGGGTTTATTACTTTGATGAGAAAGGTTTTCCGGAGCCGGATATTATCAAATGCAGACAATGCGGGATCTGCCTTGGATCATGTCCTCTTCAGGTTGTTGACCTTCAGAACATGACCATTGCCCAGATGCAGAAAATGATTGAAGCTGTTGATGTAAAGATTGATGGAGATGATTTTGAACCCTCAATTCTCGGTCTATTTTGTATAAACGATGCATATGCTGCTGCGGATCTTGCTGGAAGCAGAAGACTCAGGTATCCATCCAACATACGGATTATTCCACTCCCATGTTCTGGATTTCTTAACACCATGTTTCTCTCTCTTGCCCTGACGAGTGGTGTAGATGGTGTACTCGTAGCAGGTTGTCCTAGGGATGATGAAAGTGGTGAACAGTGTCACTATGTTCAGGGTGATGTTTTGGCCAAAACGAGAATTGCCAATTTTGTTGACACACTTCAAAGAATGATGGTAGAACCCCAGAGGGTGAAATTTGTTGATCTTTCTGTCAGTGATGCGGATAAATTCGTGAAAGAAGTGGAAACGTTCAGAAATGAGCTAAAATCTCTTGGTCCAAATATATTTAAGCCAGTTTGATCTTTTCCAGCTTTTTGAGAGGGATTCTCTGTGTTCTAATGCGGGACACAGGGACCTACTCAAAAAGTAGGATATAGGGGGTGAAAAAATGGGAGAGAATAGAGTGCTGACCAGCGTTGATGACATTGAAGAAGTGCGAATAGAAACGGACATTCTTATTATAGGTGGTGGAACAGCGGGTTGCTTAGCAGCAGTTGAAGCGAAAGAGAAGGACCCGAATGTAAAAGTACTGATCATGGAAAAAGCTCACATTGATAGGAGCGGCTGCTTGGCAGCAGGAATGGATGCGATAAATGTGGTCCTAAAAAAGGACGAGACACCGGAAAGCTACGTTAAATGGAGTCGCTGGCAGGCTGGAGGAATACTAAGAGAAGATCTGGCATTGAGCATGGCTAAGGAGATTAATGCAGCCGTAGAGAAGGTTGAAAAAGCTGGCCTCCCTATCTGGAGAGATGAAAACGGTGAGTTCATTACGAGAGGCAGGTTTGATGTACACATCTATGGCGAGTCGATGAAGCCAATCATTGCAGAAATGGCAAAAAGAGCAGGAGCTGAAGT
>MTML01000090.1 GCA_002011215.1 Archaeoglobus sp. JdFR-24
AAGCAGAATCTGGAAAGGAAAGGGATTTATGTGAGAGCAACACACGGAGCTTTACTTGCTGAAGAAGCGCCTGAAGCTTACAAGCTCAGTGATGACGTTGTGGATGTCGTACACCGAGCAGGAATTTCAAGGGTTGTTGCTCGGCTCTTGCCTCTTGGTGTGGCTAAAGGTTGAGTTTTCAATCTTTTGTGCCTTTTTATTCTTGCCCAATTTTGCAAGCAATTTCTATAATTTAACTCGAAAATTCCTTTAACTCTCAGTATATCTCCTCAATGTATCTCTCAACAAGTTTTGAAATGGCATCTCTCAGATGTCTATGAGTTGTGCTTTTTGAAATCCCGAGTACTTTTGAGATCTCCCAAATCGTAACATTTCTCTTGTTCGTAAAATACCCCATCTCCCACGCTATTTTAAGTACCTTCCTCTGACTACCGGTTAACAGCGGTTTTTGTTCAATTCTTTTTTTATTTCAACTAGTTTCCACTTTCCAACATTCTCGACCTTTAAATAAGCTTGACTTAAACAAGAGATGCTAGGTACGACTAGTTTGTACATCCTACAGCCGTTCTCAACTAAAATTGGTGGTTTTATAAAACAGAACGATTCTTCAAAAGCCTTTATACCGGTAACATCTTCCACAACTACAAGAAATTCTAAGTTGGTTGGTGTCTTCTCGAGTATTTGAAAAAATTTGGTACTTGGATGTTTTTCTATAAGTGGTAAATACTTCGATACATCTTCATTGGCTCTGGTGACCCTTACAAGGAAGAGAATATCATAATCGTTCAGGATTATGTACTCAAGTATTTCCATACTGACTTTTTTATCTCTCGTCGCTATCTCTGGAAACTGCGACGGCATCTTCTGCATAAATCTGAGAGACGTTTACCCATATCCAGTCGCTGACGCTTACTTAGAGTGGCACGATGTCAGTGATGAAGAAATGTTGAAGTTTTTAAAATAAATTGTTAGCTTTTACGCTCGTAGTAGTTTTTATAAAAAATTAGTCATGTCTCGTCATAGGTGCAAATTTACCTCCTACCAGTTTCATAACTTCAACAATGAGCGATTCATAAGCATTCTTCTCATATCTCACCTTCATAAGCAAGTTGCCAAGGTTCTCAGCTCCTCTTTTGCTCCACTTCATACTTGTTTTTCATACGCTTGCTTATCTCCTCCATCTTTCTCTCAATTCTGTTGTTGTGCCATGGAATTGTCGTCCCTCAAAATCGAAGACATCGATGTGAAGAGAAGGTTACTCAGAATAAGAGGGAAGGATCGCTATACGATTCTCTCTGAAGTAGCATTAAACACGTTTAAAGAATACGTTGAGAAATATAAGCCTGAAAAGTGGCCGTCTCTGGGGCAGTTCAGGCAATCTTTGAGAGGGCAAGGGATAAAGCTGGCATTAAAAAGGGTGCTACAGTTCATTCCTTAAGGCATTCATTCGCAATCTATTTACTCGAAAGTGGTGTTGATCTGAGATACATTCAGGAGTTGCTTGACCATAAGCATTCGAAAACGACAGAAATTTATACTCACGTGAGCATTAAGAATTTGAGTAGGGTTAAGAGTCCGTTTGGATATGCTGGAGGATGAATCGTATAGGATGCACCCAGAATGAGTGTATACGCAATGCAGATATAGCTCCAATCAGGGGATGATATATGCAATGCGTATATGAACGAGTTGTCCGAAATCGCCGGAAGCCCTTTATGGAAAATGTTAATATCGTGGGATTATAAGGCTAAAAATGATGAACAACTGGGCAAAAATAATAATCGGCGATAGCCGAAAGATGATAGAAGTTGAAGACAATAGTATAGATTTAGTTGTTACTTCTCCTCCTTACTGGCATATTAAGGATTATGGAGTTAAAGGACAAATTGGCTATGGACAGAGCTTGCATGAATATTTGAAAGATTTATACAGAGTCTGGAAAGAATGTTACAGAATTCTTAAACCCGGAAGGAGATTATGTATAAATATAGGTGACCAATTTGCCCGCTCTATAATTTACGGTAGATACAAAGTTATACCACTGCATGCTGAGTTTATAGCTCAATGCGAGGACATAGGTTTTGATTATATGGGCTCAATAATCTGGCAGAAAAAAACCACAATGAATACTACAGGCGGAGCGAATGTTATGGGTTCTTATCCGTATCCACCTAATGGGATGATTGAAATTGATTATGAGTTTATACTCATTTTCAAAAAACCGGGAAAAAGTGAGAGAGTCTCGAAGGAGATTAAAGAAAAATCTAAGTTGACCAAAGAAGAATGGAAAGAATATTTCTACGGGCACTGGTATTTCGGGGGCGCAAGGCAGATAGAACATGAAGCAATGTTCCCGGAGGAATTGCCAAAAAGGCTTATCAAGATGTATACATTCGTTGGTGATACAGTCCTTGATCCCTTTCTTGGAAGCGGAACTACCATTAGAGCAGCTATAGATCTAAATAGAAATGCAATAGGTTATGAAATAAATGAAAAATTTTTGGATGTAATAAAAGAAAAACTTGGGTTAAAACATAGTCTGCTACAATTTAGTGAAAGTATCCAAATAATAAAGCGACAGACATCAATAGATGTTGATGAAATTGACTACGTTCCAAGAATTAAAGATGCCAAGCCAAAAATAGATCCCAAGAAGCTCAATTTTAAAAATGATAGGCTCTACAGGGTCGTGGATATTCTGGATGGACAAACAGTCAAATTAAACACAGGATTAGTAGTTAAATTCTTAGGGGTGAAAATAATTAAAAAAGAAGAAGCCTTAGAATATCTGCGAAAACATATTTTAAAAAAGGAAGTTTATCTTAAATTTGACAACGAGTCCGTCTTGGATGAAAATACGGTCAGCGCTTATGTTTATTTAAAAAATAAGATATTTGTAAATGCCTATCTTATTAAGTCTGGGATAGCTATTCCAGACCTTTCAAAGAACTTTAAATTTAAAGATAAATTTGTTCAACTATGGAGGAATTGGTATGAATAGACACTACCATATAATCACATGTGACGATGAAAACACTTTGGATAACTTTGTTAATATGGGAATAGTTGGAATACGTCTTGTTATTAGAGGAAATATAAACTCAACGGTAAGAATGAATTGGGATATTTTAGCAGATATTGCTAGGTAAAAGAGAGAGACTATGTACTATTGCACGTAAAAGGTGTTATTCAGGGTCTTTTTGAAGTGGCATCCAATCCAATAATTGAGCAAAATTATGCACAATTATTTGATGGACCAAATATAGATACTAATACTTGGCAGAGTAATTTGGATACCATACAAAACATTGTTTCACAAAATCAGTATATTGGTGGATTCCCATACGGCCAGTAAACGACCTATTTTTTGAGAAAATAGATATGGATGTGATATTCCGACGAATAGCTGAAGGTAAAATAACAAGCCTTCCTCAATGTTTAAGATACGAAGATAAAAATAAAACAGTTAAAGGTGTGACAAAAACAGATTTTGAGAAAATCGTAGATATATTTTATAACTATTCCTCCCGTGTGACCCCACCGAATCAAATGCCCTCTACTCTTCAAAACCCTCAACCCATTGATTTTGATTATCTAACTGATGATGGGTATGAGAAAAATCTGAAAGCTATAATAGTACATAAAGTTCGTTCTAGTACAATGAGAATTACTGGGTTGAATTTTTCGCATGCGAATGTTCTTAATGCTGTTCCACTAGGTTATTTAAAAATGGCGGATGTTTTAACATGGTCAGAAACAAATAAAATTACAAACCCTTGGATTTGGGAGTTGAAGACGTCTAGTTTCAATAACTATGATGATTTAGCTGAAGGAATTAGAAAATTGAATGCAAGAGCATCATTCATCTATAGGTTACTGCGAAATGGCTATAAAATCGCAAGTATAATTTTAGCAAAAGGATTTGCGAGAAAGTGATAAAATGGCTAAGGAATGGATATTAAATATGGCGACAAATAGGTGGGGATTGAACAAAAAGAATAGCGTAGGTCCAGTATCACAATGGATTCGTGAATGTAGCCCGAAAACAATTAAAGATTGGGAGCAATTTTATTACAAAAAACTTGGCGATTTTCTCAAAAGCAAGGGTATTTCTTTATCCCCCGAGGAGTATCTCGAAGATCTGGGAAGAAAGTTATATGTGAAAATCACAGAGGTTATTCAAGCGGAAATTGAGGAAGTAGCAGAGGAAGATTGTATTCAGTATATCTATAATCTTGTAATTAACAGGACTTATGATGGCTATCTGACAGAAATAAAAACAATATATGGGAAATTACAGAGAGATCTGGGGGTAGAGATAAAACCTGCCCCTGATGAGTGGGATAGACTTTATAATGTGGATTTTTATATTCAAATTGGAGAGAAATATATTGGTTTGCAAATAAAGCCCATAACTTATGAACAAACACCAGAGATCCACAGGTGGAAAGAATGGCTTGACAAGACACATAAGAAATTTGAAGAAAATTTCGGTGGAAAAGTATTTATTGTATTTTCAATTAAAAAAGACAACAAAAAAGAAATTTATAACCCAGAAATAATTGAAGAAATAAGAAAAGAAATTGAAAGGCTTAAAAGAAGTAAGTAGATTAGGGCTTTATGCAACTCTCCGCTCGGTATCGCTCAGGACTTCAGATGTTCGCCAGACGTTATATTCACTCGGCGTCATCTGTCTTAAAATATTTATAAATATGTGCAAATATTTATATTGGTCGATATGAAAATGAAAAATAGTTGTTACACCACCAAAAAATTTATCCTTATATATTTTTCTAACTCAGCAAAGAAAAATACTAAAGAAGATACAGTTACAACTCCAAACCACATCCTTGCATCAAGCGGTGCTGTATGCAGAATTACGTTGAAGTAAGGTGAATATGTCGCTACTAACTGCAAAACGATCGTTGCAAAAATACCCAAATATATAACTCTATTCTTAAACTTCAGAGTTCTTATAAAACTCAAATCAATGCTTCTTGCGCTCAGCAGGTAGAATATTTCAAAAAACACTATCACATTCATTGCTATTGTTCTGGCTATCAGTTCGTTTTCGTTATATCTAAAGTACAGAGAGTATGCACACACGACCAAAACTGTAGCTACCCAAATTATCCTGAATAAAATCGCCGGGTTCAACAACTCCCCAGTTATTGGCTTGAGCTTAAGCAGATTTGGCTCTCTGGGCTCAAAAACTAAAGTCGTTCCTAAAAGCACAGCTGTAACCGTATTAATCCATAGGATTTGCACCGGTAAAATCGGAAGTGTGATACCCAAAATAAAAGCTGCAAGAACCACAATCCCCTCTCCGACGTTTGTTGGTAGCATCCATGCAAGAATCTTTTGAATCTTTTTAAAGACATTTCTACCCTCATCAATAGCATCTACGATCGTTGCAAAATTATCATCAAGCAAAATTATTTCCGCGGATTCTTTAGCCACTTCCGTGCCGGAGCCCATCGCAACGCCAACATCAGCCCTTTTCAATGCAGGGGCATCGTTTACACCATCCCCAGTAACCGCAACGATTTTACCCATTTCCTGCAATAATCTGACTATTCTTAGCTTCATTTTTGGCAAGGTTCTTGCAAATATGTTTGTTTCCTTTAATACTTCTTTAAGCTCTTCATCGTTCATTTTTTCGATTTCATCACCCGTTATAACGCTGCCATCAATGTCAAGCTCTTTTGCAATAAATAATGCAGTGCTTGGATGATCCCCAGTTATCATGATAACTCTTACACCAGCTTCCTTGCACTTCCTGATCGCTTCGTAACATTCCTCCCTTGGAGGATCGATCATGCATTGAAGACCGAGGAAGATTAAATCATCAAGGTTGTCTTCAATACTACTAAATTCTTCCAAGTCAACAAACTTGTATGCAAATGCCAGAACCCTTAAACCCTGAAAAGCGAACTCTGATGCTATCTTGTGAATATGACGTTCATCAAGTTCTACTATTCTTCCTTCCACCAAAGCCCATCTGCACATTGAAAGAACTCTTTCTGCTGAACCTTTTACGTAGATTTCCACGAATTCTCCTTCTTTTACTGCGGTTGCCATATAGCGCAATGCGGGATCAAATGGAATTTCGTCAATAATTTTAAACTGTTTTTTAATTCCTGCCAGTGATGCAACTTCAAGAAGGGCAACTTCAGTTGGGTCTCCACTCGTTATAGGCTTCCCATCTTTTAAAGAATAAATTGCTGTATTACATATGTAGCCAGCCTTTATTGTGAGATATACATCAAGATGTTCTGCAAGTTCTTCTCTGCTGAGAATAGAATCTTTGCTCTCTATATTGTACTCTCTCCCTCCAGCAAATATTCTTATTACTTTCATTTTGTTCTGTGTAAGTGTTCCAGTTTTGTCCGTGCATATTGTCGTAACACTTCCTAGAGACTCTACAGCTGGTAGCTTTCTAATTATAGCTTTTCTTTTTGCCATGTCTCTAACACCAATTGCAAGGCTCATTGTTACAAGAGCGGGTAAACTTTCAGGAATAGCTGCAACAGCTAAGCTAACAGAGGCTAAGAACATGAATGCAGGGTCGTAACTTCTTAGTAATCCAATTATAAAATTTAAGATCGAAACTGCAACGATTATAAAGAAAATAAATTTGCTAAGATGCTTTATTCTACGTAGCAAAGGCGTTTCAACACCTTTTTCTATTTTAACAGTCTTTGCAATCTTGCCTAACTCAGTATTCTCGCCAGTAGCAACAACAACCGCTTTTCCGTAGCCTTCAAGAACAAGCGTTCCGGCAAAAAGCATGTTGTTTCTCTCAGCAGCAGTCTTCTTCAGAATAGTTTCAGAAAATTTTTCAACCGGCGTGGATTCGCCCGTTAGTAAAGATTCATCGACGGTTAGATTTTTTGCTTCAAAAAGCCTTGCATCTGCTGGAACCTTCATTCCGGCTTCCAGTATTATTACATCTCCAGGAACGAGTTCTTTTGCAGGAATTTCTTTTTTAACCTTTCTTATTACCCGTGCTTTAACCTCTACTATCTTCTTTAAAGATTCAATTGTTTTTTCTGCTTTTCTTTCCTGAATATATCCAATTACTGCATTTATCAGCACGATTAAGAATATTATGGTTGTGTCCACATATCGACGAAGAAGTAACGTTATCAAACCGGCTACCATTAAAATGTAAATTAGAGGATCGTTGAAGTGAGAGAAAAATCTTAAAATTTCGCTAATTTTCTTTTCCTCTTTAATCTCATTATATCCATATAATACAAGCCTTTCTGCAGCTTCTTCATCTGTTATACCTTGAGGTGAGCTTTTAGCAAGCTTAAAAATTTCTGAAACTGGAGTCCTGTACCACTCAATTTCTTTATGCATCTGTTATGTTGTCTATTGATTAAATAATAATTTTGCCCAAAAAATAAGCCCTTAACCTCTTAGCGAGTTGATTGTGACCATCTACAAATTAGTAAAAATGTCTCGGCAAAAATCTTGCTGAGGTTACAATTTTAGATTTTTGAGATTTATTATAAATTAAATTAGATAGTTATATTGCCAACATTTTTATGTTTTGTAGTCTTACATTAAATCATTAGGAAAGTGGAATGAGATGGATATCGAGGAATTAAAGGAGGTCATTGGAGACGATTATGACGTTATAAGTGCAAGTGAAACGATTTCGAAGGTAATTTCAATGTTAGGTGAGTCCAAGCATGAAAGAGCCCTGTTGGTTGAAGAAGATGGTGAAATCATTGGGGTTGTAAGAGAAAAGGACCTAGTCAGGGGTAGCCTAATGACGAACCCTGATGAAACGAAAATCAAGAAGTTCGCTGCGAAAACTGGAATCATTCCACACCCTTTGTTCCTATAAAGCTCAACGGGGGATTTGGGGTTATTCACATTAATGATTTTCTACAAAAAATAAAACAAGAATTTGAAAATGTTGAGATTGGGGATGTTATGAATCCAGAAGTTATCACTGTGAAAACGTACGATGGTATATCCAAGGCTCTGGCTACTATGAGAAATCATGGCATTAGCAGAGTTGTTGTAGTTGATGACGAAAATAAAGTTGTTGGAATCGTCACTGGTAAGGATATAGTAGATAGGGTTGTGTTTCTGGGAAAGGACGATAGGCTTGGGTATCTGAGCATGAAAGAAAAAGAAAAAACGCTTTCAATAGTGGTTGAGGGTGTAACGAGTCATCCGGTTATAACAGTTGAGAGAAATGACACGATTGCCAAAGCTATTGACATGATGATTGAGAATGATATATCAAGCCTCGTGGTTATAAAGGGCAGCATTCCTGAAGGGATAGTGGTAAAGAAAGATCTTATAGAATATTACTTAAAGACGACCATTCCAAAAGAGTATGAAGTGCAGATCATCACGAAGGGTGTAGTTTTGGATGATTCTGAAATGGAAAATCTCTTAGATGAATTGAACAAGTTTTTGAGGAAGTTCAAGGGTTCTCTTGGGAAGGCCCATCTATTTGTTTATGTGAAGAAGCTCAAATTGTACTACAGAAGAATACCCCTCATTTATGTGAGGATGAGGTTGAGGAGCGATCATGGAGTTTTCTTTGTTACTGGTGAAAGTTGGGGTGTTGGGTTTGCAGTTCATGCAACCTTGAATAAGCTCGAAAGACAGGTAATAAAGGACAAAGAGCTTGTGCTCGATAAGAGAATAGTAGAAAGGTTTTACGAGGAAGTTCTTTGATAACCGAGGAACGATTTTCTAATATTATTGCAGAGAGTAAAATCTGAACTTTGAACCTCACTTGGCAAAACTGAAGTTTGTAACCTAAAAACCTCTGGACAAAATACATCGTTTTACGAGGAGATCTGTTGCAAAGTTGTCTATGCCAACGAGCAGGTTCATAGTTAAGCAGCGATGGTTAAAGATTTTCATAAGTTTTCATAGTTTTTGCTATATAGAGGTTGCAAGTGGAGGGTTTTTAACAGTGCAACATCGATTAATAACTGTATAGAGACCAGTGTTAATCATACGATTCCACAAACACTTCAAAATCACCTCTAACCTCTTTAACAAAGAGAAAATGTTTGTCCTTTGTGACAACCTTCAATCCATTGTTCATAGCAATAGCTGCGATGATTGCATCTACAGCCGGTATTGGTTTACCTACTTGCATTAACTCCGTAGAAATTTTTAGAGCTAGGGTATAATCAGATTTAGATGGAAAGATAACCTTAAGGTCAAGCTCTGCTGCTTTTGGAAATTCTATTAGGTTAAATATTGTTGTATAACCATGAACGCTTTCACCCTTTTTGCATATCTCAATCAATTTGCACGTGTCGTAGAGATTCTCTTCCATTCAGCATCCCTCGCTTTTTCGTATCCTTCTATAGCCTTCGCTATACTTAGCTCCTCTAAACTCTTTTTAAATTCCTCACCGAGTTCCTTAAGGAGTTCTTTGGTAGTCATTTCAAATCCACCTTCTTCTATTCTTTTTAAGTATTCCAGAATGGCTCTTCTTACAACCTCACTCCATTTAACTTCCCTATGCTTTTTCATTTTCTTGTATATGTCGTCGGGTATCGATAGGGTTATGTTTGCCATGATGAGTTATATGTGGATTCAAATATTTAAGTGTTTTCACTTATTATAATTGTGGAGACTGCCCATGTGAATCACATGAACTCTGTATAAGTTCTGAACTCCATTACGAAGAGATGGCAAGCTCACGTTAACTGGTTCAGGAAACCCGTAAAGCATCTGCGGGGAAAGGACTGCAAAAGGATTACAGATGGGAATGTCAGCTAAAGGAAAGGTTGTAGAAATGAAATTGACTTTTGTTCTGGAATATCCTTCTAAGCCTTTACTGTTTTCATTGCATCTGGCAAAAAGGCCTGAGGCCAAAATCTTCAAGAAAGTTACGGAGATTGGAAAGACTGGGTGGTTTACTAAGCTATCCTTTGAGTATCTTTAATTCTAAGAATCTGAAGAGAAAGATAAAGCATTTCAGGACTTTTGAGGGCTAAACTGCTTAGGGACTTGAAGCCCGTCAGGGCCCCGTCAGATCTATGATAGAGGACGTGTTCAAGCTCGCCAAGTCATTCAGTTTAAGGAATTTGCACTTATACCATCCTTTTTGGTTGACGTGGTTGTAGCTTTAGGATTCAGGGAAAAGAGGGGTTTGCAGAAGTTGGCTGTAATTTTAGTTTTAGTAAGAACCCTAAATTCTAAATGATGCTAACGAGCCCTTACGCAGGAGTGATTGTTTCGCTGCCCATTCTTTTCGTAGTTGCATACAGTCTTAAACTGCTTCCAAAAAGGCTTAAAGAGATTTTCATTGTTAAGAACTTGGTAGTTGCAGTAGCGTGGAGTCTAATCCCCATATATGTTGCCGCTTTCATAGGTTTTGAACCTCACCTCCTGATGTCCTCGTTTATTGTGTCTATCTTTATTTTCCTTCGAATTTTCATAGGTGTTGTGATGTTTGACATCAGAGACGTTGCAGGTGATATCGCGGCTGGCATACAGACAATCCCGGTCAGGTTAGGGGTTGAGAAATCGTTAGTAATCGTAAGGTTCGGAAACATCGGCTCATTCATTCTTTTTATCTCGGCG
The DNA here is from genome assembly GCA_002011215.1 of Archaeoglobus sp. JdFR-24. The sequence continues at coordinate 10,579 of MTML01000090.1, forward strand.
GCAATTTGTGGGATGTTAAATTCGGTTGTTGCAATATCTGCAGCTGTGATTGCATTTTGTATGGGTTTCGCTTATGAATGGGCGGTAAAACAAGATAAAATTGATTTTCGCCTCTTTTGCGATGTCGTCGTAGACTCTGAGTACGTTCTCTTGGGTCTTCCTGCCCTGTTTCACTCATTGGTCAAGATATAGCGAGAGACTGAAGTGAAATTTTTAGCCTACTTGAACTAATCAAGGGATATCTCTGAAACACCTTTGCCAAAATTGGGCTGTGTTTGTTCTCGATTAAAAGAGGAATCATTGAGCTCATTTGTATCCCTCAGTTGCCAGATGGAATTTCAGTAGGTTCTCAAAACCTCTGAGAAGAGCCTTAATGTCAACCGATTTAATATTTCTACCAATCTCCTCCACCTTCCTGTAGTTCTCCATCCAGAGTTCCATAAAATACATATTCGGATTTGCTTTCTCAACAATGCCAGCTATCTCATCCTCATTCATCTCTACAAGCTCATTTGGAGATACAAATCCCTTCGATACTATGTAAGCGAAAACACCGGAAGAGAAATCCCTTTCCTTAAGCTCTCTTTTCCACGTGCTCAACCAGTTTCCTATCCTCGCCATCTGCTGCGTGTGCCAGATAATCTCTCTCAAAAGTGGCAGCTCGTTTTTATCGAATGTAGGAGAAGCCATCAGGTCAGCACCCGTATACAGAAAATAAATCATGTTGTTTGAGACGTAGATCTTGGCTTCTTTGAGGTTCATCGCTTCAGGTTTTGTGTTCACAAGGTGAGAATAGTACATTGCGTTGAACATCTGTCTCACATCGTACTCAAAAATAGGAAAGAATTCCTCAAATCTTGGAAAACTTCTCATTTTCTGGAGGATGTAGTTCCAGAGCTTTACAAAGAAAATTAGTCTTTCATCATTGAACGATCTCCCGTAGAAGACAATTTCGTAAGCCCTATCGATTAATTCGCGATCTCCGTAGTAGTCTGCTGCATCGTCGAGAATAACAACTACGATTATCAGAGGTATTTTTAGATCAACAACAGAATCGAAGCATTTCTCATCAACGCAGGAGAGAGTTATTCCCTGCCTGAAAACCACGCCAATCCATTTCCAGAGAAATCTATCCCGCCTGCCAAAAATTCTCTCGTAGTCTTCTATCAGCTCCAGAATATCAGAAGGGATCTTGTAGTTCATTACAGTAGAGAGAATCTCTTTTCTGGTGCGCTCATCGAGCATTAAAAATCTGGGTGAATAGTTAAATATAAAATTTTCCAATTTAGAGATTACACGAGTCCTCAGATTCTCTCCACTTCTATAACGTTATCCAAGTTCTGGAGGAATTTTAAGCGATATTTCGGGTTCTTGAGAGATTTTGCCTTTTCAGATTTCGCTGTTATTTCCTGAACAAGTGCCATGCATACGCTTTTGTAGCTATGTAAAAGGTTGTCATCTAAAATTGAATTAGCAGCATATTTCCCACTTCTCAAAGCATAGCTAATCCCCTCTGCTGTAGATGGTGATATGAACCCGGCAGCCTCCCCAACCAGAATAACGCTTTCTTTTCCCAAAAATATCCTGTCTGGGGAACTGTTCACACATGCATCTGTCTTCCGTTTAATTGTTTCTCCTTTAATGTATTGCCACAACTTTGAACTCTTCAGTTTCTTTTTCAGCAACTCAAGTTTCTCCATGCCTTTTACTCGTTCTTCTGGTAAAAGGGTGATGCCAACGACAATCTGGTTATTTTTTGGTATACCCAAGAGTAGAATTTTGAAATTTTGGTGGAGTATATAAAGTACATGAACTCTTCTGGAAAGTCATCTACTATAACCCACTCTTGGTACCCAATGTAGTAATTCATCCTTTCAAAGCCCAAGAATCTCCTTGTGATCGAGAAGGTTCCATCCGCACCGATTATGGTTCTGGTAAGTAAATACTGATTGAGAATTATGGAAAGACAATCCCAGAAGTTTTACAAGCAGCCAGGATTTTTAGAGCCGTGAACTTGGTAAAAAAGGATTTGAAAGATTTGGAGCACGATATTGAAAACCAAACCGAGACACCCATTGTCATTCTCCATCGAATTTCAGGAGATATGCTCGAACAATACGTAAGCCGAGTGCTCGACCATTACTTCAAGAAGGGTGGAGAACTTGTGGATAGAGTAGAGGGAACCTGAGACTAGGAAAATAGTCGAGAACTTCATGAAACTGGTAGAGTCAGCTTAATCGCTAGATTAGCCGGTAGGTGGTAATGAGAGCAGCCCCATAACATTTCGATCTATTTGTAAAAAATTTTAAATAATATCATGTTAGAAACAACAACAGAATGTCGGTAAAGGATGTTGCCTTCTCAGTTGTCCAATTTCTCGCTTACAGTAATCTGTATCTGGCAGTAGGCGCAGCCTCGGTAGCCTATGTTGCATGCTTAGTTTTTGGAGATATTTACTGGGAACCGATATTAATTGCATTTTCGGGAACTTTATTCATTTACAATCTAAATAGAATTACCGACTTTGGAGAAGACATAATAAACTACCCTGAAAGACTGGAATTTTTTAGTAAATTCGGCAAGTTTTTTTTGTATTAGGAATGGGACTTTTCACAATCTCGCTTTTATTGGCTTTTTCTAACTCCATATTGACCTTTGGGTTAACTCTCTTTCCGATATTAATGGTGGTGCTGTATACACTTGGTCTAAAAAAGATTCTAATTGTTAAAGATGTTGTGGTTGCATTAGGTTGGAGCGCAACTATTCTGATAGTTGCAAGCTATGCTGAGGTCAAAAATATCGAAGTGTTGCTTTTAGTTTACATCTTTATTTTTCTGCGGGTACTAATCACTACAGTGGTTTTTGACATCAAAGATGTTGAGGGAGACAGAGTTTATGGCATAAAGACGATCCCTGCGTATTTCGGTTTTGCGATGACAAAACGTGTGGTGTATCTGCTGAACACTATCTCTATACCGGTAATGGCTTACGGCCTACTTCTATCCCCGTATTTTATCATATTCGCGTTCAATGTGGTGTACTGCTACCTTTACACATATCTGATCGGACATCCAATAAACAAGAATAATCTCGTTTTCTACGACTTGATGGTTGATGGGGAGTACATCTTAATGGGGTTTACCTCGCTTATTGTAAAGTATGCAATTGGTTTTTGATACTTTAAACACATGTGCAAACTGTTATTATTCACTTGGGAGTAAAGGTCAGTTCTACCGGTTCTGAAGGTTGTAGCGGTATCCATATTCTTTTTCACTAAAACACGTTATAAACGAATTAGGCACAGGGAGAATATAAACACCTTTTAGGAATAAAAAAGCCTAAGAAAGACTACGTTTATTCTTTTCTTTCAAAGTTCAGCCTCAACGGCTTTATAAACATGATTCCAAGGGTTCTGAACTCCATTACGAAGAGGAGAGCAATGGATTCCAAACTTATCATCGATTGCACTGATGTTGGCGATAACTGGTTCAAGAAACCTAAGCAGTAGGTCGATGATTGAGGGTGTGTTTTAAGCTCTAAATCTTTTCGGTTTGAGGAAATTGCATCGCTATACAGTGTTTACAAGTTCGCTGCTCTAAACGACCTCTTAACATCCACGATCCTCTCAACAACTGTCACATCTTCAAGAGTTGTGATATCTCCTATCTCTTCACCTTTCTCAATAGCAAGTAGAATCCTGCGCACTATCTTTCCACTTCTCGTTTTTGGTAACTGTTCGACGAAGTAAATCTTTTCAGGAACAGCTATTGAACCTATTTCGTTTTTAACATCCGTTTTAAGGTTCTGCTCAAGTTTGACGCTCGGCTTGTAGCCCGTCTTAAGGACAACAAATGCGACTGGTGTCTCTCCCTTAATTTCGTGGTGCTTACCAACCACAGCTGCCTCGCTTACGGCCTCGTGAGATACGAGTGCGCCCTCGATTTCAGCACTTCCAAGTCTATGACCGCTGACCTTTAGAACTTCATCAATTCTCCCTGTTACCCAGTAGTATCCATCTTCATCCCTTCTTGCTCCATCTCCGGTATAGTAAACCAGTTCACCATCATCTGACCGCCAGTAGTGTTTAACAAACCTTCTTGGCGCGCCCCACAGATTCCTGAACATTGCTGGCCACGGACTCGTTATCACTAGCTCTCCGCTATCTACTGAATTTCCCTTCTCATCACGTATATCTACCAAAATTCCCGGGAAAGGCAGCGTTACTGAGCCAGGCTTGAGCTTTGTTATGCCAGGCAAAGGAGTCACTACGATCATTCCGGTTTCAGTCTGCCACCATGTGTCGATGACAGGGCAACGTTCATTTCCTACATGCTTGTAGTACCACTTCCAAGTCTCTGGATCTATAGTTTCACCGACTGTTCCAAGTAGGCGCAACGAGGATAAGTTGTGTTTCTCCAGCCACTCTTCGCCGAGTTTCATGAAGTAGCGTATTGCAGTGGGAGCGGTGTAGAAGACGCTCACACCGTACTGCTCAATTATGCTCCACCATCTGTCAGGATGTGGATGATCTGGAGCTCCTTCATACATTAGCACAGTCGCTCCATTGCTGAGCGGTCCATAGACAACGTAGCTGTGGCCAGTGATCCAGCCTATGTCTGCTGTGCACCAGAGTACATCTCTATCTTTCAAATCGAGTGCCCACTTGGTTGTAATGTGAGTACCAACGTTATAACCTCCATGAACGTGAAGAATGCCTTTCGGCTTGCCAGTCGTCCCAGACGTGTATAGAATGAACAACGTATGTTCGCTGTCAAGAGCTTTACATTCACACTCATCTGCTAAGCCTTTCTCCAGCTCATGCCACCAGATATCTCTTCCATCGACCATATTCACATCATTGCCGATTCTCTCAAGCACAACAACACTCTCAACGTTGCAATCCTCCAGAGCTTTATCAACGATGCGCTTAGTTTCGATAACCTTGCCTCTTCTGTAGTAACCATCCATCGTAACGACCACTTTAGAATAGGTATCATTTATCCTGTCTCTTAAGGCTGTAGCTGAGAAACCTCCAAAAACCACGTTATGAATTGCACCAATTCTGGCGCATGCAAGCATAGCAATCGGTAGCTCAGGCACCATCCCCATATAAATCGTGACGACATCTCCCTCCCGCACACCAAGCGTTCTGAGGGCGTTGGCAAACCTGCAGACTCTCAGATAGAGTTCGCGGTAAGTTATCCTCTCCTTCTCGTTCTCAGGTTCTCCCTGCCATATTATTGCTGTTTTATCTCCTTTTGTCTCTACATGCCTATCCAGGCAGTTGTGGGTTATGTTGATTTTTCCACCAATAAACCACCCATAAAAAGGAGCGTTACCACTATCGAGCACTTCTCTGTAGGGCTCAAACCATTCAATATCGTTCTTTGCAACCGAATCCCAAAATGTAAGATAATCTAAGGCCTTCTCGTAAATCCTCTCATTGTTAATCCATGCATGCCTTTTGGTTTCTTCTGATGGCACATATACATCGTTTTGAGAAAATTTTCTTGACATTTTTTCACCTATGTTATACTAAGTATTACTTACCTAATAAGTTTAACTAAAGTTAATAATATTTTAATAATATAAAACTCAAAAGTATTCATGGAATCAAGCTTTAGCAATTTTAACTTCTTAGAGAGGTTTTGGGACAAAATTCCCTTAATCCCTGACAACGATCACATAGGCCCTCCACCCGATATACCTCTTTGGAACATCAACCTTTGCTGAATTGCCGAAAGG
>MTML01000087.1 GCA_002011215.1 Archaeoglobus sp. JdFR-24
CCCTCTTGCTTGCGATGAAGTTACCCATGGTTGCCCTTTTTTCGGTAGCCATGACTATTCCATCCTCGCAAATCAATCCAACCGTCGTTGTTCCTTTATATATTTTATCCTGCATCATATAAACCACTTCTGAGTTTTTTGAAAAGAGCCATTTCATTATGGCAATCTCTACTGATACAGAGCTATTTTTAAAGCTTTCGATTGTCCAGTCCCCATTAGTTTTTCCGAAAAAGTTTTATATTGTGATAGTATGTCACACAGTTACAATGTGATAAGGTGATAGAATGACTGAGATTGGAAAACAGATAAGACTCGAGAGGTTGATTAATAGAGAAAGTAAAAAAACAGTGATCGTCCCGTTAGATCATGGGCTATCAATGGGTCCGATAGATGGAATCGTTGACCTGCCAACGACAATCAATAAGGTTGTAGAGGGAGGGGCAAATGCAGTCGTTGTTCATAAAGGCATAGTCCCCTTCGGTCACAGAGGGTATGGAAAAGATGTTGGCTTAATTGTACATCTCAGCGGATCCACTTCGCTTGCACCCGATCCTAATGGAAAAGTCATCGTCTGTGATGTAGAAGAGGCTATAAAACTCGGTGCAGATGCCGTGAGTATTCACATAAACATAGGGAGTGAAACAGAAACCAGACAACTTGCAAGTCTGGGATCCGTAAGCAAGAGCTGCAGAGAATGGGGAATACCCCTGCTTGCCATGATGTACCCGAGAGGGGAGGGGATTGACCAGTTCAGTGAGAAGGCTGTTAGCATAGCAGCAAGAGCCGGGGCTGAGCTTGGAGCAGATATAGTCAAAACAAATTTCACTGGAGATGTTAAGACCTTCAAAAAAGTCACTACAGGATGTCCGGTTCCGGTAGTGGTTGCAGGTGGACCAAAAATGGGAAATCCTAAGGAGCTTTTAAAAATGGTTGAAGACGCGATGAGTGCTGGAGCGAAGGGAGTTGCAATTGGAAGAAATATATTTCAGTCTGCAGATCCTACAAAAATGACAAAAGCCATATCAATGATCGTTCATGAGAACTCAGACTACATGGAAGCACTGGAGTACCTCATGTCTGAGTAGACTCACATATCTAAGCGACTCAATTGATCCAGTTGATCCTTTTCTTAATTTTACTTTTACGGGTTCCATAAGTTATGGAGTTTGTCCTGCCAGGGGGGTTTATCTTCTCTTATTTTTTGATTTATAATTACTAAAAAATAATTACTAAAAACTAATCCGATGTATCACCCAAACCCATTCGATAAGTGACCGATAATTCTTTATATGCTACTGTCAGCATTTTTAAAGTGCCGGGGTGGCAGAGAGGCACTGCGGTGGACTCGAGACTTTGCGGGAGATCCACTGCCCGAAAGGGCACCTGGGTTCAAGTCCCAGCCCCGGCGTCTATCCTTATGGTTCCCTGTTGAGACTAATGGAGGTTGGCATCATTCATGAGGGACTTTTTACTGATGGTTTGAGAGTGACTACAGAATGAACAGTATCTAAAAATTCGATTGTATAAAGTGTAGAAAAGATTAAGTGTATAAAGTATAAGATATACATATGGCAACAACTGTTAAGGTTGAAAGAGATGTGGCAAATGAGCTTGAAAATCTGAAGAAAAAGTTAGGTTTAAGAAGTATCAATAGTGTTATAGAATATCTCATCAAGGAATATAAAATGCGCAAACTCAATCATGTCTTTGGAGTGGATAGAGACAAGATAAACAGTTTTTCAGAGGAGGATAGAATTGAGGATCGTTATTGACACCTATGCATGGATAGAATTCTTCATAGGTAGCGAGAAAGGGAAAAAAGTGAAGGAAATTATGGTTGAGAGCCGTGATATATTCGTTCCTGACATCGTGCTTGCAGAGATAGCAAGGAAATACCTAAGAGAAGGTATGGATGAAAATACTGTAAAGCAGAGAATAGAGTGGGTGACAGATATTGCCAGAAATGTTTCCATCAGTGAAAAAATAGCATTGCTCTCAGGAAGAACTTATCTGGAGTTGCTTGAAAAGTCTAAAAAGGAAAAAATTTCGAAGCCTGGTTTAGCGGATGGAATAGTTTTGGCGGTAACTAAAGCACTGGATGCTAAAGTTGTTACAGGTGACAAGCACTTCAAAGGGTTGAAGGAGGTTATTTGGGTTGGAGATTAAAAAATAAAGTTGGCGAGTAAAGTCTTGCTTGAAGTTCAGGGTTCATATTTGCTCTTGATAGTATCTAACTTTTAGAATGGATAATTCCGTAAGAGTTCTGGAACAGACAGCGGATTGGGTGTAGATTACAACACATGATAGCATGGTAAATGATATTTAACAGTTTTAAATCATCTATCAAAAATTTCAAAATACCTACAAAAACAATATTAGCATAGGATTATTATATAATATCAATTAACTATCTAATTCTCTCGATACATAGCACATCCTTAAAACCATAAATTTTTAATATTAGTTAAGTATTAAGATAGAATGAAAATCTGTCAGAAAAAAGGGGGTGAGTTATGTAGGGGTTAAAGAAGTTAGTATTGGAAAGATCGAAGATCCAATATTCATAAAGGGGTGTTGTGGTTTTATAGGTTGTGGTGGGCAAATACACCATCCCTATTGATTTATTTTATTTTTCTTTAGTATTTCAAATAAGAAAATTAATTTGGGAGGTTAGATTGATGGAGCTAAAAACAAAGCTAGTGTCTAAAAGGCGAATGTATATAAAAAGAGCAAAAGAAGATAATTCTCTTAAGTCATTTTATCATATTATAGCACCCCAAAAAATTAATGGAGAAATAACACCTTGGCTCATGTTTCATCCGTATTCCATGTCATTATATGTAATAGAGAGTGGTGAAGAGGCAAAAATTTTAAAATTACTTGAAAGATACAGTATAAAAGAAACTGCTAGGATACTGGAAATCAGTCAAAGTAAAGTTGAAGAAATTGCGGAGGAGTACACGTCATTTCTAAAAAATAAGGAGCCAGATAATTTTGCGGTTCCAATAATGCCAACTAGTTTTTGGATGATTGTATCAAATATATGTCAAATGAAATGTAGATATTGTTATGTAAATTCAGGTTCTGCCTACCCGACCGAGCATACACTATTCATGAATAAAGAAACTGCTATTTTGTCAGTAGAAAAAATTTTGGAAATGGCTCCAACGATAGCTACTATAAACTTTTTTGGTGGGGAACCAACACTTAATATGGAGACAGTAGTTGCTGTTACTGATTTTATAAAAAGAAACTATCCAGAAATTTCCATGTATATTTGTACAAATGGATGTACAATAACTGAAGATATAGCAAAGTTTTTTGCGAGAAATGATATTGGGGTTACTGTAAGTATTGACGGATACAAAGAAGCTAACAATATAAATAGAAAATATTTAGGGAAAGATTCATTTTCGAGAATAATTAAATCAATTGAAACTCTAAGGAAGTACGATATAAATCTATACATTGAAGCTACCTATTCCCCAGATAATTTTATATTAGGGCAAGCTCCAATAGATATAGTCACATTCCTTGCAAATTTAACGAGCAAGAAAGTGGTAATATTTAAATTTATGGAGATATTTGAGACTCTTAAGGATATACAAGCAAATGATTTTAAAACAACATACGACCTTAGTTTAGTCCCAAAGTTTTATGAGTATCTAGATTACATTTTCGAAAGTCTCACATCTGATGACCCAATATACGACTCCTCCATTGCTTTTGCAGTAGGGTTATTATTAAGAAAGCAAACATCACTATTTCCCTGCCCATTTTCAAACTTTATAACAATTTTGGTAAATGGAGATGTTTATGGATGCCATTTGTTAATGTCACGAGAAGGATATTTCGGAAATATTCGAGAAAATAATCTTGAGGATAAAATAGAGAGTAAATTGGAATATATGTTAGAAAGGATGTTTATTTCAAACATAGATTACAAGAGTTTTTGGTACTATCCACTCCAAGATATTTGTCCCGCATATTATGGAGGACTTGAAAAGTTATCTCAACATCATCAGAATATATTAAAAGAGAATCTTTGGGGTGATGCCTCATTTGTCTGGGAAAGAGTACTGATTAACTATTATTACATTGCTAACGACAAAGAGAAAGAAAAAAGATTAATAGAAAATATCATAAAAGAATTCGGTAAAGAATGAAACACAGCAATGATTCCTCAAAACCTGAGCTAAAGAAATTCTGGAAAGACATATGGAGGCTCTCAAAGCCTTTTAGGACAAAACACTATCTCATTATTTTCTTTTGGATCTGCATGATAATGCTGGTGGCAATCCACACTAAAATCTACCAGTTGTTTATTGATTCCATAGTGTATGGGGATAACAAAATTTTGGAATATGGAATATTGCTGTTGGTTTTTTCTATAATTCTATCTTTTTTGAATTTCTACTCTGAGTATATTCTAAATACAACTCAGTATTATGCTATTGGAGGGTTGTGGAAAGAACTCTTTATCGTTTCACTTAATAGGAAGTATTCTGAGATATCCAAAGGAGAAGTCTCCAGAGATATGGTAAAAATATTGTCAGATACAGAAATTGTTGGTACCAGCTTGGGTGTTTTAATTCCATCTACCGTCGTTAATATTGTGAGGTTCACAGGATATTGTATAATACTATTCTCATTAAGCAGGCATCTATCGTTAGTAGTATTGGTTTCGGTCATCCCATATTACTTATTTTATAGAAAGTTCTCTCCGAAGCTGATTAGTTCATCAAGAGAGGAGAGAGTTCAATTTGAAAAGCTGTTCAGTGAATTGAGAGAGAAAATACAAGGGGCTGCTACAATTAAGAAGTTAGGAAAAGAGAGTTATTTCTCCAAGATGTTCTCAAATAAAGTCGGTGAATGGTTCGTTTCAATGAGTAAATTAATATGGAATCAGAAGAAGTATTTCTTTTCTTATTCGGCTGTAAGCTCAGTAATGCCTATTGCAATTCTTATTGTTGGTGGTTACATGATATATGTTAAAATGCTGTCCATAACTATCGGGACTTTACTTGCTTTTGTTAGGCTCTGTGGAGGGATTTATGAGCCACTATCGAACCTATCAAATAATTTAAGCGCAATTTCAAGAGTTATTCCTCCATTAGAGCGCATTCAGAATATCCTGAGTCTCAGACATACTGAGGATGTTAGCCAGAAACTTGTGCTCGAAAAATTCAATAGCATTGAATACAATAACGTTACATTGGGGTATGACAACACCCAAATTCTGACAATTAACTATTTAGAAATCAGAAAGAGAGATAGAATACTGATAAAGGGTCAATCAGGGAGCGGAAAATCAACACTTGTTCTTTCAATGGTAGGACTATTAAAACCCCTTCGTGGGAAGATATTGCTAAACGGCATAAGTGTCGAACAATATGATCTCAGAAGTGTTCTCTCAAAGGTTGCTATAGTAGGCTCAGAAGAGATGCTTTTTACTGGAACTGTTAAAGAAAATATTCTTTTGGGGGAGATATATTTAGAGAATAAACTGGACAAAGTCCTTAAACTTTGTCAAATTGATGATTTAGCTCCAGACACTTCAGTAAGTTCTGGAGGTATGAATATATCTCACGGACAGAGACAGAGAGTAGCATTGGCCAGAGCTTTAATCAGAGAACCCGACGTTTTAATATTGGATGAAGCACTCTCTGGAGTTGACAGAGACAGAGAAAAGAAAATATTAAAAGGAATCCTTTCAGAATTCCCAGATATCACGATTATCTATATCTCCCACAGGGATGCTCCATTTGATTTTGCGAGTAAGATCGTTACAATAAATAATGGTCAAGCGATGTTTAAATAAGGATAAGGATACTCCACATCTCGTTTATATCTGTGAGGTCAAAAAGCTTTCCTCGGGGAATGTATTGGAAATCATCCATGCTTATTTTGGTGTGGAGGATGAAATTAGCTAAAACTCTTTTAAAAACTCTATTCTCAGGCTCTTGATTGTTTATTCCTCGATTCCCTCTATTTTTTGTAATTTTCTATAGTTCCTTGAAGTTTTCCAAAATTAAAGTCTTCAGGAGGTTTTGAAGTCTTCACAATCATCGAATCCTCATTATTGGGTTTCGTAGCCAAAAATATATCTTCCAAAAACTTTTCACTCATCGGAAAATTTTTATGCATTTGGTAATACCAATCTTGGAAAAATTGTTATTATCACCTCTCCCTGCCCTCCCTCTTTATTTATTTTAAGATATTATAATTAGGCTTTGTCTGAGTTCTTCCACCACTCTAAGAAACTAAAAAATTTTTAATAATATGCTCAAGATTAGCAATTTTACGTCCTTTGATGGGCGAGTATTACCAATCAAGAAAAAAGTGCTCTTCTGGTTTGGGTTATAGTGTTAAAGCTTGTTATAAGCCTCCTCTAAAAGTTTCTCACCTTCTTCGTATTTCTCAACAGCCCTCCTTAACAACCTTGATATCTCAGGCATTTCCACCTTTAACTTCTCGCTCCATTCCACATACTTTGCAGTATGCTCTTTACTGTGCTCGATCCAGTGCTCGAGCAACCGTTTCAACTTATCCGACTCCATAACTTAACCTCCTTTATGACTTGATACTTTATTATTGTTAAATGTTGCTACTTTTGCAAAAATTCTTATAACTTAACCACATACACTGGAATGGGTGTGAGTGCATAAAAAATTGATGGAATTGTGGAGGCATAGGAAAGAAGCTTCGTGAGCATAAAAAAGGAAGATTCAAAACCTGAGGGAGTTAGATGGGTGTTCTGCTTAGCATAGATGGACTGCGTATACACTTCATACTTGATGGTGTTAAAGTTAGAGCCGTAGATGGTGTTAGCCTTGAGGTAAATGAGAGCGAAACGCTTGCACTGATCGGGGAGAGTGGAAGTGGCAAATCGATTCTGGGAATTTCCATTTTAAGGTTACTACCTCCCAACACTGAAATCAAAGGTAAAATACTTTTCAACGGACTTAACCTGCTCGATTTACCGGAGGATGAAATAAGAAAGATAAGGGGAAGAGATATAGCATGGGTTCCGCAAAATCCAGCAACATCTCTCAACCCAGTTTTGAAAGTAGGGATTCAAATTGCAGAACCGATGGAAACACATCTTGGAATGGATAGAAAAACCGCTCTGCAAAGGGTTATAAATTTGCTGAGGTTTTTTGATATAAGTCCGGCCGAGAAAAGGGTTAATGAGTATCCCCATCAGTACAGCGGTGGGATGAGGCAGCGAGCACTGGTTGCGATGGGAACCTCAACCAGACCAAAATTGATTATCGCCGATGAACCCACTAAGGGTGTGGACGTCTCAAAAAAAGTTCGTGTCGTGGAAGTATTCAAAAAAATAAGGGCTGAAAATGATAAGTTATCACAGTTCATTATAACTCACGATCTACCTTTTGCCAGAATTCTTGCCGATAGAATGGCGGTTATGTATTGTGGACAGATTGTTGAAATATGTAAGACTGATAAATTCTTTAATGAGCCACTACACTCATACTCAAAGGCTTTACTTGATTCTTTACCATCGAGGGGCTTAAAGCCCATTAAAGGCCATTCACCCAGCATGGTACACCCACCTGAGGGCTGCAGATTCCATCCGAGGTGTGAATACGCATTTGGAAGGTGTCTCAATGAGCCACCTCTCATCAAACTAAATGGAAATGCTGTGAGGTGCTGGCTTTATGATTGATGGCGTAAGAGGTGTACGATTGCGAAAGATCTTCGAATCTGGATTAATCTCAAAGCGCAGGATAGCTGCTGTTGATGAAGTGGATATTGAGATCAGAGCCGGTGAAACTCTCGCCCTGGTTGGCGAGAGTGGAAGTGGAAAGTCAACACTTGGTAGGCTCCTCCTGTTACTGGAAAAACCAACAAGTGGAGAGATTTACTTTGATGGAAAGAATCTCACGGAGATGAGCTCAAAGGAGATCAGAAAAATAAGACAGAAAATGCAGCTAATCCCCCAGCATCCTGAGAGTTCTATGGATCCAAGGTGGAAGATATACGATAGTATAGCTGAACCTCTGCGAATTCATAAGCTCACAAGCAGGGATGAGGAAAGAGAGGTCGTTTACAGACTTATAGAGGTTGTAGGACTACAGGAAGAACATCTGAGCAGGCATCCCCATGAACTGAGCGGCGGTGAACTGCAGAGAGCTGTGATAGCGAGAGCGATAGCATTAACCCCTAGATTCATCGTTTGCGATGAGCCGACCTCCATGCTCGATGTATCTGTTCAAGCATCCGTTATTAACCTGCTTATGGAACTGCAGCGTAAGCTCGAACTGTCTTACCTCTTCATAACCCACGATCTGGAGGTTGCCAACGCAATTACACATAGGATGGCAGTGATGTATGCCGGACGGATAGTTGAGGAAGGTAACAGAATTCTGGATGAACCTATGCATCCCTACACGAGAATACTCGTTGAATCTCTCAATATGAACGTTGAATTAAAATTTGAGCAGAAGGAAGAACAAAGAGGATGCAAGTTCTATCATCTTTGCCCTGAGCGTATGAACAAATGCTTAAAGCCACCGGAAATGGTAAAGGTTAATGGAAGGAGAGTTAGGTGTCACCTGTACTGAATTTTAAATACCTGCGCATGAACGCAGTGAAAAAGAAAAGTTAAAGGCATATGAGATCCGTTATAATGTATGAAAATAGGATTTCCGAACAATCCAAGAAAAAATCTGTTAGATGAGATAATATGGATTGGTGAAAATAAATTCGATTTTGTGGATTTATTCTTGGAAGAAGATAAAGCTGTCCCGGAAAAGATCGATATAGATAAAACCAGAACATTTCTCGAAAAATACGGATTAGATGTCGTTGGACATACTGCATGGTATTTACCCATTGGCTCTCCAATTAAAACGTTGAGAGATGCAGCAATTAAAGAAATAACAGAATATTTTGAAGCTTTCAGTAATCTTGGAGTCGAATTTGTTACAATTCATGCAAACTGGCCTGGTGGTATGTTCTCAGCAAAAGAAGGCATAAAATTCCAGGTGGAGACGTTGAGAAAACTTGTAAGAATAACAGAAGAATACGGGTTAAGTTTAATGTATGAACCCGTTGACACACCAGAGGATAACATTGAGAATGTATCAATAATCTTGGAGAGGGTGCCCGAATTATTTTTACATATTGATATTGGCCATGCTAACTTATTTGGAAGAAAACCAGAACAATTTATCGAAAAATTCCATGAGAAACTCAGACACGTCCACTTACACGACAATACTGGGAATGTGGATCTACACTTGCCTATGGGTTGCGGAAACATAGACTGGAAGAGAACTTTGAAAATTTTAAAGAAATATTACAATGGGACGATAACCTTAGAAGTCTTTTCAAAGGATAGGGATTATGTTTTGTTGACGAAGGAGAAATTAAGAGAGCTGTGGGATAGATTATAGATTCATTCCATTGTGGAGGTCAAAACTGGAGGACACAGCATTGAGAGCAAGCAGAGAACTAAGATGTAACAATCTTCTAATAATATCTTGGGGTCAGGAGGAGATCATCCACAGGAATGGTAAAAAAATTACTATTGTGGAAGTGGCTTTTAAATCAGAAGAGTTAAGGTGACGAGACTGTGAGAATAAATGAAAAGAAATAAGAAGAGTCTTTAAATTGGCAGGAGGTTCTCCTCTCTTATCCCTCAAAACCCTTCTCAAATCTTCTTTTTGGATCCAGCACATCCCTCAAACTGTCTCCAAGCATGTTGAAAGCTAAAACAGAAACCATTATCATGAAACCTGGAAACACCATGAGATATGGGTGTGTTTCCATAAACGGCAATGCATCTCTGAGCATAACACCCCATTCAGGAGTTGGGGGTTGTAAACCCAGACCAAGAAAGCCAAGACCGGAAATTGCCAGTATTGCAGAGCCCAGATCAAGGGTCATCAGGGGCAACACCGGCGACATGGCATTGGGGAGTATATGCTTTGCCATAATCTCAAAATTATTCGCCCCCAGAGCTTTTACAGCCAGAATAAACTCGGATTCCTTTAGGGATAATACCACCCCCCTCACCATTCTCGCATAACTCACCCACCACACCGCAGCCAGTGCAATTACGAGATTCAGATATGATGTGCCAAAAATTCCCAGAATCACTATGGCTAGAATTATGTTGGGAAACGCTAACAGAGCATCAACGAGTCTCATAATAGCATTATCCACTATTCCACCATAATATCCGGCAATAATGCCAAGCCCTATACCCACAGAGGATGTAAGTAAAACAACAGACATGGCAACAAAGAGCGAAACTCTTGCACCATACATAACTCTGCTCAGAACATCTCTCCCGAAGTTATCCGTTCCGAATGGGTGCTCTATGCATGGATACTTCAGCCTACTCTTTAAATTCAGCTCATTCGGGTCATAGGGAGATATGAGAGGTGCGAACATACCAAGGGTTACAAGTAGTAAAACCATGGCAACACTCACTTTCATCTCCTTACTCTTTTTTATTTCCCTGCTCATTTTTTGCACTCTCCATCCACGATCTTTCCCCTCAATCAACCCTCACCCTCGAATCGAGAATCATGTAAACAACGTCAACAATAAGATTCACAATAACGAAGAGAAAGGCTATGAACATGACAAATCCAGAAACGGCGATGTAATCTCTCGCAAATATAGAATCCATGAGGAATTTACCTATGCCTGGTAGAGAGAATATGCTTTCTATTATTACAGTCCCCCCGAGCAAATGTCCAAGCTGAAGGCCTATAAGCGTCACAACTGGAATGATCGCATTCTTCAAAGCATGCCTGATAATAATAAGCCTTTCTGGCAACCCCTTTGCCCTTGAAACGAGAATATACTGTTCATTCAGCACTTCGAGCATACTTCCACGTGTGACCCTCGTTATCGATGCAAAAAGATGAAAACCCAGAGCAATCGTTGGCAAAATCATATTTTTAAATCCAAAGCCGAAAGCTGGCAAAATCTTTAACCTGACACAAAAAAACAGAATTAGAAGTAAAGCGAGCCAGAAACTTGGAATTGAAACACCAATACTTGCCACAACTCTACATACATTGTCAATTACCGAATCTTTCTTGATTGCCGAAATCACCCCAAAGGGGATGCCAAGACATGAAGCAAACAAAACCGCCGAGAATGCAAGAGATAGTGTAACAGGAAATCTGTAAAGAAACTCGTCTACAACACTTTCTCCTGTTTGCGGGCAGATTAACTTCCCTGTAACAAATAGCTTTAGCCATATATAATACTGAACTATAAATGGTTGATCGAGATTATATTTTGTTATAAAAGCCACAACTTCATCTTCAGTGGGCTCAAAACCAAGTTGCTCTCTTAAAACAGCATCGGCAACACTTCCGGGAGCGAGATACAATAAAGAAAAAGAAAGAAAAGAAGCAAAAAACATCACAAGCAATGCTGTTGCAAGCCTTTTGGCTATCATGTTACTGCTCTACGATTTCAACATTCATCAGGTTCATCTTGTACATCGTTGGTGAGTGCTCATAGCCTTTAACACAATCCCTGTAAGCAACAACTTTAACGATGTCATAGAGTGGTAGTTGAGCAGCTTCATCGTTTAAGATTCTCCATATCTGTTGATAGTACTCATCCCTTTTTGTGTCATCTGTTGTTGAATAGACTTTCTCTATAAGTGTATCGAGCTCATCGCTATGATAGTGTTTGAATTGTCCGGCTTTCGTGTAGTGCTCCTGCCATAACACTCCCTGTGGGGCCCATGGAATACAACCGGAGTGGTGGACGAACATCATGTATTCACCCTCCTTCTTTTTAGCCCATGCAGCACTCGACTCCATTGAGATGATATTAAGTTTGATTCCCACTTTCTTGAGTTCTGATTGCAGGTAAACTGCTACCGCATCTGCGTTGGCCTCTCCCTGTGGGATGAGGAGGTCGATTGCAAGTTCCTTTCCATCTTTCTCTCTTATTCCATTTCCATCTGTGTCAATCCATCCAGCCTCCTCAAGCAGAGCTTTTGCCTTTTCCGGATCATACTCATACCCTTTGATACCTGCTGGCCCGTACTTGAACCATGGACACATCGGGAGATTTGCTGGTTCTGCTATTCCTGCAAACAGTTCCTTGACCATTGTTTCCCTGTCAACGACATAATTTATAGCCTTCCTCACTCTGATATCGTCTAAAGGTTCAACAAAGCAATTGAACCTTATAACCTGAAATCTTCCGTAGCTCTGCCAGGTAACCTTGATGTCTTTCTCCGCCTGAAGCTTTGGAACCTCCTCATAAGGTACTGCTGAATGATGCTCTGGAGCGCCAATTATATCCACATCGCCAGTCTTGAGAGCCATTACAAGAGCATGGGGATCTGGAATCGTTTTCCAAATTACTTTTTCGAGTTTTGGCTTCGTTCCCCAGTAGTCATCATTTCTCTCAAGAACAGCATACTGATCTTTCACATATTCAACAAGCTTAAACGGGCCAGTTCCGATGAACTTCTCGAGCTTCCCGCCAGTATCCCATGCTGGATTAACGGCTGTCGGGCTTACTATCTTGCTCCTGAACTCGCTTGCTAGGTCGATCAGGAAGGGATAATAATACTCTTTGAAGCGTACCTTAATCGTATGATCATCAACTACATCAACACCATCTACATACTTTCCATAAGGTGCACCGTTGTTCATTGACCATTCAAGAGCAAATTTAGCAGCTTTAGCATCAAAGGGTGTTCCGTCATGGAATTTAATACCATCTCTCAGGCGTATGGTGTAAACTAAACCATCATCGCTTGCATCCCAGCTTTCTGCGAGCAAAGGCACGGGATTACCCTGTCTGTCTACATCAACGAGCGTCTCGAAAACCAGACTTCTACCTTCGGTGGCTTTCTTGAAGTCTTTTACCGCTCCAACCTTAAGCACCTGCTCTATTCCGGTTGTGGTTGCTTCAGCACCCGGGGTGGGGGTAACTTTCACTTCCTCCTTGCCTGTGCATCCCAGCAGGAGCAGAGCAGTTAAAATCAGAACTGCTATTTTCATCACTTTCTTCATAGAATCACCTCGGTAGCCTTACAATTTAATGTGGTAATAAAAAATTTTCGATCTTTAATACTTTTTCAGATTAACTTAGTGATAGTATTAAAAAAGATTACTTCAAAACCTTTTTATTAACACGTTAGAGTTGACCAAGTAAGGGAGATAAAAATGTTGGAGGTGGAAAAAGCAGCAGTAGAAACAGCAACACTCCTCAGACTGATTCTGCCAACAATGTTTATTGGGATGCTTATGGCCAGTTTCATCTATTCTCTTCCTCAGTTTAGAAAGATGAATGAAAAGATAGCCGTTCTTACCTCTTTTGCAAATTTAAAGAGTGGTGCTGCTGTTGCAACTTTTTTTGTGCATAAAGTAACAGCATTATCTATACTCGCAGACATGCATAAAAAAGGATTGATAGATGAAATGGAGGTAGTAATCGCATCAATAATAGGAATATTCCCCATGGGTGTTCGAATTGTAATACTCCTGCTGGCTCCTGTAGCCATTCCAGCTTTAGGTTTGAAGATCGGTACAGTATATGTATTCTTGGAACTGCTATCCAGATTTCTTGTAGCTCTGATCGGCGTGTATCTGGGAAGAAGATATCTGGCTGGAGGAAACATCAGCTATACAACCGAAGTATCTTTAAAAGACAGTATATTTGACGCTTTTAAGCAATTTCTTAGAGTAATTTTAGTTCTGGTTCCGAGTGTTTTTGTGATAATATTGCTATTGAATGCGGGATTTGATTCGATTATTTCGAGTCTGAACTTGCAGGCACCTCAATTTGCAATAATAGTCACCGGAACGAGCAGTACAATTGCTGGATTGGGGGTTGCAGGTTCTTTGCTTGTCAAAGGTGAGGTTGATGGGAAACTTGCCCTGTTTTCGTTAATGGTAGCATCGGCTTTACACAGGATCGTCGAAAGTTTAAGACATTCGATGCCAGTAAACATTTCCTTATTTGGCTCATCATCTGGAGTTAAACTTACGGTAATTTTGCTTTTAATGAATGAAGTTGCATGGCTTTTTGCAGTCGCGGGTTTGCTGGTTATGTTTTATTTGAATGTGATTTAGATTTTATAGAGTATAGATTAAACACCTACTAAAAGCGATTAATTCAATCTCTACCCTTATGCCCCTCTACAAGAAAATATGCTTTACCACCCCACATCAACCTATAAGCAAAAGGTAAACGTTTTCTTTGCTCATCTCTGACCCATTTAAGGTCTTTTATCAGAACGTCTGACAGACCTGCGTTCTCAAATAATTTGACAATATTTTCCGGATCTGAACCGCCGTAAAGTGGCAGCATTTTGTTTATTTCCTTTTTGTAGTGGTTGTTCTTCCATGGATTTCTTCTCTCATAAACTGCAACTGCCAAACGCCCGGCGATTCTCCTGAATCTCGCTTTAATTGAGCCATCAAACCACCTTCCGTCGATCGCAACAACCTTTCCTCCAGCTCTTACAACCCTGCTCCACTCACCTACTGCCCTTTGTGGGTCTGGAAGAGTCCAGAGCAGGTGTCTGCAGATTACTGCATCAAAAGAGCTATCATCGAACGGAAGATTTTCGGCATCACCCAATTCAAACACAATATCAATCCCGGTTCTCCTTGCCTTCTCTCTCGCAACCTGAAGCATACCCCTCGATAAATCAACTCCAACAACTTTGTGTCCCAGTTCAGCCAGTATTAATGCGAGAAAGCCCGTACCTGTCCCAACATCAAGTATTCGCATCCTTTTCTCGAATGTATTTGATAGGATGTCTCTCCAGATATCCTTAAAGTCTGAATGTCCGGGAGACCTATCGTAATCCTTCCCTCTCGAATCCCAGTATTTCTTGATTTGCTCTTTTACATCTACACTGGACGTGATACCCCCTCCTGATCAGATTAGCGAACTGCCATGACACTAGCTGTCATGACATTCATATTAACAAGCTAACATAGAATAACAATAATTAATAACTTTTTCGTTTTTCTTAAAACTTGGTATGAATAATCACGTAAAAAAATTTAAGAGTTTTACGGATTCTCAATAATCTCTTCTGGTTTGTAATGTCTGTAAAGTTTATCGAGAAAAACTTCAAAATCCAGTTTGTTCAGAATGTTCCAGTCAAACTGTTCCGCTTCCCTCACCTCTATATAAAGAGCATTGGACGGGCAAACTGCGATGCATGATCCAAATCCATCACAGAGCTTTTCATCTTTGAGTTTTGCCTTATCATCTTCCATCTCCAGAGCACCAGTAGGGCAGGAGTTTATACATCTTCCACAACCAATACAGAGATCTGGATCGATAGATATTATCATTCTCTCTGTTTTTTTCATTTTCTCACAGCTCCTGATCTATTTTGAAATTATATGAAATTCCTATATTCCATCCGGATGACCTGATGTTTACATTCCTCTGTGAGCTTTTATTTCTGCCTCTACCATTTTGTCATCCACTTTTCCCGAATAGGGTTCCACATCTCCATTAACCCTCACTATGTATTTTCTAATCTCTATATCTCCTTTATCATCCCTTTCAGCTTCAGCCTTCTCAATCATCATGTGAATGGCATGACAACAGGGAACCTCCATTGTGTAAACATCCACCGTCTTAGCCACACATTCTCTGAATATGAGTTTCAGTTTCTCGAACACTCTCTTCGGGTCTTCAAGTATGGGGCAACCAATTATAATGGACTCCTCTCCAAATCTCTTCACGAGGTCTTTGTGTACTAATAAAGCACAGTCTGCTGCGATAGTAAGTTTTTCATCCTGCATGAAGGGTGCCTTGGGATGTACCAACAATATTTTTAATGGCCATTGTTTCATACTTCGAGTGTGTTCCATAGGGGTTATGTAGCTTTTCCCTAATATTTTAGCTGCCATTGTATCGTCGTTTATCACCTTATATCGCCTTGCTTATCCAACAGGTTCGGGATTGAGACCACTTGGTGTTCTCATGGCATTAAAAACGGCAATTAAGGAAACTCCAACATCCGCAAAAACGGCCTCCCATGGCGATACCATATCCGCTCTGGCAATAGAAGGTGCATCAATCGAGAACTTTGTTATCATCAGTAAAAATTGAATTACTCATAGAGGCGAGGAAGTTGAGCTGAACTTACCTCCCTCCCTGTTTCTTTCACCACCAATCCACTCGCTGAGATAGACCTTGTATGTCTTCCCGAATTTCTCCCTTACGATCAGATCTCTCTCCTCGAGCTTCTTCATGATCATCGAAAT
>MTML01000046.1 GCA_002011215.1 Archaeoglobus sp. JdFR-24
CGGCATTTCTTAGCTACTTGAGTCACACTAACCCATTGATCCTTGAACTCCTTTTCCATACATTTGAGAAGCTCCTTTCCTTTCATTATGTTTTATATATCGGCCTACCGATATATATAACTTGCCGTATACAAGAGATCATGGTCTTAGAAGAGACAAAAAAGTTTGTTAGAGAAAATAGAGAACTTTTAGAGGAGATTGTTAAACACGGTTCACCTGCCATTAAACCCCTAGCAGCAGCTTTTCTCTTAGCAGTCGAGTGTGAAGATGAAAATCAAAAAAGTTTGAGGACAAATGAAGATGACAGGAAGTAGAAAAAAAGGCAAGAGAGCAATTGGTATTGCCAGGGTAAGTTCAGATGAACAAGGGAGAAAGGGTACTAGCCTACATACACAGATAGAATGGATACAAAAAACAGCCAAGAGTAGAAGTCTTAGCCTTATTAAAATCATTAAAGAGACTATTTCAGGCGAGGATTTTCCCAAGAAATACGGGCAGGAAATTCTTAACCTTGTAAAAGATAAAGGAGTTAGTTATCTTCTTATCCATAGTATAGATAGGTTTTCAAGGAATCTACCTGAAGGGGCATATTTGCTTGAGAAACTGAAAGAAATGGGTGTTCGAGTGATAACAAATCTGGCGGAGTACAATCTAAATAAGCCCGAAGATAGGATGCAAGTATGGTTCGGCTTGCTTTTTGCGGAGACTGAACAGTACTACAGGGCTGAAAGAGTTGTGAGAGGGATATTCGATGTGCTGAAAAAGGGAGGTATTCCTTATCAGCCTCCGTACGGTGTAGAGATCGTGGATGGAAAAGCAAGGATAATTAATGGTTATCAAGAAATAATCAGACAGATCTTCACGACATTTATTGAGAAGAAAAATTATGAAGCTACTGCGAGATTAGTAAATGAGTTATTTGGAGACAGATTAAATTTCAAGCTAACTGGAAACAAAGTGAAGAAAATCGTGAGTAATCCAATTTACTTGGGTTACATTCTTTGGAACGGTATTCTTTTTGGCAAGGATGGATCTCATGATAGACCTTGGGAGAATCTTAGGATCATAGATGAGAAAACTTTTAGCAAGGCCCAGTCAATTATAAAAAAGATTAGCGGGAAATACTCGCGTAACGAGGATCTCTTTCAGCAAATTATAGGCAATCTTATTGACGAACATGGTTTGGATGTTGTAGCTAATATACTGAATATAAAGGTCGCTTGCTCGAATTGTGATTCTGTTGAAATTAGTCGTAATGGTACGGAAATCATAAACGGGACTCTAACTGTAAAGTTCATCTGTAATAATTGTGGACATCAATTTCGTGTCCCGTCTGCAAAGAAATTGAAAAAAATCGAGAGTTTAGAGCCTTTAAGATGTATGAATTGCGGTTCAGCTAACAAGTTCTATAAAGAAAGAGTAAGCAAAAGTATGTACAAGATCATTTGCAAAGAATGTGGTTTTTTCGTCTTTATGATTGATGAAGAGAATAAGGAAGAGGATTCAAATACATCACCAAGAGCAGAAACCACCCCATCTATACAAAGAGATTTGATAAACTTTTTTGGTATCTGAAATTCAAAAACCTGTTTTAAAACCTTTCGAAATGCTTATAAATATTGGAGGATTAATATACCTATACCTGAATTAATCCTCCAAAATATAAATTATTTTCCGTTAAATCTAAATAGTAGGGTTTTAGCATCCTCCAGAATCGAATTTAATAGAATTAAAAATCCTCCAGTCCATCTTCAAACTTCTCATTTTGGAGTGTTAATGGTCTATCCCCTAACTTAATTTTGAATAATTCAGGTGTTGGTTCAAAAATAGATGACTAAAAAATTATATTTCGAGTATATCAAAAGCGGTAAAAAATAGAGTCAAATTAATCTTGTACCAAACTCAATCTCATTTAGGCACTCAAGCTCTTCAACTTCATCGAGGAATTTGAAGTATTCCTCAAATATCCCATCTATTGTGCTCTTTTTTCTCTCATTGTCCATAGCTTTTCTTTTTCTCCCATTCCAATATCTTGATCTGATTTCCTGCACTTTATCAAAAAGCCCAGTATCAATTATCCTGTAATCTTCAACATAATCTTCAACTCCCGCCACTTTGTACTTTCCGATATACAACTTGTTAGTAAGGATCTTTTTTATAGCTGGAGTAGTCCAGTTCTTTCCCTCTTTTGTCCTTAGCCCCTCTTTGTTGAGAAGGTATGCTACTTGAGGCATCGATTGCTCGCAAACATACATCTCAAATATTTTCCTAACCAACTCTGCCTCCTCCTTATCAACTTTCAGCTTACCATCTTTTCCCTTTATGTAACCTAATGGAACACGTTTGTTGGGCCATTTATGCTGCATAGCAAGAGCGTGCATCCCCATCCTCGCCCTTTCCCTTATCAAATCTCTCTCAAGTTCAGCAGCTGAAGCAAGATTTCGGAAGTTGAACCTGCCAACTGGTGTTGTAGTGTCGATTTGCTCGGTAACGCTGTGTAAAGCCACCCCCATCTCTCTCAATTCTTTCTCCACTCTTACTGCATCAATTAGACTTCTACATAATCTGTCTAGCCTCCAAAAAACGAGGACATCAAATCGACCCTCTCTTGCTTTTTCCATCATCTTCTTGAACATCGGCCTGTTTACGTCTTTTGCTGAAACGCCTTCTTCTCTGAAGATATACCTGACTTTCCAGCCCATTAACTCGCATCTTTCTCTGCAAACTCTAACCTGCTCATCCAAGCTGTAGTTGTAAAGCTGATTGGGTGAAGAGACCCTTGCGTAGATTGCTGCAGTGATTTGTTCCTTTTCTGAACGAATTCCATTCAAATCGTTGTGTATCTTTTCAAATTTATCTAATGCCATACAGCCTTTTTTCTTTTTCAGCTATCTCTCGGATTATGTTTGCCAATTTTGCAGCAACTGGAGCTGCGTTACTCAATACAATCTGTAGATTCTTGACAGGATCATCCGTCTTTATTTCTTTCCTGTATTCACACTCACTCCTGCAAAAAATGCATTCTGATCCAGGCACTTTCTTACCGACCCTCCTCAGCCTTTCTTTGTCTTTAATGTGCATCAAAAGTTCGAATACTACACTCTCAGCGGTTTCAAAATCGATTTTGTGTACATCCCCCGTTTTCAGCTCTGCAAGCAAAGTTGGGACACCAGTCAGATACGTGTAAACCGAGGGCTGAACGAGCTTGATTCCCCCGCTCTTGACCTCAATTAAAGCAATGTATCTCTCCCCATTTTTAACTATAAGTTTTTTCGCTCCACCGTCAACTCTACCGTAATCAAGTTCGATCTCTCCCTCAATGCAAAGGTCTTCCAGTTCAACCTGAAGCCTTTCAAGAACTCTGGCCTTTCCAAGGTCGTGTATTTCTTTGTAAGCGGATGTAAAGTTTTTCCTTTGTTCATAGAAAGGACATGTCGTGCGAAGTTCGTCATCAAGCTGGCTTGGATAGTACTTCTGCAGTAGCTCTTCAACTTCTTTCCTCAACCCATTACTGAGTATTTTACTTTGTATCATACTTAGTAATTTACTAAGTTAAAGTATATATAGTTTACTGTGTGATTTACTAAGTAGTGGTAGCATGGTTAAGAAAGCTGTGGGCAAAATCATCAGAATTGGAAATGCAAACACTAGATACTTAACCATCCCAGCTGATGTGGCTAAAGATGATAGGTTCCCTTTCAAGGATGGAGAACAGGTTAATGTTATCATTGAAGGTAATAGGCTCGTGGTTGAGAAGATAAGCTAACACTGAGTTGACGGCTATAAAAGGTTAAAGCTGGAATTGGAAGATCAAAAGAACATCTCTACAACTCTAAAGCTTCTTTAACCTGTTTAATAACTGAAAGCGGGTCGTTCTTTATCTGACTTGAGTCAAATCTCAGCACCAGCCATCTCATCAGTTGCAGTTTATTAGTTATTTCTCTATCATGTGATATTACTTCTCCCGTATGGTACTTTATACCATCAATAAATATTGCTATTTTTCTGTCTTTATAAGCAAAATCAGCCCTCGCAATGTAGTTCCCTTCCTTATCTTTGATTACTACTTGTGGTTCCGGATCAGGAATCCCGTGTTCTCTGGTTAATCTTATAAATTCTTCTTCTAATGGAGACTCAACATTTCTTATAACATAGTCTTCAAGGCTTATTTCTTCTCCCTTTACTTCTTTGGTCTCTGTAATTTCTTTACTCAATAGGTTTTCTAGATATCCTCTGATAACTCTTTTGTCGAGATATTGATGGTCGCTCTGATTGTAGTAGTTCTTTAAACAATTATAGCATGCATTATCGCAATCATGCGAATAAAGAACGTCATATGCTTTTTCCAATATTTCATTAAACCTTTGCAGAGTAGATTCCAGATACCCCACTCCACCGGGTATATTTTCATAAAGCACGATTTCTCTCTTTACTTCTCCATTCTCCACTATACTTCTGATAAATCCCCTGATTTCGTTAAGTTCTGTTTCAAGAGTAATTTGAATGCCTAAAATCATTGTGTGGAGTAGTGTTTTGAGGAATACTTCTGGATCGGCGTCATTTGGGATTTTAGGTGTTAAAACAAGGGTATCTGCTGTTTTTCTGGCTACAATATCGACATTAATAATATCTTCTTCGGTTCCATCGCAATTCTTGTGGTATTTATCCCAATCTACATCATCCCTTTTCCATAATCCACATTTCAAGCATATCTCAAACTGTGAGCCACCTTTACCTTGATTCAATACGACTATTCGTGAATTTCTTCTAAATCTAATAGTTAATCCGTCGATTTCATAGTCATAACCTTTGCCTTTCTCTGACTCAAGGAATTCTTTTATTACGTAAGGTATGCTCATTCTGAACTCTTCTGTTGAACTAACTCTCTCTCTCCTTCGTGCAAAATAAACAATCGGCTCAATGTAGTTTCTCTTTATCAGCTCAGAGCCGCATTTTTCGCAGTAATTAGCGTAAACATCAGTGGTAATAAAATCACAGTCCTGGTTGGAGCAGATTTTATATGTGTTCTCCTCACTGTTGACGAAGTCCAACACTGAACCTTTCTTAGCCAAGCTTACGGCGTAAACCTGATATTTTTTCCTATCAACATATACGAAGTTACCAGGGGCAAATTCCCTTACTGCAAGTGTTGTATCCCTCAAAAGCGGCTCAGCTCTATCAGGTCTTAATATAAGCTCACTCTGCTTACCTGGGAATGCATAGCCCGGTAAAAACCCATGATCTCTAAGGAATGAAAGTGTGTAGGCAAGATACTCATCATTGAGCATTTTCGTTTGTTTATCTATCAACTCGTTAAGCTCTCTAGTTTCTGATTTAGTTAAACCTGTGCTATCTCTTTTTTTCCAAAGTAGCTGAATGTTTTTCTCAAGGTAATTAAGAGCCTCTATCAAAGGATTCAGTGTATCTTCAAGTTCAGCATAGAAATTGTCTATAACGTTTCCAATATAATCCTTATTTAGCCAAGGAATAGAGCCTCTTTTTACATCTTCCTTAAAAACTTCGTAAATGGATTCAATCAATTCATTTTTTCTTTCTAAAATCTCTCCCTCAATGTCTGTTAGTCTTTTTACTCTGTATTCGTTGTTCTGTTTTTCAACAAGTTCTATAAGCATCTTTGGAAGTTGAGAATTAATCTTCTCAAGAATCAAAGACCTGATATGTCTTCTAATAACGCGTTCATTGTCGAGTTTGAAGATTGGTGGGTAAATTTCACCAGTTATCATCTCCTCTGGATTTTCATAAAAATAAGAGTCGTGGGGTGCTTCTCTCGCATAAGTAAATATTACAGCCATTCCTGTTCTTCTTCCTGCTCTACCAGCTCTCTGAGCATAGTTAGAAGGTAGTGGAGGCATATTTCGCATTAATACGGAAACCAAATCACCTATATCAACACCAAGTTCAAGTGTTGGTGTACAAACGATAACATTTCTCTTACCAAAGAGAAAATCTTTCTCGTATCTCTCTCTTTCCGATAATGGAATTTGACCACTGTGTTCAGCCACCCTAATATAAATCGGCTCATGGGTTGTATAATGATGTACGTAAAAATTGTCATTTTCTGGAAATGCCTCAGCAAGCGTTCCTTTGCAATGATAAGTCGTACAGCTTCCGTTTATGTTAGCACTATGGACCTTTGTGCAGCTCTGACATTCCCAAATCTCAGTATAAGGGGTCATATTGTCAAGAGGAACGATTTCCATAACATCTGGGTTCACCATATATCCTAATCCATAGTTACGTGAGTTGCCAATTTGTTTTTCAACCAAGTACCCTTCCCTTTCGAGTAGATTTACAACTTTCTTAATGAAATTCTCAATCATCACTCCTCTAATGTTAAGCAACTTCTCCACCATTTGTTCAAAGACCGTTTTTCCTCCGCCCCTAGAAATGAACGAATTTATAGTGAAAGCCCATCCATCATGTTTGGCAAAAGCATAGGCTGTTGGCTTCCAGTGTGAAGGGAGAACAATACCCCACTCCTCAAGCTTTTTCCTATCAGGAGTAGCAAAATAATCAAATGCAACTGCTTTTCTAAATCTCATTTCATCTAAAAATAATTTTATGAATTTCAGAAGTGTTTCTTTCTCTACTCCAAATTCATCGCATATCGATTTAAACAGATTTGTTTCAGCCAGCTCTTGTATCCTACCATAATTGATAGTGAGTAGCTTTAAAGCCTCTAGAGTCATCCTAAGCCTTGGTGGTTTCGTAAATTCATCAAAAACAAGAAAACCAAATTTGTCTATGTTGTCTCTTTCTTCGTATTTCGTCTTTGGAGGATCAATAATTCCAAGTTTCATGGCTAATTTATATATCTCTTCTCCTGCCTTCTTCATTGAAATTGGGATGTCTCTGTCCTCTGTTGCCTTATAAATTAGTTGTCTTACAGTAAATTGAAGGTGCCTGTCTTCCATATAACCTGCCTGATGAGCCGTGTCCTGTCTGTTATCTGTAAAAATCAAAGTTTTTCTTTCTTCAAATTCAAGATTTGATAAAAGACCTGTTGTTATTATCGATATATCTGATGCTGTTGTACTCCTAACTGGAGTAACTACCTCTCTGTTGCCGTATCTCCCAAAACAAGCTGGACAAACAACTATTTTACCTTGTTTAACATAAACTGGTACAAATTCGTGCTCGCAATCTGATTCGAACACTATTTTTGGATTTTGGGTTAGCATTCCACATTTGGGACATAAATAGAGTTCATCAAGTTCAGACTGAATCTTTTCATCGGGGTCTTCGTAAACGTGTTCAATCCTATGTGTAATATGCAAGGTTTTCTCGTCAGAATCAAAGTTCTCATTTGGTTGAACCATCGTCAATCTGAAATCGTTATTTGTGAACCTTGTTTTGAGGAAATCTTGACCACAGTTTCTACAAACTTCCAGAGGAAAAGTTAGAGAGCTGCATTTTGTGCATTTAGTTTTCCCATCATTGAATATTTCCCCACATTCAGGATTCGAACATCTAACGAGACCCTGTAATCCTCTAACAAAAAAGTGGATTCTTGGCCTGTATCTAGGTTTTCCATCTTTTTTAGCAAATAAACCTGCAATTAAATAGGCTTTAATTTCTCTCTCAAGCTCTTCCCTTGAGTTACTTGCTCTTTCATTAATCTCATCTTTTAGTTTTTCTGCAAGTTTAGAAATTGTATGTGCTTCTTCAAGGAGCCATTTTTCAATCAAATAAGCGATAAGATTGTCCGAAAGGGCTAAATAAGCTCCCTCTTCAAAGGTTGGAGTTGGCTTTATTTTCTTAAGTGTCAATTTTTCAATTAGATTGACCATTTGCTTGGTGTTTGTAATATCTACTTCTAGATCTTCAGCTTTAAGCCTTGGTGATTGTGGAATATATGGATTTTCAGGTTCTTTTGGTGGAACATAGTCTTCTTTAACTACACAATCTGCATCAAAAGGCTCTCCGAACAAATCTTCGGCAAATCTTCTGATTTTGCTGTTGTCTTCATCGTACTGTGATTTTATGGTTGCACTTGTGCCAATACAAACCAGCCTATCTTCACCAAGCTTACCAGTATGTTCCTTCAGCCTCCTTATCAGGCAAGCAACTTCTGAACCTTTTGCACCCCGATAAGTGTGGATTTCGTCAAGAACAAGGAACTTTAATCTCTTCTCTTTGAAAATCTTCTGGTCTTCCTTCCTAACAAGCAAGTATTCAAGCATTGAGTAGTTCGTTATCAATATGTCTGGAGGGTCTTTTTGAATTTCCTCTCTCGTATATCTTTCTTCTTCGAGAGCATCAGGTGGTTTTTTGTCAATGGTATCCTGCGTTCTTGATGTATAGATACCAAAGGTGATGCCTGTATCCTTCAGCAATTTTTTGAGTCTCTCATACTGGTCATTGGCTAAAGCATTCATCGGGTATATAATTACGGCTTTTGTTCCTTTTTTGTCTCTATTTTGGTAGCAATACTCGATAATTGGAATTAGAAACGCTTCTGTTTTACCGCTACCAGTTCCTGTGGCAACAATTGTGTTTTTGAAATTTAAAATTCTCTGAATAGCTTTATCTTGGTGACTATACAAGCGTGAAATTCCATACTTTTTAAACATCCCTCCTACTTCCTTAGATATCAAACCAGCTTCAAAAACCTCTTCGATCAAACTTCCAGGAATATAATTCTTTTCGAGAGAAATGTAAGGACCATTCCAAAGTAACTTTTCAGTTTCGATTTTCTCTTCGACTTTATTTTTTAAATCGGGAGGGGTGGGAAAAGTCGTTGTGATATACATTTTGAACTCATTTATTGTGTCTTCAGCAACCTGGAAAGGTTTCATGCTATTAATTATTTTTCGAATATTTAAAAATCTTCGTTTTGCTCATGTTACATTTGCTAAATTCCAAGGATAATTTTTTTAGCAGTGTCTTCTATTTCTTTGCTATCAATACCTCCGTCAGGTTTGTCTTTTGATACTATCAGCCTCTGGGAATAACCATTAACTTCATACCAATTCTTCTTTCTTTCCCATTCTTCCTTATAAGTCGGGTTAGTAAGCATTCCTAAATGTTCCCAGTAAAATTCCTCACCCATATAATATATAGTGAAATCTGGTAGTCTAAAGTCTCTCGGATTGTCTTTAGCATATAGTGGTTTTTCGTATTCATAATGCAGGCCCAAATCCTCTAAAATATTTGCAATTATTACTTCGGATTTTGATCTCACCCTTATTCCAGATTTTGTTATATGGATTAGCCTTTCAGGATGAGGTACTCCAGCTCCTTCAGGTCTCAGGACTGGTTCAAACAGATTTGTGTTTCTCCTTAATACTTCAGAAGAATTGGGTTTTCTGAACTCAATAAGCGGTCTGACATCTTTTTCGATTAGTAAAATAACTTTTCTCTTTGCTCTGGTTAATCCCGTATATAACAATTCTCGCGACATAGTTCTTACATTCTGCGGGAGAATTAAGAAAATTAAATCAAATTCGCTACCTTGGGCCTTGTGAACTGTAATCGCATAGGCGAGCTCTAGGTTCTCTTCTACTTCATTTCGCCTGTAGCGGTAAACGACCTTTGGTTGTGTAGAAAATCGAATATCTAGTCTATCTGGTTCCTTGTATTTTTTACCCCTGTAATACCATGTTCTCTTTTTATATGTGTTCAGAACTATTCCAACTTCACCATTTGCTACATAACCATCTTTTTCCCCATCTACGATGTATTTTCGTTTTGAATTTACAATCTGAATCACTTTGTCATATTTTACAATCTGTTGTGAGCCAAAAGGTCTAGGACCATTTTTCATCGCCAACCCAATAAATTTATCCTTATAAGTTTTCTGAATAATTCTATTTATTTCGGTTGTACCGTAGAAATAAAGTCTAGTGGGGGACAGTATTTGCCATGAATCCGCCTTCTCTAGTGATTTATTAAATCCTTCGTAATCTGATTCATGTAAAAGGTTTAGGTTTTTCATCAAAAGTTTTTGAAGCAAATTGTACAGCTTTTTTTCGTCATCCCAAAAGTAAACTTCGAGATCTCCAAAAGCTCCACCACTGGCAATCTTAGATATAATTTCATCATCTCCCGGACTAGTTTCATCACCAAGAAATGCGTCAGAGAGTTTCAGCGCTTGGCTCTCTATTGTTTTTTGTCTCACTCTCTGATTAAGCCTTGCAATTTTCTTTTGTCTTTCCTCATCCGCATCGAGCCAAGAGACTATATCAACAAATGGCCTACCGAGACCTATCGGCGGTAGCTGATTAGGATCTCCAACCAAGATTAGTCTCTTGATAGTATCTACATGAAAAGAGTTAAACAAAGTGTCAAACAAATCTAAAGGGATCATTGATGCCTCATCTATGACTATGATTCCTCCAGAGTATTTTCTGCCCCCCTCTTTTTTAAATTTGTAAGTTCTTTCATCAATCCACCCGTGCTCCATTAAAAACTGGTGTATAGTTTTTGACTCGACTCCTATAACTTCCTGCATTCTAACTCTCGCCTTTCCAGTTGGTGCTAATAGTAGAATAGGAACTCTTCCCTCCCTCTCACGTATGGCTTTGATAAAAACTTTCAAAACTGTCGTTTTCCCTGTTCCAGCCCTACCCACTAAGATCGAAAAACGAGAGGAGTATAGCGTTTCCAATGCTCTGGCTTTTTCTGCTCTTGCCACTTGTTCATGTTCATAATCTATTATCTCTAAGTCCTTTAACTCTTCTTCAAGTAGTTTTAGCCAGTAATCTTCTCCTATAGGATTGTACACCTTGCCCATTAATTTTTCTATTTGATTTTTAACCCTGGATTCGATCATGCGAATGTTTTTTAATGAAACAATACTAGGAGATTCGTCTGGGAAAAATGTAAGTGTTTTCTCGTAGAAACCTCGATTATGTAAAATTAACTCTTTGTCCACACCAGGGATTCTATCTTCAGGAATGAAATTGGAAATTCTGCGAATTAATTCATCGATAGGCAGGCATGTATCCCCTTCTTTGGCAGCATCTTTCAAAATTTTTACAAAAAGAGCTCTGATTCTGCGATGGTCGTTCTTGTGTATTGTTTCTATTTCTTCCTCAACATTGATAAATTGGGAAGGTAGCATGCCTCTGTCAATAACATCGAAATCAACGGGTGGAGAATTTTCGTCTCCCTCGTCAAGTTCGGAAATAAGGTATGGATTCTCAATTAATTCCTCATCGGTAGTGTAAATCCCAGCCCTTTCTCTTTTACTACTGTAGCAAATCCTTTCGATCTGGCTTGGGGAGAGTTCGAATTGACATAGTAACTTTAAGAGTTTCTTTCTTTGTTCTGGAAGTCCGTTCCAGAATTTTATTGCTTGTTGTATATTTTTATAATAAGTCTTTCTATCTTCAGGTGGAATTGCATCATCAATTGCCCAATATTTTTCTTCTTTATCGAGTATCGAAAAAATGATCCTGAAAATATTCTGTCCACTCTCCTCAAGTTTTGAGAGAACAGTTTTATGGAATATTACCCCGTTAACAAACCCCAAGTATTCGAGCACGCTACCAATCCCTGGAAACAGACCACGATCTCTCCAGACTTCCGCAAGTACTTTGTTTAACCAGTTTAGCCTATACTCCCACGTTTTACCATAAGGTTCAGGTATTTTGTTGTCCGAAATTACTCTTTTAACAGATTGAATTATTCTCTCGATGATGCCAACTGCAATATCGTCTGGAAGGTGCTCGGCCACATACAAAAAGTGATGTCTTGCTGAAAGGGGAACAACGCATGTTATATTTTTCGGGTTCAACCCCGCATCGATGTATTCTTGATATGGCAGTCTAACCCCCTCTTCAGGAAAATTATGGGTTATACAGCGGGACCAAATAGGATAGTCTTCCTCGAAACCTTTTTTCTTGCCAAAATACAATTGTTTACCTATTTTTGAAATTCGACCAACACCAACAATTATCCTATCACTTTTATCTTCTTCCAGAGGATTCCCATGATTCACATAAAAGAAAACAAGAGATTTACCTTCCTCTAATCTTTTCCAAAATTCATCAAGCCTCTTTTTCTGCTCTATTGGGTCATACTCCCAAGTCCTTTCAGGTTCATCACTAAACATTCTCCCATAAGGACTCGTACAGAAAGAATATGGGGGTATTTCTTCCCTTACAGGAGGTAGATTTCGCTGATCAAGTGGATCGTAATGGATTATCTCAAATTTTTCGGATGAAAAAGTATTGATGTCTCTCGAACATGGTGGGAGTTCTTTAGAATCAATCTGGTTCATTGAGCAGTTTCTGTGTTCATCTTCAAATTCGTCGTTTCTCGACTCCCTAACGAAATCATGAACCATGCATGAAGAATTTAGTTTGGGATTCTTGCAAATTCTACCATTCCATCCACTGTCGTGCCAAGTCAGTCTTGCTGAAAGGTGGAAAGGCATTTAGCTCACCATTGAAACATTTTATAATACTCTTATAAAAACATTGGTTTAAGGTAAAGGTTTAAGGTAAAAATGAGGTGTTGGCTATGCCAATTGAAGACTTTGAAGGAGATACGTTTGTAGCATACATGGATATCGCTGGATTTAAGGAAATGATGAAAGATGGTAACAGAGCTTGGAGAGCTTTAGACAGTTTTTACAACTCTGGTTACAGAAATTTAGCAGAACAGAATTTTAACTGTAAGGTTAATGGCATATTTGTCTCTGATTGTGGGATTATCTTCGCCAGAAATGGAAATTCAGTGAGTCAATTAAAATCAGTTTTGGAAATAGCTCGACAGATAAATAGGGAACTGCTAAGAAAGGGTATCATGCTCACAACATCAATCTCGTATGGAAGATTCAAATATCAGGATAGAATTGAAATTCAGGGAGTGCGAAAGGAAGCTGTTTACGGTGATGCTTATGTTCAAGCATTTCTTGACAATGAAGCTGGGCGTCCTAAGATTAAACCTGGTCAATGTAGAATCATAAAAAAGAATTTACCAGAAGAAGTTGAGAGGGCAATAAATAGGGAAGATACAGGAAGACAATACAGAAGACCAGATGATGAAATATTTCAACTCATCAGAAAACGAAAAAGAGACAAAAGCCACTATTACTTCTACTGGAATTGTCAAAATCCCTTAGAAATCGAAATTTTTGAGAGGAACTATGCTAATGCTGAAAAGTTGATGTTTGAAAGTTATCTAAAAGCACTAAAAGGGGAATTTTGGATGCATTAAAATTTATTCTGAGTTTTTATCCACATAAAAATAACTCCAACACCGAGGTAGATAACTAACTCCCACCAAGGCATGAAATATGGGCCAATTCAAACCAAACCTAAAAGCCAGCCAAACAAATACGAAATAGACCAATAGGACATAACATCAAAGAGCATGATTAATTGCAACTATCGAGACCACATTAAAAAGCATTGCAAGTGAACCTAAAAACGCTTTAGCGAAGACTGCTAAGATAAATCCAGAGATAATCTCTCCAACAGCTCTTTCAAAGCCATGTTCGGCGTATGGCATTTAGAACTAATTTGCTCTTACTTCTTAAATAAGATTTCTGGATAAAATTTAAGTTTGTTTATTGAGAATAATGTCCATGATAACTCAGATTAAATCCAAACGCAAACTAGGAATATTACTGACTTTAGCGGCTCTCTTGGGTTTGTACGTTTCAATTTATGCTGATTCAATGCTTGAAAAAGTCATACAATATCACAGAATTCCGATAAATATCCAAATTCAACAAACAAAAGAGCAAGCATTTTTTGCTATTTTTGGTGCATCTGTGACTATACTGGCAATAGTTTTCTCTATATCTCACTTTATAATATCGCAAATTTCGCAAAACTATTCGCCTTATTTTTTGGAAGCATACAAAAAAGACTATCGATACAGACTAACGTTTTATTTGATTGCATTTCTAATCCCCATTTCACTTTTTACGGCTATTTCAGAAATATTCTTTATATGGTTTTATTTCCTGATCATTTTAGTGTTTGTTGTAGGCCTGATTTTATTAGTTTTACATTTTAGATACACTTTAGTTTTGTCTGATCCGAGAGAAGTTCTCAATCTAATTAGTAAGGATTTAATGAACCAAATAAAAGAAGGTGAGTCTGAAAAAATTAAAAGTTATTTGAGTTCAATGGGAGACATAGCTGTAAAGTCATTACATAGAAATGAAGAAAACATCACAATAGAGTATATTTCAGGTTTTCACAAATTTTTTAAAAATTATCTGAATGCTTTTCCAGTCCTAAAACCTGAGGTTCAAAAAAAGCTTAGATCAACTGATTTCTTTGGTTACTGGGAAGACCAAGTAACCTCAAACATTTATGAGAACTTAGGAAGGACATTCTCAGCAGCCCTTGACAAGAAAGATAGAAAAGTAACAACAGAAATAGCATCAAAATTATTCTTTTTTACTTTCGATATTTTAGAAAAAAGCGACACAGTTTTGTTTGAACAATTGATCGACACTAAATCGGTGAGAGGAGCAGTTTATTTACAATTATTTGAAAATGCAATGGAGCATGAAGATGTTTCAAGACGAAAGTTCATAACCAATATTTATAGTATTTTACAAACTTATTTTTCTTCATTGCCAAAATCAACAATTGATAAAGATTTGTTACATCATTTAATCGATTTGCATCTATTTAGAATGAATAAGTTAATTTTAGATTTTGATGACTACGAGTTATTTGTTCATCAAATAGATTTAGCTAGTAGAATTATTGTCGACTTAGATCCAAGAGAGACCTTAACAGATATAGTTGACCACATTAATAGATCAATTAACCTCATTACTTACCTAAGTGACGATAAAGTCAAAAAAGTGGATTATGTGTTTTCTCATCTAGATCATAAACTACAAAGGAGTTTTAAACCTGAGAAAGAATTCTTGGCGACTCTCAATGAACTTAAAATTGATTTAAAAAGAAATATAAAGTTGGAAGGTGAAAATGAGCAATTAGAGAGAGAATTCAGTGAGATTAACATAGTTTTGGACAAATATAGTATGTTATCAAGATTACATAGAACTTTTTTCTTAATTGGAGCTTATAATCTATTTCTCCGTGGGCAAGACAAAAAATTCGACCACGGCAAATACATCAAAGAGCTATGGGAGCACACGAGCCCAGAAGATGCTGATGCCCACCATATAAACAAAACACCAGTGTGTTTTGATCCGTTCTGGCTTATATATCTGGTAACCTATGGAGGAGAAAATAGCATAATTTGGTTCGATAAATATGACTTTGAGTTTGGGGACTATCATGGAATTAGAGATTATGTCTACCAGTACTGGATACTTCTTATGGGTAGATGGAAAGGAGATTTGAATATTCCAGGTGAAAATGTAATTGAAACTTGGAAGAAAAGTGGCTATAAATTTAAGCTTGAATTTTGGTATGAGTTGCTAAACGATTTCCTACTGTATCACAAAGATAAGATTGAGAATAATTTCCAGAAAATAATTGATAACAAACTGTATGAAGGACTTTATGAGAAAGAGGACATAGATGAACTCAAAGAAAAATTTGATGATATCACAGGCAGAATAGAGAATACTCTAAAAATATTACAACGGGAGTTAGCTCAACCCTGATTGAAAAACGAGTCTAAACTCCTTATCTTCGCAATCTTCCCATCTTCAGTCAGTTTAGCCTGCAATGGCACTTTTTCAGTTTTGTCTTGTTTGTAACTTTTCTTAAACCCACTCAAATCAAACTTCACAGGATTTTTCTTCTTTTCTTCCTCGATTATCTTAGCAAACCTCTCATACTCTTTCAGACACATCCTTTTAGTCCTGAACTCTCCGAAAGCCTCCTCTTCTTTACGCCTCAGCACTGGAAACGTGTCGAGGATATAGGCGAACTCATCCTTTGTTAAGCCATAGAGATGAGCAACCAGAGCATCAATCTCAGCCCTTAATTGGGCTCTATTACCATCATCCCTCTTCTCGTTGTTGATGTAAACCCAGCCATAAACGCCACATTCTGGGGTCCACTTTTCCGTTAGATTTTCCCAGCCCTTAACCTTCGATGTTTTTGCTATTTCTCTCCACTCTGGCTTGAAAGTTTCCTCCCAGAGTTCGGCAAACTCTTCGTCTATGCAGATTAGCCTTGCTGCTCTCGGAACGATCTGGTCAAAGAACCAGTTGCCTGAAGTGAGGCGTGGGATTGGGATTTGTTTTATGAAAAATATATT
>MTML01000078.1 GCA_002011215.1 Archaeoglobus sp. JdFR-24
GAAGAAGCTATAGAGACATATAAGTGGTTACTTACTGACGACGTAGAAAGAGAAAAAATAGGTAAAAGAGCCAGAGAAAGAATATTAAAAGAGCATACTTTCCGACATAGGGCTCAGAAAATAATTAATGTATTAGAGGTGATAAAAAAATGAAAAAAGATGTTATTGTTTTGGGTATACATGATGGACATAATGCAGGAGCTGCTTTGATAAAAAATGGAGCAGTTGTTGCTGCTATTCAAGAGGAAAGGCTAGTCAATGAAAAAAATTATAGTGGTACACCTGTTAATTCTATAAAAATGGTATTCAAAATTGCAAATATACATCCAGATGATGTGGATTTAATCGCGATAGCAGGATTAATACGTTCTCATGCTCCTCTTAAAGAAAGGCCATTTCATGTTAGATTGTATGAAAGATTTGCATTCCTCTTTAAATATCATACATTAAATAGATGGTTGGTAAATTTTTTGCATAAAAGACGTAAGATGGATGAATTAATGCGAATTTTCAAAGAACTTGGTATTGAAAACAAAGAGATAATGTTTGTAGAGCATCATACTGCTCATGCTGCCTGTGCTTATTATCAAAGGCCATGGGATGATGAAACATTGGTTCTCACTCTAGATGGTGCAGGTGATGGTTTGTGTTCAACAGTTAATATTGGTAGAAATTTCACTATGGAAAGGGTAGCATCTACTACTGCCTATAATAGTCCAGGAAATGTGTTCTATAGCGAAATTACTGGATATCTTGGTTTAAAAAGATGGGAACATGAATATAAGGTTATGGGAATGGCCCCCTATGGCATTGCCGATTATTGCATCGATAAAATCAGAAAAATAGTGAGGATAAATCCTAAAAAGCCTTTAGAATTCGAAAACACTATTGGTGCATATGTAACATATGTTCAGAAAAAGCTCATTAAGCTTCTGGCAGAACAAAGATTCGATAATATAAGTGCTGCCACTCAGCAACACTTTGAAGAGTTGGTTAGTCAATGGGTAAAAAATGCTATTGAAGAAACTGGATTACACAAAATAGCATGTGCAGGGGGAATGTTTCTGAATGTTAAAGCAAATAAAGTTTTAAGAGAAATGGAAGAAGTGGATGATATTTTCTTTTATCCAGCAGCAGGTGATGAAGGAACACCTGTTGGTGCAGCATTGGAGGGCTATTACAGATTTTGCGAAAGAGAAGGAATAAAACCAAAGAAGGAAAAGTTAGGCCCTATCTACTATGGCATGGAGTATGATAACGAC
This sequence comes from Archaeoglobus sp. JdFR-24, assembly GCA_002011215.1. The sequence continues at coordinate 1,263 of MTML01000078.1, forward strand.
TATATCGAAAAGGTCCTTAAAGAAACTGGCTGGATAGATAAAGCAAAATATATTGATGAAATTGATGAAGAAGTTGGTGAATTACTCACTAAAGGTTTCATAATTGCTAGGTTTAATGGAAGGGTAGAATGGGGTCCAAGAGCGTTAGGCAATAGAAGTATTCTTGCTGATCCGAGAGATTTGAGAGTTATCAGGAAACTTAACTTTGCTATAAAACACAGAGATTTCTGGATGCCTTTTGCACCCTCTATTTTGGACGAAAGAAAAGAAGATTATCTCATTGATGCCAAGTTTGCTCCTTATATGATCGAAGCTTTTGACACTACACCAGAGGCAGATGAAATAGTTGCTGGCTTGCATCCACGCGATAGAACAGCACGTCCACAGATAGTCAATGATTGGAACGAGGGTTACAGAAAGATATTAAAAACATTTGAGGAAATTACAGGCGTTGGAGGAATTCTTAATACATCCTTCAATCTGCATGGGTATCCAATAGTTGGAACACCAGAAATAGCCATACAAACTCTAGAAAATAGCGGTCTAGATGGATTAGCAATTGGTAATTGGTTAGTGATGAAGAGATAAAATGAAAATATTACAGGTAACCAACTTTTTTAAACCATCTTGGGAAGCAGGAGGCCCTCCCAGGGCAGTGTATGAAATCTCAAGAAAGTTAGTGGAAAGAGGGCATGAAGTTACAGTTTACACAACAGATGGTTTTAAATATAGGCTAAATGTTGAAAAGAATAAGCCAGTAGATGTTGAGGGGATAAAAGTATATTATTTTAGAAATTTATCTAACTATTTATCGAAAAAATGGGTTTTACCAACCCCATACTATTTGCCGATAGTAGCGAGAAAGGAGATGAAATTTTTTGATATCATTCATGTTCATGAATATCGAACAGCACTTACTGTAATCACTTGTTACTATGCAAAAAAATATAGTATTCCATATATTTTGCAAGCAAGGGGTTCTATATTGCCCTTTTTTACCAAGAAGAAAATAAAAAGATTTTTTGATAGGATATGGGGCTATAAAATATTAAGAGATGTTTCTAAAGCATTTGCTTTGACAAGAATTGAAGCAGAACAATATAAAAAGATGGGCATCAAAGAAGATAAAATCGAAATTGTGCCCAATGGTATTGATTTAGCAGAGTATGAAAATCTACCAGAAAAAGGAAGATTTAGAAGAAAATATGGCATAAGAGATGACGAAAAAATCATTCTTTACTTAGGTAGAATTCATAAAATCAAGGGCTTAGATCTGCTTGTGAGCGCATTCGCAGATTTAATTAAGGAAATAGATAATGTTAAGCTAGTGATGGTAGGACCAGATGATGGCTTTTTATCGATTCTCAAAAGCCAGATAGAAAAATTAGGGGTTAGTGACAAAGTTTTATTGACGGGACCATTATATGATGGGGATAAGCTTGAAGCATATATCGACGCTGATATATATGTATTGCCTTCCCGTTATGAAACATTTCCTAATACAGTGCTTGAGGCTTTAGCTTGTGGCACACCCGTAATTATTACAAATCGATGCGGTATCGCAGATATCGTGAGAAAAGTCGGATATGTAGTTAGATATGATAAAAATCAATTAAAAAAGAAAATTTTAAGATTTTTAACTAATCCCCAATTGAGGAATGCCTATAGCAAGAAGGGTAAAATGTTAGTGAAAGAAAAATATGATTGGAGCAGAATCGTGGAAAGGATAGAGAAAATTTATTACGAATGTATTCAAGAGATGAAAGAATGAAAGAAAAACAAAAAGTATATGTGTTAGGCATTGATGGCGCTACCTTTAGAATAATTGAACCAATGATAAGAGAAGGGGAGTTACCAAACTTTAAGAGGGTAATGGAGGAAGGAGCATATGGTACATTAATGTCTACCGTCCCCCCCTTATCAGGCCCAGCATGGGTTTCTTTTGCAACTGGAATGGCTCCATGTAATCATGGGGTATTTGATTTTATTATGAAAAAGCCCAATTCATATGAAACATACTATATAAATTCTCGACACGTAAAAGCAAAACCTTTTTGGAAAATCTTAGGAGATTATGGAAAGAAGGTTATAGTCCAGAATATAATGGTAACATATCCACCATATCCAGTTAACGGATACCTTATAACTGGGGGACTTACCCCTCCTGGGAGAAATTATACATATCCCAAATCTTTAGCTAATGAGATAGAAAGCAGATTTGGTAAATATCCTCATTTACCTGTTGGTGGAATAAATGTTGCTAGGGATGGTGAACGAAAGTTTATTGAAATTTTTTACAGAAATATGGAGAAAAGAGCAAAAATTACAAAATATTTAATGAGGGAAAAAAAGTGGGACTTATTTGTGGTAATGTTTGAAGGCGCAGATCCTCTTCAGCATGAATTTTGGAAATATATTGACAAAGAGCATTCCAGGTATAAGTTTGTGGAAGATGAGTTTATAAGAGATGCTATCCCAAATTTTTACAAAAAAATGGATGCATTCCTTGGGGAACTTTTGAATGAGCTAGATGAAAATACGACCTTGTTTATAATATCAGATCATGGTTTTGGGAGGTTGGAAAAATATATTATTGTAAATAATTTTTTGATTAAAATTGGTATGCTTAAATTAAAGAAAAACATTAAGACTAAATTCAAAAAATTTCTTTATGATTGCAACATAGACTTAAAAACTTTGTATGAATTATCTAAAAAATTAGGCTTTATGTCTCTAAGATCGAGATTTAGAGGTGGCAAGGCAGAAACTACATTAAATAAGCTATTTTTATCTGTTGAGGATATTGACTGGAACAGAACAAAAGCATTTTCTGTTGGTACAGGGGGCCATATTTATATAAATCTTAAAGACAGAGAACAAAAGGGAATAGTGGATATCAAGGATTATGAAAGTATAGTTCATCAAATAGTTGAAGAGCTAAAGAAATTAGAAGACCCTGAAACTGGAAAAAAGGTTATAGAGGAAGTTTACACCAAACAAGAAATTTATAATGGCAAATTCTCTGATATAGCCCCAGATATCACCTTTCTTCCAAGAGAAGGATATGCAACCCTGCACAAAGAACAATTTGTTTCATCTTCTCTTTTTATTGAGTCCCCAAGTTCTGGATATCATCATAGAGAAGGAATATTTATGGTATATAATAACCATAATATTAATAACCTTAAAAATAAAAAACAAATTAAAAATATCACTGATATCGCACCCACTATAATTGGTATTTATGATTTATCAAAGGAATTTAACGGAAAAGCATTATGGAAATAATAAGGTGATTACATATGAGAGTTTTGTTTATTGGGAGAGAATACCCAAAGAAGGGCACAGGAGGAGGTATAGGCAGGGTATTTCAAGAATTATTTGAATGCAAAAGAAAATTTGAGATGGAAATGGTATTGTCACATAGATTTGAGAAGGATAGTTCTCTAACAGGAAATGCCCATTTTATAAAAATATGGGGAAAACATCCTTTTGACAAGATGATATACGGAAAATACTTTAAAAAATTTTTAGAAAAACATCGTGGAGATTATGATATTTACAATTTCCATTTCCCTTCAGGCATTTTTCCATATTATTTCACAAAAAAAATTTTAAAAAATAAAAAAACAGTTATTACAGTACATACTACAGCTGCCGGATTAAAACATAACGCTCTTGACAAAATTCCTTTAGGATACCTATCATGGAAAGAAATCTTTTCCAAGAACTTGTTATGGAGATGGATAGCTAAGTATGAACAAAAAAGTTTTGACTGTGCCGAAAACATAACAGCTGTTTCTGAAAAGATAGCTAGAGAATTGGAAGAATATTATGGTGTGGAAGATGTGGAAGTTATCAAAAACGGAATCAGAAGGGATAGGATAATTTACAATCCAAAGAAAAGAACAGGTAGTACAACGATACTATACATTGGAAGACATACAGCACAAAAAGGTATTCCATTTGGAATATATGCACTCAAGGAAATTAAAGAAGACTTTATTTTCTATATAGCTGGAAAAGGTGCTCTTTATGATAAAATTAAATCATTATCTACAAAGATTAATGTAAAAAAAATCAAGTTACTGGGATTTGTACCACATGAAAAATTAAATGATTTATACAATAGTGTGGATATACTGCTTATGCCCTCATTATACGAAGGTTTGCCAATGGTAGCTCTTGAAGGAATGGCGGCCGGTCTCCCTATTCTTGGTTTTAAAGGCGCCGTATTGGATGAAATAGTATGTAAAGAAAACAAAAAGCTAATTAACGAAACGCTGGACATAAATGGTTTGAGGGATTCTATAAAATTTTTAATCAATAACCCAGATATCAGAGAAGAGATCGGCAAAAAAAATAGAGAAAGATTTTTAAAATATTTTACTGCAGAAAGAATGGCGAAAGAATATTATGAATATTTTAAGAGGGTGTGATTGAAAAGAGTGCTAAATAATTTATTCTTTAATCTTAAAGCAACGAAATTATTTTTCAATCAGTATGGGTTATAGATAGTGTAAAGATAAGAAATGAATAACTTTCTCCATTATCATAAATTTTGTTGATTTCTATATCATTATGTAATTTTTGTAGATCTTCTTTAGATAGTTGCCAATTTGGTATATAACCAGATTCTCCTTTTATTATGACAAATTGGCTAAGTAACAAATATCGATTCCTCATTACTGTATGATCTACATTTCCTTTTCCGTACCCTAAGTGAGTAGGAATAGTATTGAGGAAACCCCAGTATCCACTTCTCCAATTATCTTCGGAAGCATTTAAATAAGCAGTATATCTAGAAAGAGATTGATCTGTGAGAACCTTTTTGGACATATTTTTATAGGTGCCTAACCACCATACTGCCGAGCATTCCATATCAGTATTTTGGTAGTTTAGTCTAAAGGTATACGGGCTGGGATATAGTGTGGTTAGACCGGCTACAAATGCCATAGTTAGAAGGAAAATAATGATTACGCGGATTTTTTTATCCAATGCATTTTTATTTGAAGATATCAGTCTTTTTTTTGTGATTTGCAGAACATTATATATGCTTATGCTTACCCCCACTGGAAGAATAATAAAGGTGATACTGAGTGGTCGATTCCATTTAAATGGAAGTATAGGAATAAATAAACTTATGAGGAGTAGAGCCGCATTTATAATACAATACCCAAGCAACATAAACATAACTAGATCAAGAAATTCAATATGCTTTTTGCCAAATGTTTTGTGGACGGTTATAAATACACCAAAAGCGAAAATCGAGACTAGAATAAGTTCGGGCAAAAAAAACTTTATGATATTAAGAGTAGTAAAATTTGGACCAGCAATAAATTGAAACTGTTCTTGTAATAAAACGTCTATTACAGAAAAGAACCTTTTTTCATAACAGTAAATAAGTATCAGGATACCAGAAATCGTTGCAATGGTGAAGACTATTAGGGAAGACATAGAAAAAGATCGGGTAGTAGATAACTTCTCATTAATTCTTCCATTTTGGTGATTAATTAATTTTCTAAGTAATTCAAAAACTAACAAGATACAAATTATTATCATTGCAATTAATACATGAAATATTGGAATGACGAGAAATAGAAGTATTAAAAAAAATAAATACCTTTTATCACCCTTTTTTAAATTACTAAAATATAAGTAAATAATCAGCGGTATTAAAAGTAAGGAAAAAACCCAAGGTTTAGCAATTAGTCCAACTGTATGGACGCCAGGGATAACGGTAGTTATTATAGCACATATTATAATTATATCTTTGGAAGATATATTTTTAATGAGTACATATATGAAAAGAATATTTAACGAAAAGAGGATAGGAAAAATATATTTGTAAATATTCAGGACTTCCATCCCAGATGTATTTTCTAAAAAAACAGCCAAAAGGTGAAGGGCTGGGTATGAATTTTGGTGAAGATTTACTCTCCCAAGTTTTATGATATCGAAAGTATGGGCAAGATGATACCATGCATCCCATCGGTCATAGAGTTTACTGTATTTGAGGACTGGCGTTATCAAAAGGATCAATGAAATCAAAAATAAAAGTAACAATCCGATAAGAAAGTAACTATCTATTATTCCTGAAGAATTTTTACTAGAAAAAAATAAAAGAATGATAGAAGATAATATAAAAGGTAAAATTAAAAACAACCAGCTATAAGAGGGAATATTTTTATAGAAAGACAATTCATAACCTTGAACAGGTGTAGCTTTAATTAAAAAAACAAATATAATGAGAGAAAGGATAGCTAGATTTGCTATTAAGAGTAGTGTAACTAACTTTGGATATTCTTTACTTGAATCATATTTTATGTGATTCATATTTCTCCCCGTTGTGTTACTACTTTTCAAGATGAATTAAAAGTATTTAAATATAACTCTATTATTAAGCTGAAAGTCCATGAAGATAATGGTTATAGGATTAGACGGTGCAACATTTGACCTAATTAAGCCTTGGGCAGATGAAGGAAAATTGCCTACATTCAAAAAATTAATGGAGGAAGGGGTATGGGGTGAATTAGAAAGTACAGTACCTCATATTACTCCTCCTGCATGGACATCAATGACTACAGGAAAAAATCCAGGAAAACATGGTATATTTGATTTTATGAGCATAGAAAGAACAGAAAACGGTTGGAAATTGAAACTGTACAATTCAAGGAGTAAAAAATCGAAAGAGATATGGGATTATCTAAGTGATAAGAAATCTATCGTTGTTAATGTACCTCTAACGTATCCTCCTCGTCCAATAAATGGAATAATGATAACAGGGATGTATACTCCAGATATAAATAGTGAATTTACATATCCGAAAGAATTAAAAAAGGAAATTTTAAAATTATTCCCTAATTATAGAATAGAGTTAAATTGGAATAGGTATAAAGGAAAAAAGCAAAAATTCATCAAAGAATTGTATAAGATGACGGAGGAAAGGATCAAGCTTTTTTGGCATCTTTTTGAAAAAGAATGGAATTTTTTCTTTTTTGTTTTTGTAGGAACTGATAGAATACAGCATATAATTTGGGAAGAGCAGGAACTCCTGAGGTATTATCAATATTTAGATGAATTTTTAGGGAAGGTGCTAAATACTTTATATAATAAAAATATTAAGCTTTTTTTAGTTTCGGACCATGGTTTTAGCAAGATAAAAAAAGTAGTGCATATAAATACTCTTCTAAAGCAGGAAGGATTTTTGGAATTGAGAAGAAATAATAAAAACTGCTTAAGTAAATTAGGCATAAGTAAAGAAAGTTTATCACGATTTTTAACAAAATATAAATTAGATAAAATTTATATGAGACTTCCGTCAAAAGTTTTACATATTGTTAGAAAAACTATTCCTGGGAAATCTAACCCGGTATATGATATTAATTTAGAAAAATCTAGCGCAGCCATGGTGGGCAGCGGAAGTATATTTATCACTGAAAAAAAGGGTCGAGAAGAAATAAAAAACAAAATTAAAAACAAATTAAAGAACTTAAAAGATGTTGATACAGGGGAAAAAATTATTGAAGAGGTTTTTGAAAAGGAAAAAATATATTTTGGACCAATGATGGATAAAGCGCCTGATTTGTTAATATTGCCTAAAAAAGGATACTCCTTAATTCAAGAGGTGTCCCACTTTATTATTCGACATCCGCGATTCAAAAAGGCTGATCATGCATTAAACGGCATTTTTCTTGCATATGGCCCAGGAATCAAAAAAGGCTACAAAATAGAAGGTGCAAAAATCTACGACATAGCACCAACAATTCTTCACATCTTCGGTTTGCCAATTCCAAATGATATAGATGGAAGAGTGTTAATGGAAATTTTTGAAGAAGACTCAGAGTTTGCAAAAAGAAAGCCAGAATTTATTAATTATTACGGGGAAAAGAAAAAAATAAAAGAAATTATACAAAAACTAAAATTAAGGGAAAGAATGTGATTATGAAAATTTTTTTATCATTCGCTTTAGCATTGTTAAGTTGATTTTACTCTTCTTTTCTATAACTAATAATAACTCCACATCTTCTTTATCGAAACTTTTAGTAAATAGAAGAAGGATACAATACAGAACCAAGAAAATGGAGAAAATGATAGGAAGCATCCAGAAGGTCACAGTAAAAAATCTTTTTGCGAGAGTATGAACAACAAAAAGTAGGAAAATACCTATAAGAATAGGTTTTAAAATATTTTTTTCTATAGAATGGATTTTTGAGATAGAATAAAGTTTAATGGATCGGATTATGTTTATCAAAATCAAGGCAGATACTGTAGCCAAAGCAGCACCATTTATGCCATATTTTGGAATAAGCAGAGCATTTAGTATCACATTTATACATGCTGCAGCAAATGTTGCATACATAAGAAACTTTGTTTCACCCATCGCAGTTAGTGTTGCTCCATTTGGCCCCATTAAATTATTAATAAAAAATCCTAAGGTAAGAATCTGTAATGCGTTTTGAGCTAGCACGTATTTATGACCAAATAGAAAACCTAGGACAGTGCTTGGGAATAGTACAAAAATCATCGCGAGAGGGAAGGTTACGGCGCAGAGCCATTTTGTTAATATAATATAACTTCTTCGCATCTCATATGTTCTTTTTTTGGCATATAGTTCTGAAACGATGGGTGTATAAATAAAAAGCATAGATATTAGAGCTGATGAAATAAAACGTCCCAGAGGCAATGCAGCATTATAAATACCTACGACCTCAGCTGTTTTGAAATAGCCAAGCATTAGTGTATCCGTCCAGTTCATTACTAGGTACAAAGTTGATACAAAGAGAAGGGGTATTGAAAAAAGAAGTAATTCTTTTCCAGTAAAATCCAATTTTTTTATAGAGATTTTTAGAAGAAATGGTTTTCTAACAGCAACATATAATAAAAGAAATATCAAAGTCAGAATAGCTGAAACAGAAAAAGACCATATAACCCATTTAAACGATCGGGCATACCAAACAGTATAGAGTACAAACAAAAGAAACAATAAATTCTTCAAAAGATCCATAAAAATTGCCTTTTCTTTTACACTACTAAATCCTCTAAAAATTGCAGTGAAGATGTAAAGCAAAACAAGAAAAGGAATAGCAAACGAAAAAATCTTTAACGGAAATGATAGAGCCGGTAGATGAAAAAAATCCTTAGATATAGACTCAGCGAACGAAAAGATTAATAAAAATAAGATGATACCGCTTATAGAACTGAACAGCCAAGAATAAAAAATTATTCCATTTATTTTTTCTCCATCTTTCTTTCCTCTATAATATGCTATTTGCCTAGTTGCACCTTCCCGTAAACCTAGAGTTCCGATTATCACGAATATACTTGTTATAGTGAAGCCCAATGAAAATATTCCATATTCTTCTTGGGTATAATTTCTAGCAATTATAATCCTCGTAACAAAAGCCAAAAGTATACTCGTAATACTACTAACAAAAACAATACCAGTCCCCTTTACCACTTTTTGTAAAGTTTTACTAATTATAGCATCCACTGGTTGTTCGTCCATATCCATTTTTTCTTCACCTATTAATAGTCTCCTGAGGATTATCTCTCTCATTTCTTCCTTATTTTTTATTTTATCTATCTTAATTACAATGTTTTATAACAAAATCCTTGCTTGTTTGCTGCCTTTTTACTGAATATCCTTCTCACATCGATCAATATTGGTTTATCGTTCATGAACCCTTTTATATTTTCGAGTTTCATATTTCTGAACTCATTATGTGCCACTGTGATAATCACACAGTCAACTTTCTTTTTCAAATTCCCTAAAGCTTTCACACCGAAGCTTTCTATTTCTTTTCCACTTAACAATGGATCGTAACCATATATCTCTATTCCAAAATCCTGAAGTTCTTTTATCATATCTTTTACAGGTGATTCCCTCGTGTCGGCAACATTTTCTTTGTAGGTTAACCCCATAATCAAAACTTTGGAGCCTTTTATTACTTTACCAACATCATTTAATGCTTTTATTGCCAATTCAGCAACATATTTTGGCATATAGTCGTTTATGGCGCGACCCGCTAAAATTACTTGTGGATGATAGCCGAGTTCTTTAGCTTTATAGACAAGATAGTAAGGATCGACCGGGATACAGTGACCGCCAACCAATCCAGGAGAGTATTTATGAAAATTCCATTTTGTGGCTGCTGCATCCAGAACAGCTTTTGTATCTAGATCCATTTTATGAAAAATAATTGCCAATTCATTCATTAAAGCGATGTTTAAATCCCTTTGTATATTTTCTATTACTTTTGCTGCCTCTGCAGTTTTAATATCCTTGACTTTGTAAACATTGGTTATTAGCCCGTAAAGTTTTGCTAGAATCTCGGTGGTTTCTTTGTCCATTCCTGCTACAAGTTTGGTTATCTTATCTAATGTGTGCTCTTTATCGCCAGGATTTATTCTTTCAGGTGAATACCCGATCTTAAAATCCTTTCCGCATTTCATCTTGGATTCCTTCTCCAATATTGGCTTCACAATTTCCTCTGTTACTCCAGGATATACCGTGGATTCCAAAATAACTATAGCTCCTTTTTTCAGGTTTTTACCAACCGTTTCAGCCGCTGATTGAACAAAAGATAGATCAGGCTGTTTAGATTTGGTTACTGGCGTGGGAACAGTTATTATAACAAAATCTGCGCTTTTTATTTTTTTAGGATTCGATGTAAATTCTATTCTATATTTTTTTTTCTCTTTTAACCTTTTAATCTTTTTGCAATCTATGTCATATCCTATTACTTTTAAATGTTTTGAAAAAGCTTCTGCAAGTGGTAGACCTACATATCCTAAACCAACGACACATACTACTTTACCCTTCAATTTTTCTTTTGCTCTCGAAACCATTTTATTGTCACCTCTAACCCTTTTTCCAAATTATATTTTGGTCTATAATTAATTTTAGCCCTTGCTTTAGAAATATCTGCCAAACTATCTTTTATGTCTCCAGGTCTTGGCTTGTCATATATAGGATCAAATTGTTCCCCAATAATGTCCATTATTTTGTTAGCCAATTCATTTATGCTTATTCTTTTTCCATTAGCTATATTGAATACGCCCTCGACATTTGTTTCTGCAGCAAGAATATTTGCGATAACCACATCTTTGATGTAGGTAAAATCTCTTGTTTGGTTTCCGTCTCCATATATAATTGGTGGTTTATTATCGAGAATCCTTGTAATGAATCTGGGAATCACAGCTGCATATTGAGAAGTTGGGTCCTGTCTAGGGCCATAAACATTGAAATATCTTAAACAAACCGTTTTTAAGCCATAAACAACAGAGAAGGCTTTACAATAATATTCCCCAGTTAATTTAGAAACGGCATATGGTGAAAGAGGATTCGGTGGCATATCTTCTTTCTTAGGTAATATCGGAGTATCTCCGTATATTGAAGAGGAAGAGGCATAAATAACTTTTTTCACTCCACAATCCCTTGCAGCAATTAAAACATTCAGAGTACCATTAACATTAACTTCATTGGTCAAAACTGGATCCTCTATGGATCGTGGAACAGAAGGAATTGCAGCCTGATGAAATATATAATCTACTCCTTCGAACTCGTTCTTCAAAAAATCTAAATTTCGAATATCTCCTTTTCTAAAAGCAATTTTTTTGCCATCAATTAGATGTTTTATGTTTTCCAATTTTCCTGTGGAGAGATTGTCGATAACAACTACTTCATTATTTTCTGCGAGTTCTTCAGCCAGATGGGAGCCAATAAATCCGGCTCCTCCTGTGATAATCACTCTTTTATTTTTCACATAGGAGTATAAAACAAGAGTATTTAATAATTGCTTCTTAAACATTTCTAGAAGAAAGAAGAAACATTGGGATACAATAGGTTTTAAATAAGATGGTAGATTAGAAATGTAATCTTTCTCTTTACATTTTAATTTTTAATTTTTCCACAAAATTTTTCTTACTACTGGCATTTGTATTTGCGGATTCGGAGGATAAAAATGAAAAAATTGTTGGCGATGGTAACCATCCTTGCTCTTATATCTTTAATGGCATACAGCAGCTTGGAGCATGATGAAAAAGATCCTGACATGGATTATATTCTAGCACATTATGAAAGATTTGAAGGAAAAGAAGTGCATTTTGGAGGAAAAGTCGTTGGAATTAATGGAACAGAAGCGAAAATAAAACTTATGGAACCACCTTATGATTATCTGAATGTGACCATAAAAAATGCAAGTGTGGAAAAAGGAGATGTATTGGAGGTTTTAGGTATTTTGGACGGAGAAAGACATGTAACAGCAAAAAAAATCCTGGTAAGCAAAGGCTGGAAATACAGCCTAATCTTCATACGTTCTCTCCCAGCAATTCCTCTTGCTTTATATTTATTCTTCAAAAACTGGAAATTTAACCCCAAAAAATTTATGTTTGAGGGGAGGGAGAAAAATGCCTGATTGGACTACACATGTTATAGCAGGATGGATTACTGGAAAGGCAACAAAAATGAACGTTGCTTTAGTTGTTATTGGCTCCTTGTTACCTGATTTAGTAAAAATCCAGCTCATCTTCATCAAGCTAAAAATCAATACTCATGGATTTTTTGATCCATTGCATACCCCTATTGGCACTTTACTTGTGGCTTTGTTAATTGCAATTCTTTTTCCGCAGATAAAAGAAGCATTTCTTTTTCTTGTAGCTGGAGCAACAACTCATTATTTCCTTGACTTTTTCCTTGAACATGTTACAGGCGGAATGAAACTTTTATTTCCTTTCAGCTGGAAAAAATATCAGATTCATCTTATTTCTTCTGCTAATTATTGGGTGACAGTTGTTGCTGTGATAATGGGCATAGTTTTCTATTTCTTTTTTAAAAAGATGGAAAAAGAAAAATAGGTAGTATTCAAAAAGAATGAATGAAGTGATGTTACTGGTAAAATGCTTACATAAAGGAAAAATGAATAGAAACTGCCAGCGAAAACAACCTTTATCATAAGAAAAAAGAATGAATGTGCTGATGTTGCTGGCATAATACAGAATAGAGAAAAAATTATTTTCATTTACGAAACAACTATTTTCCTTGTTATTGAATCACTTAGTCCATCTTCATTCCATACTGTGAGCGTGACTTCATATTCTCCTGGTTTGCTATATATATGTCTTCCATAATTTACCCATTTTGCACCATATATTTTTGCATCATTATCATCAATGCTATCATATGCAATGTTGCTACTTCCTTCATTCACTTTCCACCATGCTATCAGGCCATCTGTTGTTATGTTGCCCTCATAATTTTTCTCTATTTCTATGCCATTTAAATCTCTTCCATAAATTTTCACATCTCTTATGCAACCATTAAACCATCTATCCTTTGTCCCCCCGATAATAACAACACCCTTTTCAGAAGAAATCCTTCCTTTTCCTTCTACTATTCCAACCAATTTTCCATCCCAGTACAAATATAGCTTTTCTGCTTTTCCGTTGTAAACACCCACAAAATGATGCCATGTATAAGCATCAAATTTTATAGTAGCTTGAACAGCTTTCCATTCCTCACCTTTAACAACAAAATATATTTTATTATTTGAATGCTTGAAGCAGCGTGCATATGTGCTTCCTGCACCCCAGTAAAACCACTCATGTATTTTTCCATCATCATATGAAAAGAATGGCTGTATCCACATGTCTATGGTGAAGCTTTCATTCATTTTCACATTTGCTCTAATATAGCTGTTATTTTCAAATTTAAGGCCAATAACTTCTCCTTTTGAGACATTCCCATCTCCAAAGTCCCATAGCCATTTAGTTACCATTCCATAAGGTGTAGTAGAATTGTCAATGAATGTTATTTCTTCTCCTGCTTTTGGTTCTTCTGGCATATAACTGAAGTTTGCCTCAGGAGGCAACCCATAATAAAGATAAATATTATCGTGTATTTTCACAAAATATTCTTTTTCACATGCTCCGTATATTACTTCTAGGCTATATTTCTCTAGAAAATCAACATTTTCACATCCTTTTATAAAGAAATTATACATAGGATCCACTAATTCTTTTCCGTAGAGTGGCCATAGAGAAGATGCTATAGTATATATTCCTGTTACCGCTGAAAAAACACCAGCCTTGCGTGGAAATACGGCAGCTTTATCAAATGAATGGTTTTCATTTCTGTACTCATCAATATGCTCAGCAAGCCATTGATAATTTTCAAATTCATCTTCAGTGACAAGCTGATAAT